>DASTZI010000029.1:0-5975 GCA_035764385.1 Vicinamibacterales bacterium
GTCAAATACTTCATTGGCTGCGTCACGGGCGAGGTGGGATCGGTGCCCATGCGCGACAATCCGCCCACGTCGATCGTGCCCACCACCCCCGCGCCCTGGAAGAAGGGGAGCGGCTGGGCCAGGTTGTAGCCTGGAACCTGGCCATAAAACAGGTCGCTCCTCGAGAATCGCACCGAGTTGAAGAGGCGGTCGCTGAAGGTCCGGGTTTCCTCCACCGTGAAGAGCTGATTGTTCGACGAGCCAACCGTGAAGAACTGCGGATACAACGACGAGGCGAGGGCGCCGGCCCCCGGAAAGACCTGGTGCGTGCGATCGGAGGTGTGCCGGACAAACAGCAGGTCCTTGTGCGACAACTGCACGTCCACTCGTCCCTGGAGGAAGTTCTCGCGCGTCGTACGCGTGAACGCATAGGTGTACTGCGCGATGTCGGGACCGAGCGATGGTCCATTCGGCAGCGGATAGAGATCGAGGTAGGGACGAACGGCCGGGTTGACGACCCCCGTGCGCACGGCCGCGGTCGGTACCGCCGTGATGACGGTCTGCCCCAGGTCTTCCTGCAGCCGCTCGTACCCGCCGAAAAAGAACACCCGGTTCTTGACGATCGGTCCTCCGACGGCGCCGCCGTACTGATGTCGCGTGAATGGCGGCGGTTCGCCCGGGTCGAAGAAGTTGCGCGCGTCCATCCGGCTGTTGCGGAAGAACTCGAAGCCCGACCCGTGCAGCGCATTGGTGCCCGACTTGGTCGCAATGTTGATGATGCCCCCCATCACGCGTCCGTAGTCGGCTGAGAACGCGTTGGTGACCACGCGGAACTCGCGGATCGTCTCGACGCCGAGCGTGGAATCCGCGGCGGTGACCGAGGCCACCCCGGCGAAGTTCCGCATGTTGGCGCCGTCCAGCAGATAGCTGTTCGACCGGCCACCCATGCCGTTGATGTTCAACTGCACGCCCTTCGTGGATGAACCTGAGGGGAGCCGCTCGGTGAACTGCACCACGCCCGGCTGCAGCGTGGCGAGCGAGATGAAATTGCGACCATTCAGCGGCAGCTCCTCGATCGTCTTCTCGGGGACGACAGCCGAGAGTGCCGAAGTCCGGAGGTCGATGAGGGGAGCCTCACCAGACACCGTGATGGTTTCGGAGGCCGCGCCCACCTTCAGCACGAGGTTCAGGGCCGCCTGCTGGGCGACCTCGAGCACGATGCCGCTCTGCACCGCGGTCGTAAATCCCTGAATGCTGGCGCGCGCTTCGTACGTGCCGGGCGCCAGCCCGGGCACGGTGAAATAGCCGTTGTCGTCCGTCACGACGCTTCGGTTCAAGCCGGTCTGGACATTCGAGACCGTGACGTCAACGCCCGGCAGCAGGCCGCCGGTTTCGTCCTTGATGGTGCCGGTGATAGTGGCGGATGTGATTTGCGCGAATGCGGCCGATGCGAGGGTAACCAGGGAGACGACGAGGACGATGTGCAGCCTCATGGATGGCCTCCGGTGGGCCGAGGGTATTGTGGCAATTAGCGGGTGTCAAGAGCCATGGCTGCCTTGTCATGGCGCAACAAGGTTCATGTTGACAGTCATTCGTGGATGGCGTACTTAAGTCTCGCCACTAGACCATTTATGAGCACCACGAAACCTCCGGTCTCTCGCCGAGAGTTTCTAGCCGCCACCGCCGCGACGGGGATCGCAGCCGGTGTCGGTCAGGGCGTTGCCGCAGATCCTCAGGCGCCCGCCGCCGCGGTGAAACCTGAGAACGCGCTGCCGAAAAGCGAGCCGACGATCTACAAGGGCACTGCCGCCGCGGCCGTGGTGGCTCAGTTGAGGGCCGCCGGTGTCCGCACGCTCTTCCACACCAACACGAGCGGATTCACTCCCTTCTGGGAGGCGATCTACACGGCCGGCGACGTGCAGGTCATCAACATGACGCACGAGGGGCAGGCGGTTGCTGCCGCAGCCGGCTACACGATGGCGAGCCGCAATCTCGGGTTCTTCTTCGGGAGTCATGTTGGTCTTCCGAATGCGTTGAGCAACACGTACAACGCGTGGAAGGATCGAGTGCCGCTGCTGCTGGCGTTTTCGGGCGGCCAGGGGGGCAACGGCGAGGACAGCTTCGAGTCGTGGGATAACACGCTCGGTCCGATGGAGCCGTTCACGACGTGGACCGGCCACCTGGAAGCCGAGGAGGTCACCGATACGCTTCGCCGCGCGATCAAGTTCGCCTTCGGTCCGCCGAGCGGACCCGTGGCGTTGACCTTTGGCGCCAACGGCGAGCAGGTGCAGGCGCCGATTCACGCCATCGATCTCGCCACCATGCGCGCGCGCTCGCGCGCGCCGGCCGACGTCATCGAGAAAGTGGCGCAGTGGCTCGTCGAAGCCGACAATCCGCTCTTCGTCATCGGCTCGCAGGTCGGCATCGAGGGGGCGCAGGCCGCGGTGCTCGCGCTCGCCGAGAAGCTCTCCGTCCCCGTTGCGGAGACGATGCACAGCCTGTACGCGAATTTTCCGAACGACCATCCGCTGTTCGTCGGTGAGCTGCAGGCGCAGCGATATCCGCGCAAGCAGGACCTGTTAATCAGCTTCGGCGAAAGCTTCACCGCGGGACGTGAAGACGACCGCGGGCTGACGGGCGGCCCGACGCGCCGGCTCGTGCACATCAGCCACGATCCGCAGGCGCTGGGACGATCGTTCGTTCCTGACATCAGCATCCTGTCGGACCTGCGATCGGCCATTCGCGATCTGTCGGCGGCCGTGGATGCGATGCTGACGAAGGATCGGATGGCGCGCATCCGATCGAACCGGTTGGCGGAGGTGTCGGCGCTGACGGCGAGCCTGAAGGAGTCGCGCGACATTGCGCTGCGCGCGCATTTCGACAACAGTCCGATCACGTGGGAGCGGATCGGCTTCGAGCTGGAGAAGGCGCTCGACAAGGATGCGGTGATCGTCCCGGAGCTGGGGACGCAGTACTACAAAATGTACCGCCAGCTGAAGCTCGGTGGCGACAACAAGCAGCGCATCGGTCGGACGAAAGGCGATGCGCTCGGATGGGGGATGGCCGCGGCGTTCGGCGTCAATCTGGCGCTGGCGGATCGACAGATCGTCGCGCTTCAAGGCGACGGCGGATTCCTCTTCAACCAGTCAGAGACGCTGTGGAGCATCGCGCGCTACGAAGCGCCGATGCTCATCGTCATCATGAACAACCATACGTACAACGAGAGCCGCGCACGCAACATGCTCAACGGCGGCACGTTCTACGAAGCGGGCAAGGACTTCAACGGATACCTCGGCGATCCGAACGTCGAGTTCACGAAGATCGCGGAGGCCTACGGACTCAGGGGCGAGAAGGTGACGCGCGCCGCCGATCTGGCGCCGGCGCTGCAACGGTGCCTGCGAAGCATGCGCGACGGGAAGGCCGTCGTGCTCGACGTCGATGTCGCCGTCGATGGCGCACCGATCAGCCAGCCCACGTGGTACCAGCGGCACTCGATTGCGGAGATCCGAAAGAAAAGGCTCAATGGGTAAGCGCATCGTCTTTGTTGCGATCACGCTGGTCATGTCGTGCCCCAGCATTGCGGGTGCGCAGGGTGGCGACGATCCCCAGATCGAAAAAGGGCGGGTGGTCGTGTCGCAGGTCTGCACCACGTGTCACACGACGCTCGGCCGGATGCTCCAGGTTCACAAGCAAACACGCGAACAGTGGAGAGATCTCGTCTTCTTCATGATCAGCCGCGGCGCGCAGGTCATGCCGGACGAAATCGACGCGGTGACGGCGTTTCTCGTCGCAAACGCCGGACGTGAACGGCCCGCGGCTCGAAGCGCGTCGCCGGACAGAAAGTAGTGGCCAGTCGGTAGTCGGCAGTAAGAACTTTGAATCCCTGCCCACTGCCCACTGCCCACTGACTAACTGAATCGGAGGCCAGGAATGAGACCACGGGTCGGCTATCGGCAGACGTTCGCGACGCTCCTTGTCGTCGCGGCCGTTTCGCTCATCGCGAACGCGCAAGACGGTCGTGGCGGGGGTCGTGGCGGCGGTCGTGGCCGTGGCGGGGAACAGGGACCTCCGCCGCCGAAAGACGTCGTCGCGCCCGCGATACCCGGCGTCGTCGCCGCTGGTACGCACATCGAGCTCGTTGCGTATCCCGTTCAGGGCACCGAAGGACCCATCAGGCTCCTTGATGGAAGCGGCGTCCTGTGGACCGAGAGAAATGTTTCGCACATTTCGAAAGTCGATCTGAACGGCAACCGATCAACGTTCGTCGAAAGCGCGGAAGGCGCCAATGGCCTCGGGTGGGATTCAAAGGGACGCTTGCTCGCGGTATTGCGTCCCAGCACAGGCGAGAAAGTCGCCGTGCTGTATCCGCCCGCCAGCGTCACGACGCTGGCGGACAGCGTCGACGGCAAGCCGTTCAACGCGCTCAACGACCTCATCGTCAGCACCAAGGACGACGTCTACTTCACCGATACACAGGGTATCTATTTCCTGCGGCCGGGTGGTCAGGTGAAGAAGGTTGTCGACCTCAAAAACATGAACGGCGTCGTTCTCAGCAGCGACGAGAAGACGTTGTATGCCAACCACAAGGACGGTGAGTTCCTGCTTGCGTTCGACGTGCAGCCGGACGGCTCGCTGAAGAACCAGCGCAACTTCGGCAAATACAAGAGTCTGACGACTCCCGGTGCCGCTGATCCGCGACTCGGCGAGGACAACGGCGCCGACGGTATGGCGATCGACGATGCCGGCCGCATCTATACGGCGACCAATGTCGGCGTCGAGGTCTTCAGTCCGAAGGGCGAATATCTCGGCGCGATTCCCATTGGCCTTTGGGGAGCCGAGCAGAACAGGCTGCAGAAGCCGCAGAACCTCACCTTCGCGGGTCCCGATAGAAAGTGGCTCTACACCGTCGGGTCCAATGCGATCTATCGCGTGCAGCTGCTCGCGGCAGGCATCAAGAGCCGCGGCAAGTAGGGACAAGCAAGCCGGGAAACACAATCAATACAAGGGGGGGAGCCGTGCTGAGAATCGGCAAGGTTGGGGTGGCGTTGGCGTTCGCGTTGGTGCTTCCGGTCACCGCGTCCGCGCAGGCCACCATCAGCGGAGTCGTCAAGGATGCGTCGGGGGCTGTGCTTCCCGGCGTCACCGTTACAGCGGCCAGTCCGGCGCTGATCGAGAAAACGCGAACGGCCGTTACGGATGGCACTGGTCAATACGCGATCGAGAACCTGCGTCCCGGTCTTTATACCGTTAACTTCATGTTGAGTGGTTTCGCCACCGTACAGCGCGATGGTATCCAGTTGCAGGGCACTTTCACCGCTCGCATCAATGTCGACATGCGGGTCGGCGGGATCGAGGAGAGAGTCACCGTCACCGGCGAAACGCCGATCGTCGACGTGCAGAGCACGAAGCAGGAGCGCGTGCTGGACCGCGAGGTCCTCGATGCGCTGCCGAATGCGGCCAATCGAACATCGCTGGCCGTGCTCATCCCGAGCGTGGACTTCCGGCGTCAGGACGTCGGAGGCGCAGGCTCCAAGCAGGTCACGGGCAACCCGACCGCACATGGGGCGAGGTCGGAGGACGCGGGCACCACGTTGAACGGCATGACGCTGGCATCATTCGGACCCGGGGCGGCGACCTCCACGCTGTACCTCAACCCGATGGGCCTGCAGGAAATCACGATTGACTCCGGGTCGAACGACGCGTCGCTCAACGCGGGCGGCGTTCGAACCAATTACACGCTGCGCGAGGGCGGAAACGTCTTCCATGGCGTCGTCTTCGCTGCATATGCGCCAGGAGGGCTGCAGAGCAACAATCTCACCGCCGATCTCGTGCGCCGCGGCCTGGCAGCGCCGAACAAGATCAAAGCGAACTACGACATCAATCCGGCGTTCGGCGGGCCGATCCTGCACGACCGCATCTGGTTTTTCGGCGCGGCCCGCTACAACGTGACGCAGGACTACGTCGCGGGACTCTTCTGGAACAAGAACACGAATAAC
>DASTZI010000030.1:0-4042 GCA_035764385.1 Vicinamibacterales bacterium
GGGGTGCCGCGATCGCCGACGTAGACGTTGCCCTGGAAGTCGGTGGCGATCGAATGCGGCGTGTCGAACTGCAGGTTCTCTTTACCGCGCGTCCCGACCGCCTTGATGAATCGCCCGTACTTGTCGTATTTCACCACGCGCGCGTCGAAGTAGCCGTCGGGCACGAAGATGTTGCCCTGCTGATCGAACGCGACGTCGGTCTCGCGGCCGAAGCGGTATTTCGCGTTGCGGCCGTGGTAGGCGCCCGCGCCTGGCATGTTCGAGAGCATGGCGACGGGGTCGCTGCGGCGGCCGATCGTCATCAGGATCCGGCCGGCCGGGCTGAACTTGATCAGCATGTCGGTGCCTTCATCCACCGCCCAGATGTTGTCGTCGCCGTCGACCCGCACCGAGTGCGCGAACGCGAAGCCGTAGTTGCCGCGTCCGATCTCGCGGACGAAGTCCCCTTTCGGCGAGTACTCGAACAGCCGCGTCTCGTTGGCGCGGTGATAGATGTAGATGTTGCCCTTGGAGCTGGTGGCGATGCCCATGTTCTCGCCGGTGTAGATCCCCGGCGGGTTCTTGAAGAAGTCGGGGACCGCTTCGTGCGCGATAACGGGGACGTTAGTGGCGGTGGCCTTCGTCTGGGCTTTCGGCGCTGCCGTGGTCCCTGGGGCCGCGAGTCCGAGCAGGCCAGCCAGGGTGGCGGTGACAAGCATGCGTGTCATGGGTCGCTCCAGCGGCGCCCATGGTAGTCCGGGATGAGGCCGGGGACCTGTGGCTTTTTGATATACTCAAAAGTCCACTCGGCTGTTGGGACGTCGTTCAACGGTAGGACACCGCGCTCTGGACGCGGTTATTGGGGTTCGAATCCCTACGTCCCAGCCAATCATTCCGAACCATTCCCAAGTCGTCCCGATTGCAGCACGTTGCCGTGTTCGATTCCGGCGTGTTCTCGCTGCGCGGACGCGGCTAACGGCACGGGACCCAGCCAACTTCCAAGATTTCAGTAGCCTCGCTCGAGTCGGCGAGTTCGAATCCCGATCGGGTTTTGCGAGCCGTCGGCCCGGTCGGTTCGGCATGAGGCGGACCAACCAGAACGTCGACCGACGGGTCGTTCCTGCGCGCACGCCACATCGCCCGGAGTGGTCGTTCGAGCCATCGTCGATGACGGCGGCATGTCGTTGTTCTGGGGCTGGATTTGTCCGACGTTCCACGTTCGAAGAGCATCCGATGAGCCATCGACGCACCCGCGAGGGTGCTTCCGCGTTCTGTCATTGCGCGGAGCAGCATAGTGCACTCGGTGCAGCGGGGAGATCGGTGCGGATTTGGTGGCGCGGACACGAAGTCCGCGTGTTACAGTCCGGACGACCGGCGCGGATAAACAAGAGTGAAGTCTTATGCGACATCGAGCTCGATTGCGTCGAACATGGCTTTCATCAATCGTCCTGCTCGCCTTGTTCCTGTCGGTGCGATCGGTCGCGCAACGGCTGAATCCCCCGCCTGCGTCAAGGCCGTCGAACACGCAGGTCGTGATGCTCGGGACGGGAACGCCGGGATTCGACATCGCTCGGTCGGGACCCGCCACCGCGATCGTCGTCAATGGCACCGCGTATCTGGTCGACTTCGGCGCCGGCGTCATGCGTCGGGCCCAGGGAGCGTACGAGAAGGGCGTGCTCGCGCTCAAGCCTACCGAGATCAACGTCGCCTTTCTCACTCATCTCCACTGGGATCACACCACCGGCTACGCGGATCTCATCTACTCGCCGGCGCAGACTGAGCCCGCGCGCAAGGGCGCGCTGGAGGTTTACGGGCCGGAAGGGATCCGGCACATGACCGAGCATCTCATCGAGGCGTACACCGTGCGACGCCCGCTGTCCAGGCGCGGCAATCCCGACGTGCAGGTCAACGTCCACGAGGTTACCGCCGGCGCCGTCTACAAGGACAAGAACGTCACCGTCACGGCATTCCCGGTGAAGCATCGTGACAACATCGCCTACGGGTATCGCTTCCAGACCGCGGACCGGTCGATCGTCATTTCGGGGGACACGTCGCCCGCCGAGAGCATCGTGGAGACCTGTAACGGGTGCGACGTGCTGATTCACGAAGCCTACAGCATGTTCACGTACAACTTCGCTTCGCCGGAGGATCAGGCGAACATAAGGGCGCTGCACACGTCCTCAGTCGAGCTCGCGGAGATCGCTCGCAGAGCGCGGCCCGGGTTGCTCATCCTCTACCATCGGTCGGCCCTCGGCGGTGCGCCCGAAGGGAACCCGGAGGGCGTTCTGCTCAAGGAGATCCGTGCAGTGTACCGGGGCAAGGTCGTCACGGGCCACGACCTCGACATCTATTAGCTACCGGGTCGCCGCTACGCCCGCACGAACCAGTTGCGAAAATCGTCCCGAACAGCCAGCCAGACTTCGCTCGCGCTTCGCACGAGCTTCGTCTGGGTCGGCCGCTTCACGGCCGACCTCTCTAGAAGCGAGCTCATAGACAGGCGAAGTCTGTCTCGCCGAAGCGGGCGCAGCCCGCGGAGGCGGACGCGTAGCGGACGAAGTCGGACAGAAGTGAGCCCGTCGTCTTGCGGCACCTTCGACAGGCCGTCTTTGCATCAGCGATCCGAGCCGTGAGCGCGCCCGCGTCACCGCGGAGTCCACGCCGGCTTGGACATTTGACGATTCCATTCTTGCCAGAGCTTTGCGAGCTCCTTCGCTTTGTCCGGCCGCTCGGCGGACCGATCTCGTGTTTCGCTGATGTCTTCGGCGAGGTTGTAGAGACCGGCGCTCGAAAAGATCAGCGAGATCGGACGCGAGCGTCACATCCTCAGGACGGACGTTCTCAGCCGATCTCCCGCGTCCACGCTGATCGTAGTAGATGAGGCGATATGCGTCCTTGAGCTGATCGAGCTCCGGCAGAAGATAGGCGGTGTCAAAGTCGGGACCGCCGTGAAGCACGATCACCCCTTGTCCGCCGCCGGTGACGCGCACAAAGAGAGAGGTGTTGTCGACGGCGACGCGTGACTCCACAGCGGGCGCGGTCAATTGCCGCTCTCCGCAAAGACGGTGGAGAGGAACACGGCGCCGAGCGCCGCGACGGACGCTCGTATTCTCGTGCCGCGCGAACTGCTCATCAAAGACGGGATCATGATCGAACTGCCGGCACTTTAACTCACTCCGGCGGCTCGGACGTCAGTAGTCCGCAGGTATGATGGGCGCGGATGGCTGGTGCTTCGCCTTCATTCGGCGCTCGGCTGAAGGCGCTGCGGGAAGCTGCAGGCTTCACCCAGGAAGAACTTGCCACCATCGCCTGTCTCTCGGTGCATGCGATCAGCGCCCTCGAGCGTGGGGAGCGGCGTCGACCGCACCTCGAAACGGTCCGGGCGCTTTCGGCGGCGCTCGATCTTCCGCCTGAGGAGCGGGATGCCCTCTTTGCGAGCGCGCGAGGGCGCGCACCAGCGTTCGCGACCGACGAGATCGGTTCAGACCCGCTGCCACTGGCGCCTACTCCGATGCTCGGTCGTGACCCCGATTTGCGACGCCTTCGGCAGTGGATCGCGGATCCCACCGCTCGCCTGATTACTCTCGTCGGCCCCGGCGGCGTGGGGAAAACCCGGCTTGCGATTGCGATCGCGCACGAAATCGCGCTCGAAGGGACGTGGCGAGTGGTCTTCGTGGCACTCGCGCCGTTGCGCGACAAAGCGGTTGTCGCCTCCGCCATCGCCGAGTCGTTCGCCTAGCCGGACATCGGCCCCGACGCCCTGCCGGATCGGCTACGCGCGCTATGCCACAACGTGCAGACATGCCTGGTGCTCGACAATTTCGAGCATCTGATGGCGGCGGCACCGCTGGTCGTCATGATGCTGGCTGCTGTCCCGTCACTCCGTATTCTCGTCACCAGTCGTGGACCGCTGCATCTCCGAGGTGAGCGCGAATTCGCCCTGAACCCACTGGGATGCGGGACGGATGCCGACGAAGCGACACCGGCCGACCTCGCTCACGCGCCTGCGGTACATCTCTTTCTCGACCGCATTCGCGACGTTGTGCCTGACTTTCGGTTGACCGCC
>DASTZI010000031.1:0-5821 GCA_035764385.1 Vicinamibacterales bacterium
GGCATGACCGTTCGATGATCCCGGCTTCGAGCCCAGCATCGACTGCAGCTCGCGAAGCCCTTCCCGCACCGTGGCGATACGCGCGCGCACGTCCGCGCCAAGGGCATCGAGGACTTCGGCTGCTTCGGATTCCGAGACCACAGCAATCGGGGGCGCCGACGCCTCCAGTTTGCGACGGGCGCCTGCGACGGTTAATCCCTCGACGAACACCAGTTGCTTGATCCGCTGAACGTGCTCGAGGTCGCTCTGCCGGTACAACCGCGGACCATCGGGCGACTTCCCGCGTACGCCGATGCCGGGGAATTCCTTCTCCCAGGAACGGAGCACGTACGGCTGCACTTGCAGCAACTCGCACACTTCCGCAGCCTTGTACAGCTTTGCGTTCACTCTGCGCAGTATAAACCGAGCCTCGACCGCTGCGGCTCTCAAACTGCGGCTTCGCGGGTCGGACGGCGGCGCGTGCGGACGTGAAAACGGATGGGTGTCCCTTCGAAACCAAACCGGTCGCGGAGCTGGTTGACGAGAAATCGCTCGTACGAAAAATGGAACTTCGTGGCGACGTTGGTGAAGAACACGAAGGTTGGCGGTGCGACGCCGGTCTGAGCCACGTAGAGAATGCGGACGTGCGATCGTCCGGGGCTCGCCGGCGGGTGTGCGGCGCTGATGTCAGCCACGAACTTGTTCAGTTCGGGTGTTCGGACGCGCTTGCTGCGCGACGCGGTGACGCGGTCGATGGTTTCGAGCAGTTTCGGGGCGCGCTCCCCGGTCAACGCGGAGATGTGGAGGATCGGCGCGTAATCGAGAAACTTGAGCTGCCGGCGCAGCGATTCATCAAATTCCTTCACGAAATCCGGTCCGCGGTCCTTCATCAAGTCCCACTTATTGGCGACGAGAATGACGCCGCGGCCCGCCTTGTCGGCCTCCCCCGCAATGGCTGCGTCCTGATCGGTCGCCCCCTGAGTCGCATCGACGATGAGGACGACGATGTCGGCCGACTCGATCGACCGCCGCGCCAGCAGCACGCTCACCGATTCCACCTGCCCGCTGCGCGCCACGCGTCCCGGCCGCCGGATTCCGGCCGTGTCCACGATGCGGAACTTTCGCCGATGCCACGTCAGCACTGAGTCCACGGCGTCCCGCGTGGTCCCCGGCATCTCGCTCACGATCATCCGCTCTTCCCGCAGGAGGCGGTTCACCAGCGACGACTTGCCCGCATTCGGTCTGCCGACGATCGTGACCGCGACTTCCTCTTTCGGCGCGTCGCCGCGCTCCTCGCGCGCCCGCTTCTCGCTCGGGTGCAGCCGATGCACGACTTCGTCTAGCAGATCGCCGACACCCTCGCCGTGCTCTCCGGATACTTCGAACACCGGATCGAAACCGAGCTGATAGAACTCCACCGTCCCGGCCTTGGCGCGGCGATCGTCGGTCTTGTTTACCGCCAGAATCGCGGGTTTGTCTGCGGCGCGGACCGCCTCCGCAATCTCCCGGTCACCCGGCACGAGTCCTTCCCGTCCATCGACGATGAAGACGAGCAGATCGGCGTCTTCGACGGCGCGTCGTCCTCGCTCCATCACCAGCTCGTGGAGCGGATCCTCGCTGGCGCCGAACATGCCCCCGGTATCGACAACGTCGAAGTGCATTCCTCGCCAGTCCGCCGGATGCATGATGACGTCGCGCGTCGTCCCGGCAATCGGCGTCACGATCGCGCGGCGAGTGCCGGTGATGCGGTTGAAGAGCGTCGATTTACCGACGTTAGGACGCCCGACGAGCACGACGGATGGTGGTCGCTTAGTCACGGAGATAGGAGGGCACGGAAAGATTCTAGCGGCGCCGCGTAAAACGGCGCCCTACGTTGCAGATTTGTCTGTGAACACCGGGCGTCAGCAGGGCGTGGCTTTAGGCCCCGCTGCGTCTAATTGGATCCGTTCGGATCGCCGAACCAGATGCGGACGGTACGCCCGTCTGGCAGCGTGATCTGCTCGACAAACGCGATCGCCGATCCGTCGCGGGCGGGATAGCCGATAACGGTGTAGCTCTTGCCGAGCTCGAAAAAGCCGGCCTTGCTGAAACCCGCACGACGGAGGCCGTTGGGCGCCGCCGTCTCGAACACCCACGTGGTGCTCTTCCCGCTCTCATCAGTGACGTCGAGGACGAAGCGCGAATGCGGGTTCACGAACTGGACGCTTTTCAGCGTGCCTGTCCAGCGCCGGGAGGGCTTGTTGATTTCAAACTCCGACTGCAGCGCGTGATGCGCGAACGCGACGACAGGCAGCAGAAGGATCGCCGCACCCAGCAGCGACCTCAATTTAGTTTGCGTTCGGATCGCCAAACCAGCTCTTGACCGTCTTGCCGTCGGGACCAGTCAGCGACTCGAGGAAGCTCAGCTTGGAGCCGTCGCGTGCCTGATAGCCGACGAAGGTGTATTGCCGGCTGAGCCGCTCCCCTCGTCCACGTCGCCTTCCACCCAGCCTCAAAATCGTTCCCGTCATTGGACGTGCTCTCCGGACCAGACGTATTCGCCTCAGAAAAGTTCAATATCTTACAGGGATACTCCGCCGGCCCACCTGGCCCGCCCTCGAGCCTCTCTTCACCCGTAAACCGGCGCAATCTCCAGCATTTCTGATAACACTTACAGGAAAGATTGACAGCGTAAGTCACACAAAATATAGTAGTTACACTCAACCAGGAGCGGCTAAGGGATGATCAAGGTCGACATCGTTAACGAGGTTTCGAAGATCGCCGACATCACCAAAGTCAAGGCCGAGGTAGCTGTCGACGCGGTGTTCGACGCGATGCGAGTGTCGATGCAACGGGGCGACCGGATTGAGCTGCGCGGTTTCGGCGTGTTTCAGGTGAAGCCTCGCAAACGCGGTATCGGCCGCAACCCACGCACTGGTAAGGAAGTTCGTATCCCGCCCGGGCGCACTATCCGCTTCAAGCCCGGTAAAGACCTGCAGAACATCGGTTAACCTGCCCTATATGGGCGCGTCGTCTGATCCTGATTTCGATCATTCGGTTTTCCGGGCGGTCCCCGAAGAACCGACGGTAGTCATTCCGCCAACGCCTTCGTCCCGCCTGCGGCGTGAGCCGTTGTGGCGTTACGTCGTGCTGTTCGCCCTGACACTGCTCTCGACGACGCAGGCGGGAGGGCTGCACTACGTGAGCTTCACGACGGCGTTCAGCGAGCAGATTCCGAGGATCCCGATCTTCTCGCTGCTGCTGCATGGGTTGTGGTACAGCCTGTCGATCCTTGCGATTCTCGGCTGCCACGAACTTGGCCACTACTTCGCCTGCCGCTACTACCGTGTGGATTCGTCGCGTCCGTACTTTCTCCCGATGCCGTTCCTGCTGACCGGCACACTCGGCGCGTTCATCCGCATCCGCGCACCGATTCCGGGGAAGCGAGCGCTGTTCGATATCGGCATTGCGGGACCAATCGCGGGGTTCCTCGTCGCTCTTCCCGTCCTGCTGATCGGAATGCATCTGTCGAGTGTCGTGAAGTTGCCGACGAGTTTCCGGGGCGAGGTCTTCGAGCTCGGCGAGCCGCTGCTGTTCAAGGCGGCCGAGTGGTTGACGTTTGGAAGCATCCCCGACGGCTACTCGGTCAACATGCACCCGATGGCATTTGCGGCGTGGTTCGGGATGCTGGCGACCGCGCTCAACCTGTTCCCGATCGGACAGCTCGACGGCGGCCACATCTCATACGCAGTGCTCGGACGCCGCAGTACTGTCGTGACGATGGTGATGGTGCCGTGCCTGATCGGCCTGTCGTTCGTTTCCACGTCGTGGATCGTCTGGACGGTGCTCACCGTCGGTATGCTGCTGCTGTTCGGACCGCGACATCCGCGTGTGGTCGACGAGGAGATTCCGCTCGATAGGAGCCGCCTGTGGCTTGCGGCGTTCGCGCTCCTCATGTTCGTGCTCTGCTTCACGCCGGCACCGATTCAACCGGCCGCGCTGGTGGGCCGGCATTGATGCCGAGGTCCGGCTAAAGCCGGACCCCCACCGATGATCGCCGGCTGCATCCGGCGAGGATCATCGGTGCGGTCCGCCTTTAGGCGGACCTTACAGCACACTCAACGGATCGACATCGATCGTCAACCGCCGACGAATCTCGGGCATATCGGCGACCACCTGCAGCAGCGCGTTCCGCATGTCGGAGCGGCGACTCCCCTTCAGGAGAAACTGAACCCGGTGTTCGCCACGCAACCGGCCGAGCGGGGCGGGCGCGGGCCCCAAGACGGTGAATCTGCCCATGGCGGTCGCCGGTTCGAGCCGGCGCACGATTTCTCGCGCCTGCTGCATCGCATCCTCAAACGTACGGCCGCGCACGACGCCGTTGATCAACGCGAAGAACGGTGGATATCGCATTCCGCGGCGATAGGCGACCTCGCGCTCGAAGAACGCGGGGTAATCCTGCCGGCCGGCGAGCTGAATGCTGTAGTGGTCGGGGTAGAGCGTCTGCACGATGGCCTCGCCGGTCCGTTCGCCTCGTCCCGCGCGTCCGGCGACCTGGGTGAGCAGCTGAAAGCTCCGCTCGGAGGCGCGAAAGTCGGCAAGGCCAAGGCCGACATCGGCGGAGATCACACCGACCAGCGTGACGCCGGGAAAGTCGTGCCCTTTCGCGATCATCTGCGTCCCGACCAGCACATCGAGCTCGCGGGCAGCGAACTTCGACAGAATCTGCGTCAGGGCTCCCTTCCGTCGCACCGAATCGCGATCGACCCGACCGATGCGCGCGTCCGGAAAGCGCTCCCGGAGGTGCTCTTCGATCCGCTCCGTGCCGAAACCGGCGTGCTCCAGGTACGGCGCCGCACACTTACGGCACGCCGTCGGCACAAGCACCGAATAGTTGCAGTAGTGACAGCGTGCTCGCCAGCCTCCTCGACTGGGTTCGCTCGATCCGTGTAAACCGTGCCGCGCCCTGTGCACGGTCAGCGACACGCTGCAGTTGGGGCACTCGAACGTGTCGCCGCACTGGCGGCAGAAGACGGCGGTCGAATAGCCCCGACGATTGAGGAGCACGAGGGCTTGATCGCCGCACGCAAGCCGTTCACCGATCGCCGCGGCGAGGTCACGACTGATCACGATCTCCGGCCCATGGTCTGCGTACTCGGTTCTCATGTTGACGAGGCGAACAGCCGCCAGCGGGCGATCGAGCACTCGCCGTTCGAGCGTGATTCGAACGTACTTGCCAATCGCCGCGTTGTGATAGCTCTCCATCGACGGCGTCGCCGAGCCGAGCACCACGAGCGCGTGCTCGCGGCTGGCCCGCATGATCGCCACGTCGCGGCCGTGGTAGCGCGGCGTCTCCTCCTGCTTGTAGGAGCTGTCGTGCTCCTCGTCCACGACGATCAGGCCAAGGCGATCCAATGGCGCGAACACGGCCGAGCGCGTTCCGATGACGAGATCGACCTCGCCCCGGCGGATGCGATGCCACTGGTCGTGACGCTCCCCGATCGACAGCGCACTGTGCTGGATGGCAACGCGGTCGCCAAAGGCACCGCGGACGAGCGCCGTCATCGACGGCGTCAACGCGATTTCCGGCACCATCAAGAGCACCTGCCGGCCGGAGCGGCGGACGCGGTCGGCGAGGCGCAGGTAGATTTCGGTCTTGCCGCTTCCGGTGACCCCGTGCAGCAGCGCCACCCGGAACTGCGCTGCATCCGCGAGCGCGAACAACTCACCTGCGGCGCGCTCCTGCTCCTTGGTCAGTGCACGGTTCGCATCCGGTACGACGGCGGTCATCGCGGCGCGCTCGAACGGGTCGCGCTCATCGCGTTCGTCGCGCATGACGATCAACCCCCGTTTGACGAGTCCG
>DASTZI010000032.1:0-4250 GCA_035764385.1 Vicinamibacterales bacterium
TGGCTGATACTTCGTCATGCTGTTGTCGGCATACGGGGTGATTTCAACGAAGCCAGCCGACTTGTAGAGCGCGTGAGCTGCGGACAGGAATTTCAGGCTCTCCAACCGTACGGCTTCGTAGCCGATCTCCCGCGCGTCTAACAGGAGTTGCTGCAGGAGGAGCCGGCCTGCACCGACTCCTCGGACGTGAGGCTGCACATACATCCTCTGGATCTCGGCGACGGACGGCGTGATGCGCTTGAGGCATCCCACTCCGACGTGTGACTCCCCGCGGCAGATCACGTAGCACCGGCCGCTCGGAGGATAGAACTTCGACCGATCCTCGATATCCGACGTGACCATCGCATCGACATCGAACGACAGGCCGTAGCTCGCGGCCGCAGCGCTCGCGATCCATCGCAAATACTCGGCAATCAGGTACCGCGCGGCTTCTCGCGTTGCCGTATCCTCGACGGCAACCAGCTCGATCCGATTTACAGATTCGTCCACGGGTCAAACTCCCCTGCATACCAAGGAGTCACTCTTGCTCCGCCCTTGACAGATAGCAAGGGAATGTATTCTCTGACTGCAGTCAGAGAATATACAATAAGCCGACTGAGCGCAACGCCAGTCGCGGATAGCCTGCCGGGAATCTCCGGCCATGAGTTCTGACATGGACGCAAAAGCCGTACGACAGATCAGGAGTTTCAATCGAACCGTCGCCGAACGAATCGGTGCGGTGAACGACCGCTTCCTTCACCAGCGCCGGCCCATGAACGAATCGAGATTGATTTGGGAGATTGGTCTCAAAGGTGAAGAACTGCGAACGCTCCGGATGCGTCTAGGCCTTGATTCCGGCTATCTCACGCGCGTGATGGGTTCCTTGGCGAAGCAGGGACTCGTGAGAGTGCGCTTGGCCAAGGAGGACGGGCGAGTGCGGTTTGCGCACCTCACCAAGCGGGGGCTCCGTGTTAGGACTGAACTAGATGGACGCTCCGACGAACTTGCGCTTCAGATTCTTGATGTCCTTACGGAGAAACAGCGCGAGCAGCTTACCTCAGCGATGCGGCAAGTGGAGCGTCTGCTCGAGGCCTCTATGATCCACGTTGCAACCGAGGACCCGACCAGTCCCGACGCCATTTGGTGTTTCGAACAGTACTTCGCCGAACTGAAGTCCCGGTTCGAACCCGGTTTCGACCCTGCTCGAAGCATATCGGCAGAGGCACACGAACTCGTGCCGCCTCGCGGGGCCTTGGTGATTGCACGTTTGCGCGGCCAACCAGTGGGCTGCGGAGCGGTCACATTCGCGAAGAAACGCGTTGCCGAACTAAGACGAATGTGGGTCTCCCCGCCGCTCCGAGGACTCGGAGTAGGTCGACGAGTTATCAACGAGCTGGAGCGGCTGGCCACTGAAGCCAACGTCCATCTCGTGACGAAGTTAGCGATCCAAACCGAGACCAAGATGTGAAAGCACAAGTGGCGTCGTGCTATTCTCGCAATATCATTGTGCTAAACGTGCATTTGACGCACCATACCTCCCGACGTACACATTCGTCCACGGGAACCGGTAGCTAATGGCCCATCACGAGCGTGACTCGGTGCGCGCATCCGCGCACCTCTGCTGGAATACCGTATCAACGAAGCGGTGTTCGTCCCTACCTGCGTGGAGGCAAGGCATCATGAACTCGCTCATCTGCCGTTCGACCGTACTTGGCGCCGTGGCGATCGCCTCGCTGCTCGCCGCCACTGCCGCGCGCGCGCAAAGTGACGAACGCGCCGTTGTCGCTGCGGCCACGCAATTCCTGGACGGGATTCGCACGCGCGACACCTCGCTCATGCGCTCGACCGTCGCATCTGGCGCCACATTCGTGCCGGTTGGCGGGCCCACGGGTCTGGGCGCTCCGTCGGCCATCGACGGCATCATCGAACGCACCGGCAAGGGCACCGGCCCCGGCAACGACGAACGGATCGCAACGCCCACAGTGCAGATCGACGAGCAGCTTGCCTCACTCTGGGCGTATTTCACGCTGACGCGCCCTGGCGCAACGACAATCGATGTCTGTGGGGTCAACATGTTCCTGCTTCGCAAGGGACCGGACGGCTGGAGGATCTTTCAAATAGCGGCCACGAGTCGGACGGAAGGCTGCAGGGCGATCATCAAGTAGCTCAGCTCGCCGTTGACGTCATCGGATGGAGGAGGAGTATGGACGGGCTGCTGCAGGACTTGCGGTATGCGCTGCGGACGTTGAGAAGGAGCCCCATGTTCGTGACGATCAGTGTGCTGACCCTGGCGTTCGGGATCGGCGCAAATCTCGCGATCTTCACCCTCGTAAACGCCGTGCTGCTGCGGCCGCTGCCCTTCCGCGAACCCGACCGCATCGTGCGCGTGTACGATGATCTGGACCGCGCCGGAGCCAAGGACGTCGGGATGTCAGTCCCCGAGCTCCAGGATTTGGAGGGCTCCGGGGTCTTCGAGCACATCAGCGTGATCTTCCCCGTGAGCTCGGCCCTGTCGGGCGGCGACAGAGTGGAGCGGATCGCGGCGCTGGGCACCAGCCCGAGCTACTTCGACGTTCTCGGCGCAACGCCGGAGCTGGGCCGAACCTATACCCAGGCCGAGTGGGTGCCGGGCTTCCTCGATGGCATCGTCATCAGCGACGGCCTCTGGAAGCGCCAATTCGGATCCGATCCGCACATCATCGGGCGACAGATTCGCGTGGACGAAGACGCGTACACGATCATCGGCGTCATGCCGCCCGACTTTCGGCACCCCGGCAAGACGGAGGGCGGTGACGTCGACATCTGGTTCGGAACCGGCTTCGCCGGCGATCCATTCCCGTCACCGCCGCAGCGCGGCCGGCGGTTCGTGCCCGGAGCGTTGGCTCGCCTGAAACCGGGCCTGACGCTCGAACAGGCACAGCGGCGACTCGACGCGTTGGCGATTTCGTTGCAACAGACCTACCCCACGTTCTATCCCGAGCAGGCCGGCTGGTCGCTGCGCCTCGAGCGTGCCCAAACCAGCCTGACGGGCAATGTGCGACCGACGCTCGTGATCTTGCTCGCCGCCGTGAGTCTTGTCCTCCTGATCACCTGCGTGAACATTGCCAGCCTGCTGATCGCGCGCGCGTCGGCGCGAATGCGCGAGTTCGCCATTCGCCAGGCGTTGGGCGCCTCGCGCAGCCAGCTCGTTCGACAGGTGCTGACCGAGAGCGTGCTCGTCTCGCTTGCCGGCGGCACGGCGGCGCTGGCTGTGCTCCTCGTCGCACAACGATCGCTTCTGACGCTGTTGCCCGCGGACGTACCTCGCCTCGCCGAGGTACATGCCGATTGGCGAATGGTGGCGTTCGCGCTGGTGCTTTCGCTCACGACCGGAGTGTTGGTTGGATTGATGCCGGCGCTTTACGCATCGGCCATCGATCCCAACCGCGACTTGAGGGATGGCGGTCGCACCGGCGGTGGGCAAAGCGTGCGCCAACATCGATCTCGCGCCGCGCTGGTCGTGCTGGAAGTCGCCCTGTCCGCGGTCCTGTTGATTGGCGCTGGCCTGTTGGCGCGCAGCTTCTCGGCCACGCTGCGTCAGGATCCCGGTCTCGATCGTGGACGGCTTGTCGTGGGCCAGGTCTGGGTTCCCTTTCCGAACAATCCCAAGGCAAATCAATACCTGACCGTACCGCAGCGCGCCGGGCTGGCGAGGGAACTGCTCACACGGATCGCGCAGATCCCCGGCATGGAGCAAGCGGCGATCGGTGTGTCCAGCTCCATCCCGTTCCTCGGCACTGCGCTCTTTTCCGCTCCCGTCGCGTTTTCATTGCCTGACGAGGTGACCACACAGTCGAATGATCACGCTGCGGAGTTTACCGCCGTGACCGCAGGGTATTTTGATGTGCTCAGGACGCCGGTGAAACATGGCCGCGCTTTCACCGACCACGACGTGGACTCCACCGCAAAGGTCGTGGTGGTCAACGAGGCGTTCGTCCGCCGGTTCTCACCGCAACGAGACGTGGTTGGCCGGCAGTTGCGGTTTATCTCGCGGGGTCAAGGACAGGAAGCAGACATCGTCGGCGTGGTCGGGGATGTGCGAAATGACGGATTGGACGTGGCACCGCCGCCGCGCGTGTACCAGTCCATTCTCCAGTATCCCAGCACAGATCTCGCAGTGTTTCTCCGCACGCGTTCCGACGCCGACGTGAAGGCGACGAAGCAAGTCCTTACGGCGACCGTAAACAGTATCAATCCGGAACTTCCGGTTTTCGGCGTCAGAACCATGGCGG
>DASTZI010000033.1:0-37508 GCA_035764385.1 Vicinamibacterales bacterium
CGTCGTGCACGTCGTCAGCGAAGAACTTCCGGAAATGGGCGCCGAGGCTGATGACGGCTTTCTGACACTGCTCGACCTGACGCTGCTTGCGCGTGACGATTTTCCGTTTCGCGACGGGCGGTTGACGAATGCCGAACCGCCAACGGTCGCCGCGCTGCAACAGCTGCCGCGTGTTCGTGGAATCACCGTCAATACCGTTCATGGCCGCGAGAGCTCGATCGCCGAAGTCCGTCGACGCTGCGACCCGCAGGTCGAGACGATGGAGGGTGCGGCGTTCATGTACGCGTGTCTGATTCGCGGGACCGCGTTCGCCGAAATTCGCGCCGTTTCCAACGTCGTGGAGAAGCGGAATCGGGCGGCGTGGAAACTCGACGAGGCAATTGGTAACCTGAACGCCGCTGCGCTGCGGATAGTCGATCAGACGTGAAACTGACACTCGCGTTTTCGCCGTGCCCGAACGACTGCTTCATGTTCGATGCGATCGTCAACCGCCGCATTGATCTCGAAGGGCTGGAGTTCGACGTGCGGCTTGCCGATGTCGAAGCGCTGAACAAGGCCGCCTTCGCGCGTGACGTCGACGTCACGAAACTGAGTTACCACGCCTACGCCTACTGCGCGCCGGATTACGTGCTGCTCGATGCGGGAAGCGCCCTTGGACGTAATTGCGGACCGCTCCTCATCTCGAAGCGGACGTTCGCGCCAGCGGACGTGGTATCCGGCACGTTGCGGATCGCGATTCCGGGGAGGTACACGACGGCGAATTTTCTGCTCGGCCTCGCGTTCCCGGCGGCGCGGGACAAGACCGAGGTGCTCTTCTCCGAGATCGAGGCTGCGGTGCTCGAGGGGCGTTTCGACGCGGGGTTGATCATCCACGAGAACCGGTTTACATACGCCGCGAAGGGCCTGAAGAAGATCATCGACCTCGGTGAATTCTGGGAGGCCGAAACCGGTTCGCCCATCCCGCTCGGCGGCATCGTCGTCCGGCGCGCGCTTGACGAGTCGATCAAGCAGCGCGTGAACCGCGTCGTCCGACGCAGCGTCGAGTACGCGTTTGCCCATCGCACGGCCAGCCTCCCGTTCGTGCGCGAGCATGCGCAGGAGATGAGCGAAGAGGTGATGTATCAGCACATCGACCTCTACGTGAATGCGTACTCGATCGATCTGGGTCCCGAGGGGCGCCGCGCGGTTGAACTGTTGTTCGATCGCGCGCGCTCGACTCGTGTGATACCGCCGCTCGATGTTCCGTTGTTTCTCGACGATCGCGTGCAGGCGTGAAGCCACGCGAGTCGATCGTCCTGCTCGTCGTCGGCGGCGCGTGGCTCGTCTGGTCTGGCATTGCTCCGGCTGATCGGACCACCTGGATTCTCGAGGTGTTCCCGATCTTCATCGCCGTGCCGCTGCTCGTCGCCACGGCTCGCCGGTTTCCGCTGACACCGCTTGTCTACCGGCTGATTTTCGTTCACGCGCTCATCCTGATGCTCGGCGGGCACTATACGTATGCGCAGGTGCCGCTCGGGTTCTGGATGCAGCGCGTCTTCGGGTTCAGCCGAAATCACTACGATCGCATCGGGCATCTTGCCCAGGGATTTGTGCCGGCGGTCATCGCGCGCGAGATTCTGATCAGACGTTCGCCGCTCGAGCCCGGCAAGTGGCTCTTCTTCATCGTCCTGAGCGTGTGCCTCGCGATCAGCGCCTGCTACGAGTTCATCGAGTGGTGGTCGGCGCTGATTGGCGGCAGCGCTGCCGACGCGTTTCTCGGTACGCAGGGCGATCCGTTCGACACCCAGGCAGACATGTTCATGGCGCTCATCGGTGCGTTTCTGGCGCAGGTGCTTCTCGCTCGTATGCACGACCGCCAGATCGCAAAAACTGCAACCTTGAGTCGACCCGTTACTGGGGTCTGACCCCGGTACAACGGATCACCGGGGTCTGACCCCGCCACAACCCGTCACCGGGGTCTGACCCCCGAGATGATTTTGTGGAGTTGGTGGACGCCGTCGGTCAGGGATGCGGGTCCGGGCTGGAGGATGAGCGCCGACTTGATCTCGTAGATGTGGCCGGCTCGAACGGCGGCAAGGGCGTCCCAACCGGCGCGCGACGCGATCTTTGCCTTCCTCACCGCCTTGCCACACCACGACGCAATGATGACGTCCGGATGCCGCCGTACGACTTCGTCAGGTTGAACGACGCGGTCCTTTGCGAGCTTCGCATGACGAAGCTCCGGAAAAATCGGATCGCCGCCCGCGATTTCGATCAATTCCTCGACCCACTGGATGCCTGAGATCAACGGGTCGTCCCATTCTTCGAAATAGACGCGCGGGCGAACCGACGTTCGGGATGCGCGCTCCCGCATGTCGTCGAGACCTCTTTCGAGCCTTGCGGCAAGGGCCTCCGCGCGATCGGCACGGCCGATCAGTCCGCCGACCATGCGAACCATTTGAAGAATCTCGGCAACGCTGCGCTGGTTGAAGAGGACGACATTGAACCCGCGACGCGCCAGCTCGGCCGCGATATCGGCCTGGAGATCGGAGAACGCGAGCACGAGATCCGGCCGGAGCGCCTCGATCTTCTCGAAACGCGCGTTGATGAACGCCGACACGCGCGGCTTCTGGCGTGCCTCGAGCGGCCGCACCGTGTAGCCGGACACGCCGACGACGCGATCGCCTTCGCCAAGCAGATACAGCGTCTCGGTGGTTTCCTCCGTGAGGCAGACGATTCGAGATGGGTAACGTTCTCCCATATGCCCGGCGCGGACCTTTCAAATGCGGCGCGGACCTTTCAGGTCCGCGGAACCAGATCGCGCCACACATACGGCGCAACCGCATGCGTGTCGCCGCTTTCAAGCTCAATTGGTTCGTTGAACATCGGGCCGGCATAGACGCACGAGTGGAACTCGCCGCGCTCGCCGCAGGGATCGACGTCGGCCGGAAGGTCGCTCAGCAGGAAACGATCGAATTCTCGCCCGGCAAACGCGGCGTCGAGGCGCCGCGTGTCGACGCAGGCGAGCCGCGCGCGCAGACCGCCATCGATCATCTGCTCCGCGAGCTCACCGGTTGGAATCCCCCAGACGGGGAAGAGCGGCTCGAGGCCGGTCCCCGCAAGCTTCTCTTCTCGATAGCGGCGAATGTCCTCGAGGAACAGATCGCCGAAGGCCGCGTGCGTGAATCCATTCGCCGTCGCGTCGGCAATCGCCACGCGCATCTTCGCTTCATAGACGTCGTTTGGACACGGATGCGGAAGGTGCACGACGCGCAGCGGCAGTCCAGCGGCCCGCGCCTGCGCCTCGAGAACCGATCGACGCACACCGTGCATCGCCACGCGATCCATAGCCTCGTTCACCGTTGTCAGGAGCGCTGAGACCGCGCCGGGATACTGCCGGTTGAGCAGATGCAGCGCCCACGCGCTGTCCTTCCCCGAGCTCCACGACAGGAGGATCTTCATTTGAAGCTGTCGGGATGGAGCACGCGTGCGAACGCTTCTGCCGCGCGGCCGATACGCGGCCCTGCGGCCAGCAGATAGCCGCCGTACAGAAGATGAACGCGTCCGGTGCGGACCGCTGGCACCGACGCCAGCAGGTTCCAGGCGGCGCGCTCCTTCCGAAGGACGTCGGCAGGCGGTTGCTCACCGGGATGCAGTTCCATGATCACCTCCGGCGCGCGAACGATCATCGTTTCATTCGACGGCTGCACCGCTTCCCGCTTGATATCGCCAAACACATCGTCGCCGCCCGCGATATCGAGGAGCTCGTGAAGAAAGCCGATGCCGCCGCTGACATACACGCCACGCAGCGTTCCTGCGTCGCGGCCGATGACGAGCATCGTTCGCGGCCGCCGTTGTCCGCGGACGCGCGTGACAACGGCGTCAAGCTGCGATCGCAGCTCCCGAATGACGCGATCCCCGTCGGCCGGATGCCCGCTCAGACGCGCAACGTCGCGTATCGCCTGCAGGATGCTGTCGATGCCGCCATGACGGTATGGATAGACGCGAATGCCGGCGCGGGTGAACTGTCCCTCCAGTTCGCTCTGCGACCCGTAGACGATGACGAGATCCGGACGCAGCGAAAGAATCCGCTCGGTGTCCGGATCGAGCAGCGCACCGACGCGCGGCAGCGCTTTGGTTTCAGGAGGGAAGTCGTCGTAGCTGCTGACGCCGACCAACTGCGGTCCGGCGCCGACCGCAAACAGCATCTCAGTGACGTTCGGGACGAGCGAGACGATTCTGGTTGCACCGGTCGGAAGCGGCGCCACTGTCGGGCGCGACGCGGACCTTTGAGGTCCGCGGGGTGGCTCAAGCGAACCGGAAAGGTTGACTCCGCACAAGAGCAGAAGAACGACGACGCAGCGAATCAGCTTCGCCTGACGAGCAGCCATAGGAAAAACGGCCCTCCAAGCATCGCGGTCACAACTCCTACCGGCACTTCCACGGGTGCGAGCACGGTCCGTGCGATCAAATCGCACCCGATGAGAAAGGCCGCACCGAAGAGCGCGGATGCCGGCAACACGATGCGGTGATCGACGCCGACCATCAGCCGCACCAGATGGGGCACGACGATGCCAACGAACCCGATCGGGCCGGCCAGCGATACGGCCGCTGCGGTCGCCAGCGAAGCACTGAAGAATGCAAGACGCTGTGTCAGTCCCACATCCACCCCGCGCGTTGCCGCGCTGTCAGCGCCGACGCTGAGCAGATTCAGTGACCGGGGCAGGAACGCGAAGATACCAAGCGACACCAGCACCAACGGCAGCGACGCGACAATCGGCGCGAAGCTTCCGACATCGAGGTCTCCCATCAACCAGCGGATGGTGCGGTACGCCTGCGTGAAGTCGGCCGCGTACTGCACGAAGAGAATCAACGCCGAGAAGAATGCGTTCAACGTAACGCCGGCCAGCAGAAGCACCATCGTGGAAATTGGACGGCCTGGCCGCGTCGCGAGGACATAGACGATCGCCGACGCGACCACCGCTCCCGCGAGGCTGGCGAGCGGGACCGATGCCAGCGTTCCAATCGGAAAGCTGGTGCCGAAGGTGATGGCGAGCACCGCACCAAGGGCGGCGCCGGTCGACACGCCCAGCGTGAACGGCGTCGCGAGCGGATTGCCAAGCAGCGCCTGCATCACGACGCCGGCGGCGGCCAGCGTCGAGCCGACGATCGCGCCCGTCAGGACGCGCGGCATCCGCGCGACGAAGAGGATCTGCGCGTCGACGTTGTCAGGAAAGGGGATCGAGCGATCGAATGCGCGCGCGAGGCTGATGTGTGTGCTGCCGGCGAGCGGTGCCAGCAGGCAGGCCGCAAGTGCGAGTGCGCCGTAGCCAATCAGGACCGACGCGAGACGCCCTCCGATGCCGCGTTCGCCGCTGAGCGAGCCTGGCGGGACAGACATCAGGACATCCTCCGCACCGGAATGACCGTCAGGTGGCCGGCGCGTTGATGGAACTGCACGTCCGCATCGACGTCGTACAGTTGGAGCACGGTTTCGCCGGTCAGCACATCGCCCGTCGGTCCCGCGGCCAGGATACGGCCATCGCGCATCACCACCAGGCGTTCGCACAGTGACGCCACGAGGTTCAGGTCGTGCGTTGCCAGCACCATCGTCACGTTACGCTCGCGGTTCAGACGTGCAAGCAGCGACGCGACGTCGAGCTGGTAGCCAAGGTCGAGCGAGGCGGTTGGTTCGTCGAGCAGCAGGACCTCCGTCGACTGGGCCAGCGCGCTCGCAATGACGACGCGTTGCTTTTCGCCGCCGCTGAGCGTCATGTAATTCCGGTCTGCGAGGTGGCGTGTCCCGGTCGCATCAAGCGCCTGGCGGGCGATTTCGAAATCTGCCGGTCCCTCGAGTTGAAAGGCCGAAAGGTGCGGATGGCGTCCCATCAGCACCATCTCCATGACGGTGTAGTCAAACGCCGGGTGCGTCTCCTGCGGAACCGACGCGACGTGCCTCGCGAGCTCGCGGCGTGTCATCGAGCTGAGCACGCGGTCGCCCAGCATCACGCGGCCGGATCGCGGGCGCAACACGCCGGAGAGCAACTTGAGGAGGGTCGTCTTTCCGCAGCCATTCGGACCGAGGAGGCCTGTCAGCGAGCCGGCCGCAATATCCACACTTGCGTCCGACAGCGTAAAGCCTCCGTCGTAGCCGAAGGAGACGGATTCAGCCCGAAGCATGCTCTTTGGTCCGTCTGCCGCCTTCGCCGCGGTGCGGCTTCGGCGGGCCAGGGAAGGCGGACCCCACCGGTGAAGTCAGTGTGACGTCGAGTGCCCAGCAGTCCGAATGCATCTCGCGTGCGCCAAAGGCGATGTCCAGCGGCGAATTGAAAAGCGGCGTGTTCGTGACGAGCGTGTGATATTCGCCGAACTCGCCGCATGGATCGACGCCGCGACTTTCAAGTTCTTCAATCGCCTCCAGATCGATCGATCGCCCGAGCCACGTCGCATCCAGGTAGGCGGCACGAGCGGTGACGATGACGGCCGTGCTTCCGGAGGCGATGAATTCTTCGACGAGTGTTCGAGTGGACTCACCCCATAACGGCAGCACCGCCGTGAGGCCGTGCACCGCACACACGCCTTCGTCCCACGCACGGTGCGCGTCGCCCATGATGTCGCCGAAGAGGATGTGCGTGATTCCGATCGCGGAGGCGTCCGAGAGGAGCCGGATGTACTCCTTGGTATACGAGCGCCACGAACACGTCGCCGTCAGGTGGCGGACGCCAAGACGCTGCGCATGCGCGCCCAATACCTCCGGACGCAGGCCATGCGACCGGCTTCGCGCACCGTCTTCCGCGAACATCGTGATCATCGCAACGACGTCGTAGTCGCGACAGGTTCGGAGCAGCGCCGTGCAGCAGTCCTTGCCGCCGCTCCATGAGATAGCGGCGCGCGGCTTCACCACGACACCCGTGCGCCCGCGCGCGCGGCGCGTTTCCACGCAGGGTACCCGAGCGGATCCATGTAGTCGCGGTCGGCGAGGTTATCCACGCGGAGGTAGAGCGCCAGCGGAGCCACGATGGAGTAGCTCGCACCGGCATCCCACGTCTGGTATCCGGCGTTTTCAACGATCGGCGGCACCAACGACGAGAAATCGCTATCGACACGTCGTCCGATGAACGTGCCACGTAGGTCAGCAGCGAATCGGTCGGCCGTCCAGACTGCTTCGACAAAGCCGGAGTGACGTGGGCGCCTGAACGCCCATGCGCCGACGGCAAAGACCGGATTGGTCGGCGATGTGCTTTCGGCGATCCGCGAGACGGTCAACGTGTATCCACCGCGGACCCGCAACGCTGCCGCGGGTGCCGTGTCAAATGCCAGCTCGGCGCCGTGCGCCTTTGTGAGACCGATGTTGAAGTACTGCGACAGGAACGGCGTGAAGCTGATCGTGCGGGTCGAGATGATGTTCTTATAGCGCGCGTCGAACCAGATCGCTTCGATCTTGACGCGCTGCGCAAAGAGCCGTTGTTCAATACCGGCATCGACCGTCGTTGCCCGCTCGGGATCGAGATCCGGGTTGCCGAGAAACGATGGCGATGGGCTGAACGATTGGAGAATGGTTGGCTCTTTCACGCCTAGACCGGCGTTGAACTTCAGCTTCGTATTCGCGGCTGCCGCCACCGCGATCGAAATCCGCGGCGCGACCACTGTGCCGAAGCTGTCGTTGTGCTCGATTCGCAGGCCGCTCGCGATTGATGCACGCGCGCCAAACCATTGATGCTGTGCGGTCCAGCCGAAGTTATCGCGCGATGCGCGAACGACAGAACTCGCCATGCGATTGGTCAGTACGCCTCGTTCGGCGTTGACGTCGAATGCAAACGTCAGCATCTGGTCGTGCCCGCTCTCGCTTCCGACGCGCGCATCGGCTTGGTAGGTGACGAAGTGGCGCCGTAGATCCGTCAGGCTGTCATACGGAAAGTCCGAGAACGTGAACGGCGCGACGTGTCCGTCGAAACGCGGCACATACGGCGGATCAATATTCAGGTTCGTCGACTGCTGATGCGAAACGCTCACCGCGTACGCGATCCGCTGCTGCCATCGCTCGGAAATCTGATGCTCGAGCGTCGCGCCAATCACGCCGTCGCGGCGGTGGAAGAACGCGTCCAAATCCGGTCGGCCGAACGCGGTGGCGCCCGGTACTCCGGTACGCCCGAACTCCGTACGGCCAACCAGACGCACCGACACATTGCTCGACGGCATCACGCCGCCGTTGCCGGTAATCGTCGTGTTGTCGAACTCGTTGTTGGGAACGCGGTTCGCCGTGTGCTGCCGACCTGCGTGCAGGCTGCCGTCCCACTTGCCCCCACCGACGCCGACGGATGCAGATCCGCGACGCGAATCGTAGGAGCCGGCCTCACCTGACGCCAGGATCGTCGGGTGCAAGAGCCCACGAGCCGGCCGTTTGCTGATCAGCTGCACTACGCTCGACATTGCGTCGCTTCCGAACAGCGCAGATTGGGCGCCCCGGACAACCTCGATGCGCTCGACGAAGTCGGTTGTCAGGTTGCTGAAGTTGAACGTGCCGCCCGGCTCGTTCAGCGGGATGCCGTCGAGCAGCACCTTGTTGTAGCTGCTCTCACCCCCTCGGACGAACAGCGATGTCACGTTGCCGACTCCGCCCGCTCGTACAACGGTCGCACCCGGCGTTCCGCGCAGCAGCTCGGCGACGACCGGCATATCGCGCCTCTCCATTTCTTCGGCCGTGAACACAGTGACCGCTGCACCCACCTGACTCGTGGGTGTCTCCGTCCGTGTCGCCGACACGACCACTGATTCGCGAACGGGCGCGACCGTCAAGGTGATAGTCGCGGCACTGTCAGTTGAGACGGCCGAGCGTGCCGGGTTGAAGCCTGGAATCGAGACGATGACGGCGCATCCGTCGCATCTGCGCGCAAAGCGAAACGCGCCCTGTGAATCGGTGAACGTCGTCGCGACCTCGACGTCTTTTTGATCGACGAGCGTGACGGCCACGCGCGGAAGCGCGCCGCCGTTTTCATCAACGACCGTGCCGGCGAGTTGTGCCTGCGCGGCGACACTTACGGCTGCGAGGGATAACCAGCCGATGACGAGATAGGGAAAAGCAACGAAGCGGGCGAAGCCCATTGGCGTCTCCTTCCGGCGTCTCACGCGCCGTGCAAAGGGACTGGCGCCTCGGGGCAGGTTTCCTGACTCGCGGTTGCAGGCCGGCTTCAGCCGGCCCGACGAACTGCTTACAGTGGCGGGACCGTCTGGGCTTTTCACCCAGTTCCCCTGCTAGGCCGACCTGAAGGTCGGCCTCTACGATCACACGTAGAGGCGGTCCTTTAGGTCCGCCTTTTACCCGGGCCAAGTCGAGTTGTAGGCTAGGACTATAGCACGTAGAATTTTTCGGACCGTGCACGCGCGTATCAAAGCCGCTGGGCTCGCCGAAATCGACGGAAAGGTTCGGGGAAACGAGCGCCTCACGCTGGAGGATGGCGTGGCGCTGTTCAACGCACCGGATCTCCTTGCCGTCGGAGCGCTGGCGAACCGCGAACGCGAGAAGCGGCACGGCGCGCGCACCTATTTCAACTACAACCTGCGTCTCGAGCCAACCAACGTCTGCGTCGCGAGTTGCCTGTTCTGCTCGTTTGCACGCCTGCAGCCGTCGGATGCCGCGGCGTACACCATGTCGCTCGAGCAAGCGTGGGACAAGCTTCGACGCCGCGCCAACCAGCCCCTGACCGAACTGCACATCGTCAACGGCCTCAATCCGAATCTGCCGTTCGATTACTACACAGAGTTGCTGCGGGGCTTCAAGCGCATCCGTCCTGAGATTCATCTGAAATGCTTCACGGCCGTCGAGATCGCGTACTTCGCGGAACTTTACGGCATGACGGACGAGCAGGTCCTTCGCGAGCTGATGGCTGCCGGACTTGATTCGTTGCCCGGCGGCGGCGCCGAAATTTTCGCGGAACGCGTCCGCCGGAAGATTTGCCACGACAAGTGCGACGCAGATCGATATCTGTCCATTCATCGAATCGCGCACCGACTCGGATTACGCACCAATGTGACGATGCTCTACGGTCACATCGAAACGATGGAGGAGCGCGTCGACCACATGATGCGGGCGCGTGCGCTGCAGGATGAGACCGGCGGGTTTCAGGCGTTCATTCCGCTCGCGTTCCATCCGGACAACAATCAGATGCGGAAGCTGCCGGCGCCCAGTGCGGCGGACACACTTCGCGTGCACGCGGTCGCGCGGCTGATGTGCGACAACATTCCGCACATCAAAGCGTTTTGGATTGCCACCGGAGTCGGGGTGGCGCAGACGTCGCTCTGGTTCGGCGTGGACGATCTCGACGGGACCGTGCAGGAAGAGAAGATCTACCACATGGCCGGGTCCCCAACTCCCGAAGGGATGACCACAGCGCAGCTCACAAGGCTCGTCCGGACTGCCGGTCGCGAGCCGCTCGAGCGCGACACCCTGTACAACATCGTCAATACGTTCGAGCCTGCAACGGCCTGACGTAAATCTCGTCGATCAGATCTTCCAGATCTTCGGCCGAGCGGCCGCGGTGACACCTCACGAAGGCACGCGGTTGGCTACCTTGATCGTCAGGAGGATCCGATGCAACTCAAGCACGTCGTTCTTTCCAGCGTCGTCCTCGGTGCGCTCGCAATTCCGGCGGCTGCTTCCGACAATAAGAAACCGGTCACGCAATGGACCTGTTCGGACTTTCTTGCGGTCGACGAGCAGTTCAGACCCAAAGTCGTCTATGCGGCTACGGCGTATTCAAAGGCGGGAAAACCTGCAGCCGAAGTGGTTGACATCGAAGGCACCGAAAAGGTGACGCCGATGGTCATCGCCGCATGCCAAAAGACGCCACAGGCTTCGTTCAGGGAAACGCTGAAAGCCGAGTGGCAGAAGCTCGAAGCGAAGTTGAAGTAGACACGGAAAAGCCTTCAGCTGTACGACGAGTGTTCGTCACTGATCTCGAAACGGCGTGAGGAGCCGAGGCCTGCAGCCTCGTCCTGACGCCGCCATTTGCGCCCTCGATATAATTTTCTAATCCCATGTCCGCGTTAATTCCGCTTCTTACGGAGTACGAGAAGGACCGTCTGTCCGAGAGGCAGCCGTTGCCTGAGGAGTACCTCGGTCTCAGCGAGGCCGAAATGGACGAGCGCATCGCCGCCGCGCGCGCGAAGCTCGGCAGCCGGCTGCTGATGCTGGGTCATCACTATCAGCGCGACGAAGTGATCAAGTTCGCGGATTACACCGGCGATTCATTCCGTCTGGCGAGTCAGATCGCGCAGCGTCCCGAAGCCGACTACATCGTGTTCTGCGGCGTGCACTTCATGGCCGAGAGTGCAGACGTCCTGAGCGCACCGCACCAGCAGGTGATCCTTCCAGATCTCGCGGCCGGCTGTTCAATGGCCGATATGGCGGCACCCGACCAGCTCGAAACGTGCTGGGAAGAACTGACGCTCATGGGCGTCACACGCGGAACCCGCACGCAATCGACGGGCGTCGTCCCCGTCACCTATATCAATTCCGCTGCATCGATTAAGGCGTTTGTCGGCGAACGCGGAGGGACGGTGTGCACGTCGTCGAACGCCGCCGCGACATTGAAGTGGGCGTTCGAGCGAGGCGACAAAATCCTGTTTCTTCCCGACCAGCACCTCGGCCGCAACACCGCGTACAAGATGGGAATTCCGCTCGACGAGATGGTCGTCTGGGATCCAAACGAGATCTTCGGTGGCGTTGATCCCGACGCGCTCGAACGCGCGCGGATGATTCTCTGGAAGGGCCACTGCTCGGTGCACGTTCGCTTCAGCGCGGCACAAATCGCGACCGTGCGACGTCAGCATCCCGGCATCCGCGTAATCGTCCACCCGGAAGTGCCATGGGACGTCGTGCAGGCGGCCGACGACAGCGGAAGCACCGAGTACATCATCAAGATGGTGAAGAACAGCCCGGCCGGATCCATCTGGGCCGTCGGTACCGAGGTGCATCTCGTCAACCGGCTCGCCCAGGACGTTGCACCCGAGCGCCGTGTCGTGTCGCTTGATCAGTTTGGTTGTCTCTGCTCGACGATGTTTCGCGTGTCGCCAAACCACTTGCTCTGGATTCTTGAAGAGCTGGTCGAAGGCCGCGTGCACAACCGCATCACGGTCGCCGACGATCGGAAGCGCTGGACGAAGGTAGCTCTCGACCGAATGTTGTCGATTCAGTAGTACGATTGCGTTCTTTGGCGTGCTGTGAAGGCGCGCCCTACGTGGAGGACGCATGGCGCACGAACTTCCCAAGCTTCCGTACGACTTCGCCGCGCTCGAGCCGCACATCGACGCGCAGACGATGCAGATTCATCACGGGAAGCATCACCAGGCATACGTCACCAACCTGAACGCCGCGCTCGAGAAACATCCGGAGCTCAATTCGAAGAGCATCGACGAGCTGTGCCGCGGCATCAACACGATCCCCGAAGACATCCGCACCGCGGTGCGCAACAACGGCGGCGGCCACTGGAACCACAGCATGTTCTGGAAGTGGATGGCGCCCAATGCGGGCGGCGCACCAACGGGCAAGGTCGGCGACGCAATCACGTCATCATTCGGCAGCTTCGACAAGTTCAAGGAAGAGTGGGGCAAAGCGGGCGCCGGACGATTCGGCAGCGGGTGGGTCTGGCTGCTCAAGGATGGAGGCAAGCTGTCGATCGCCAGCACGCCGAACCAGGACAACCCGTTGATGGAGGGGAAAACGCCGATTCTCGGACTCGACGTCTGGGAGCACGCGTATTACTTGAAGTATCAGAACCGTCGTCCCGACTACATCGGCGCGTGGTGGAACGTCGTGAATTGGGCGGAGGTCAATAAAGCTCTCTAGGGACTGGGGACTAGGGACGGGGGGCTGGGGACTGGAGCTTCTAATCCCAAGTCCCTGATCCCCAGACCCCCGATCGTTCTACTGCATTCGCTTCAACGTAAATTCCTGCGCCTGTCCCTGGCCGCCTTCGGCCATTCGCGTGAACGCGATTTCGTCGCCCTTGAGCGTGCCGCTCCAGTTCAAGGTGACCTCGCCGCCGCGTCCCATCTGCTTCGTCTTGAACTTCAGCATCCCGTTTGCGATCGTTCCTTCCTCAATTGGAATTTCGCCGCCGCGTCCTCCGGCCATTGATCCAGTCAGCTTGCCCCCTTCGGCTTTGAGCGTGAGCGTGACCTGCTGCGGACCGCGTCCGCCAGGCACTTCGCCGGCCCACTTGCCGTCAACCGATCCCTGCGCGAGCACCGCAACTGGCAACGCGGCGACGCAGAGCAACAACACCCAGATTTTGAGTCGCATGATGATCTCCGTGTGAGGAAACAGAAGAGTTATGTCCCGGGGGAGGTACTCCCCTTGATACGTGGCGGGTAGGAGCGGCGTTTACGTGAGGGGATCCAGCTGATGCGCGGCGATCAGGTACTCACTCACAATGCGGCCGGCGATCAGATGTTCCTGAATGATTCGCTCCAGCACAGGCGGATCGCACTCTCCGTACCAGGAACCTTCCGGGTAGACGACTGCAATCGGACCACCTTCGCAGATGCGAAGACAGTTGGCTTTGGTGCGAAGGATGCCGCCCTGCTCGGAGAGCTTCAACTCTTTGAGACGCCGCTTCAGGAACGTCCATGCCGCGAGGCTACGTTCCTTCTCGCAGCATTTGGGTTCGGTTTGATCGCAGCAGAGAAAAATATGGCGCCGCGCGACGGGCACACCGATGCTGGCCGCGACTTCTCGTTGGGAATCGGACACCTACTGGTGCGTCCTTCGAAAATCGCGACTGGGCGCTCCGTTGTCGCGCCCAGCGGAATCGTGGTCGAAAAGATGTCGTGAGGAGTAGTTCATCAGTTGATACGCGCCATCAAGTATATTCAACGCGTGTTTCGCAGCCTGATTGTCGCGACCTTCGTGCTCACTGCCTCGAGCGCGCTCGCGCAGTTCGGCCATCCGCTCAAAGGCTCGTGGAGTGGCGACTGGGGGCCGAACAAGGATCAACGCACACGGGTGTTGTTGCAGATGCAGTGGGATGGCAAAGCGATCACAGGAGCGATCAATCCCGGGCCGAACGCCTTGCCGCTGACCACAGCTTCCCTTGATCCTGAAACCTGGCAGGTGCATCTGGAAGCCAAAGGGGTCGTCATCGATGGCAAGTTGGAGAACATCGGTTCCGCGCACCGCGTGCTCAGCGGCACGTGGACGCAGGCGGGACAGAAGGGCGACTTCAGGCTAATTCGGAACTAGAGGAAATTGGTCTTTAGCGGCCGCCGAGAACCGGCTGGCCGAAATCGTCGGTCAGCTTCAGGAAATATCTGTTGTTCTCCTGGCAGATGTATTCCGTCAGCTCGCCGCCTGCGCTCCACGGAATGTTCCAGGCGACCGTCCACGGCTTCGAGTACGCGCCGGGATCATCGATGAGCGCCTCATAGCGCAACGTCGTCTTGGTGGGCCGTGTGAACTTCTCGATCACGTGGAGGAGATCGGTGTGCGGGTGTCCGTAGTAGTCCAGCCACGTGTTTTCATTGAAGCCGACGACGTCGACGACGAGCGTGTCGTGATCCCAGTGCCCGACCGAGTGACCAAGATACGTGGGATTCAGCTCGTCTCCCTGCGGATGCGGCCGCCCGTCCATGTAGATCTCGCGCCAGATGTGCGTCGCGCCCTCGAAGACCATGAAGATGCGCTTGTGCTCGGGCTGCTGAATGATCTCCATGGGATACGGCGTCGCCATCAGCCGTGGCCCGCCGGGTGGCAGGCAATAGCCTTCCGGGTCGTATTTCGAGTTGTTGCGCGAGTTGTAGTCGTAGATGCCGCGCGCCCACGGCAGAAATGGCACGTCCGGTTCGGCTTTCGCGCCGCCGCGTCCGCCGTTTTCTGACGCCGTCCCCCGCTCCGCGAGTGTCTTTCCATCGGGGCCGGGGATGCGCATCCCCATGTTCTGGATGTACGGAACGTTCCACACGCCCTTCTCGCCCGGAACACGTCCGAGGTTCGGCGTGCCATCAGCAAGCCGCGGCGCCGCTTCAAGGGGGCGGCTCGCGGACGGTCCCTGGTTTGCCCATGCCGTGTAGAACGCCGCGATCACGAACGCTGAGGCGAGCGCGACGTACCGAGCGCTGGTCATTGCGCGTCGGTCCGACTCGAGGCGGCGAACAGGCGCTTGCCCGTGCCGGCGAGGACAACCGCCTGCGCATTGCCGTATGGTGAACCGTCTCTTGCGAGGCTGCCTTCGACGGTGACCACGTCGCCGATCTTCAGCGTGTTGCGCGTCCAGCCGTTGCGCATCAGCCCGTTGGGGCTGCCCATTTCGAACGACCAGTTGGTGACCTTCTTCGTCTGTTCATCGGTGATGTCGAGAGAGAAGATCGTGTGCGGGTTCTGCCATTCGACCTTCGTCACGACGCCGGTGAGCTTGAATGGCTTGGAGGCATCGAACTCCGCTGCGAAGGAATGGTGCGCCGCAACCGGAGCGGTCGACAACAGTGCGATGGCCGCCGCGGCGACAAGGAGCTTCGTACGCATCGAACCCTCCGAATTCGCCCGAATGTTAGCTCAGAACAGGGTCACTTCGACGAGCGCGCCCTGCTCGACCGAATCCGTCTCGGCGGTGATCTCGAAGTAACCGTCAGCCTGCGACATGCTCGTGATGTCACCCGATGCCTTGAAGGCGGGGATCGCTTCGCGTCCGACGACGCGAACCGTGTAGAACTGATGCCGATCCTTCGCAGAGACCACGCGACGGGCGAGCGGCAGGGTGATCGTCCGCCGTTCGAGCGCCGGGAGCCGCGCGATGGCGCGCAGCGCCGGGACGAGCAGGATATGCGTGTTCAGAAGACACGACGATGGATAGCCGGGCATGCCAAAGAACGGCTTGCCTTTGACGAGGCCGAACGCTGTCGGCTTGCCGGGCTTGACCGAGATGCCATGAAACAGCACCTCGCCGCGATTGCTCAGCGCGTCCAGAATCAGGTCGCGCTCGCCGACCGACGTTCCGCCTGAAAAGACCACCACGTCTGCTTCCAGACACTCGTCGAGCGCGCGCTCGAGATCGGGAATTGTGTCCGCGGCGGTTCGATGTGAGACCGGTGTGCCGCCGTGCTCCGCCACCACCGCCGCCACCGTGAATCGATTGATGTCGTAGATCTGACCCGGCTGAAGCGGATGTCCGGGGTCGACAATTTCGTTGCCCGTTGACAGAATCGCGACGCGAGGCCGTGCGTACGCGTCAACGTGCGCGCGACCGAGCGCGGCAATCGCCCCGACGCGGCTGGCGTTGAGCACCTCGCCCGGGCGCATCACCACCTGGCCGCGCTTGATGTCCGCTCCCTGCCGCCCGATGTTCTGACCGGGATCGGCAGCCGCGAAGATCCGGATCTGCGTTCCCTCGGCATCGGTTTGTTCGACCATGACCACCGAATCGGCGCCCGGGGGCATCGGTGCGCCGGTCGCGATCTCTGTGCACTGTCCTCGTCCGACTGGCTGCGACGGCATCTGACCCGTGAATACCTTCTCAATGCAGGTCAAGATCGCCGGCTGCCCGGGCGTCGCGCCCGTCGTGTCCTCTGCACGCACGGCGTAACCGTCCATCGCGGCGCGTGAAAACGGCGGGACGTCTGCCGGAGCCACCATCTCCTCGGCGAGGACGCGGCCATGCGCCGCTTCGAGCACGACGCGCTCAATGCGCTCGATCGGCTTCAACGATCGCGTGATAATCGCGCGTGCGTCGGCGAGGGAAATCGTCTCGCCGAAAGGACGCATTTTCGTACTCATCGATTCAACTGCTGAACGACGTGACCAAGCTCGGGAAGAATCAGCTTCGTCATCGCCAGCGTGACGGCGTCGGGTGATCCGGGAAGAACGAAGATCGCTTTGCCAGCAAGGGTGCCTGCAATCGCACGACTCATCATCGCAGCCGCGCCAATGTGCTCGTAGCTGAGCATGCGGAACAGCTCGCCGAAGCCGGTGAGCCGCTTTTCGAGCAGGCCATCGATCGCTTCAAACGTACCGTCGCGCGAGGTGATTCCCGTCCCCCCTGTCGTAATAATCACTCGCGTTCCCGCATCCGCCAGGCAGACGTTCACGGCCGTGACGACAGCCGCGGGATCATCGCGAACGATCGCATGACCCGTCACGCTGTGACCGCCGCTCTCGAGGAGCTGGCGGATCGCCTGTCCACCGGTATCGTTCGCTTCGGTTCGGGTATCGCTGACCGTCAGGACGAAACAGGACACGGAAACCGGCGCGTAAGCTTTGTGCTCCTGAACACTCACGCGCCGATTATGGCCTAGAAGAGATACTTCGCCGCGAATTGCACCTGCCGTGCGGATCCGGAGTCGCCAGTCGGGGTCCGCGTATTCGTGATCACGCCGAAGCTGGTGCTGGGTATCGACAGAATGCGGCCCGGCTGTCCGTAATTCGCGGTGTTGAACAGATTGAAGATTTCAATCCGCAGCTGCATCCGACGCGTTCCGCCGATCGGTGTGTTCTTCGTGATCGACAGATCGACGTTCTTGAACCCAGGGCCATACACTGCGTTTCGCGGCAGGTTGCCGAAGTGAAACGTGCCGTCCGGTGAAACAGGTATCGCGAACACGGACGATGCGGTGCACGACCCGGCAATGCGGGGATCGCACGCACTGTTGTCAAACCATCGCGTCGGATCGCCGACGACGGCCAGCTTTCCAATCAGATCGGGCCGCAGCGTGTTGACCACGCCGTTGAACGTCGTGACGTTGGTGACGAGGTTCACTGGATTGCCGGTTTGCGCCTGAAGGATGCCGGCGATCTGCCACCCTTCCGCGAATGCATTTCCGGTGAAAGGAAGCTGATAAATCGTGTTGATCACGAACCGGTGCCGTGCATCAAAATCCGACGGTGCGAGGTCGGCCAGGATGTCGAAGCTGTTCTGAATCCTGATGGTGTTTTCGCTCAGCGAGTTGGTGTCGGTCGACTTCGACAGCGTGTACGACGCGTCGAACTGGAGCCCGCGCGAGAGGCGCTGGGTGGCGCTGACCCAGAGACCTTTGTAGTGCGATTCGCCGAGCGACACGGTTTCCGTGATGTTGCCGAGCGGCGTGCGGGGCAGAATTTCGCTCGACGCGGACACGACGGGAAACGGCCGCACGCCGTTGACGAACTGGTTGAGATTCCGCGGCACCCGTAGATCGCTTCCCTTCGAGCCGAAGTAGCCGACCATTGCGCTCGTTGAGGCGAATATCTGCCGCTCGACGTTGACGTTCCACGTTTGCATGTGGCCGCCATGGAAATCCGGGCTGATCGAGAGCGGCGCGAGACCACTCGCTTGCGCGGTCGCCTGAGCGTTGTCCAGCCGGATGTTGCCGGTGAAGGTGAGCGGCGTCGCCAGCGGAGGGTTCCCGGCCAGGACGTTCACTGCGTTCGTGATCGGCTGATCGACGGTCCGGGCGTATGCCGCACGGACGGCCGTCCGCCCGTCGTTGGTCGGATCCCAGATGATGCCGAGTCGCGGTGACAGATCGTGGCTGTCGTCGTATACCTTCGACCGAGCGCTCGATCCGACGCGGACAAGTGATCCCGTTGCCGCGTCGAATACAACCATCCGGTTCTGCGGCTCCGTGGGCGCGAGGTTCGAGTCGAATCGCACGCCGGCGTCGAGCGTCAGGTTCGGTGCGAGCTTGTACGAATCGCTGACGAACAGGCCGTAAGCCTGAACGCGAATGTCGCTGGCGCGATCCCCCAGGATCACCGTGAAGTTGTTGCCGACGCCCGTCTGAAACGCGGCGACGCTCGGGTAATCGAACCGCCCGGTGTCATCCGTGAAACTCGCATTCCTGAACCGGCGCCACTCGCCGCCAAATCGAATCGTGTGGCCGGCCGCTGAGAACGTCGCCGTATCCGAGACGACCGACGTCGTGTCCGTCCGCCCCTGCGGGAAGTTCTGCGGGCCGCCGAAGTTCAGCGCCGGTCCGTTGATGGTGATCTGTGGAAGCCCGATGGCCGCAGTCACGCCGTTCCTGATGCCGAGATCCGCAGGGTTCGCCTTCATGTTCGGCTCGAACGTGATGTTGATCCGGTTGAACCCGAACCGCGCTTCGTTGACGAGCCGCTGGCTGAACACGTGGGTTTCGTTCAGCGTCCCAATCTGGCGATGCGAATGGCGGGTATCGCCGAACCCCGGAATCGTGTTCAGCTGCAGCGTCGGCTCGCCGCGAAGGTCACGCTGAAAAGCGTAGTACCCGTGAACCACGTCGTTCACGCCGACGTTATGGCTCACGTCACCGGTCCACTGGTCGATGTTCACCGGTGCCGTCGCAGAGCCGATGAACCGTGGCGTCCCATTGACGGTGGCGTTTTGGTCGGGAATGAATTGCAGCAACTGCCGGGAAATCGGATCGGTGACTCCGGCCCGCTCCGCCGCGGTGAGCACGCCGCTGTTGATGTCGATCCCCTGACGCTGCCGGAGACCCTCGTAGGTTGCGAAGAAGAACGTCCGGTTGCGCGCGATGGGACCGCCGAGCGCCGCGCCAAACTGGTTGCGGTTGAACGGCGACTTGCGTGCGGGCGGCGTGTTGAACGCGTTGCGGGAGTCGAACCGATCGTTGCGGTAGAACTCGAACGCTTCACCGGAAAACTGGTTCGTCCCCGAGCGTGTCGCGATGTTGACGATGGCCCCGGAGTTACGCCCGTATTCGGCGGAAAACGTCGAGTTGTCGACCTTGAATTCCTGCACGGTGTTGATCGACGGCTGGAACGTGATCTGGTTGTTCGACATGTCGTTCAGGTTGATCCCGTTCACCATGAAGTTCACCGTGTCTTCACGGTTCCCTGCAGTGTTGAAGGCGAACGATCCCTGACCTCGAAGCGGCGCGGTGAGGAATCCGTTCTGCGGCGGCGTCACCGATCCTGGTATGAGCAACCCGAGATCGACGAAGTGCCGACCGTTCAACGGAATCTCCTGGACGGTGCGCTGGCTGATCACAGTCCCGACCGACACCGTCGCGGTGTCGATGACCGGCGCTTCCGCCGACACGCTCACCTGTTCAGCAACGGCGGCCACTCCCAGTTGAATGTCGAGCGCGCGGGTCTGACTGACCTGCAGCGTGACATCGCGCATCTGCGTTTGAAACCCCTGCAGGGAAATCTCCACTTGATAGGGGCCGGGCGGCAATGACGCGGCGACGAAGTTTCCTGTCGCATCGGTGACGAGCGTACGTTCGACGCCAGTGGCGGTGTTGCGTACGACAACCGTTGCGCCGGGAACAGCGGCGTTCTGTGTATCGAGGACCGTCCCCTGGATGGTGGCGGTGGACTGTGCGTAAAGCGGGGTTGCAAGCAGAATAATGGCGGCTATCAGAGCGAAGAGCCGCACGACGTTGTCCCTCTTCATCTGACTCTCCTTAGCGGGCGAGAATAGCACCAGCCAGAGGTCTCACGATGCGTACGTTCTTGATTGCCGTCATTGCCGTGCTCCTGATCGCGCCAAGTATTCGCGCGCAATTCGGTGCGCCGGACACCGATACACGGATTTCGAAACTCGTCGCTTCCATTTCCGAAAGCCGGATGGAGCAGTTGCTGCGGACGTTAGCGGGCTTCGGGACGCGGAACACGCTCTCAGACACGGCCTCGCCCTCGCGCGGCATCGGCGCGGCTCGACAGTGGATTTTCGACGAGTTGCGTCGAACCAGTCCGAAGTTGCAAGTCAGCTTTGATACGCATCAAATACCCAAAGGCCGAAGCGACCGCATTACGCGCGACGTCGAGCTTCGCAATGTCGTCGCGATTCTGCCTGGCCGCTCCCCGCGCCGCATCTACGTCAGCGGCCACTACGACACGGTGAATCTCGGTGGTCAGGGTCAGGCCGGCCTGAACACGACCGAAGGCGGCGAGCGGAACACGAACGACAACGCTGACGCACCCGGAGCCAACGATGATGGCAGCGGGACCGTGCTCGTGATGGAGCTTGCGCGCGTGTTTGCTGAGAGCGGGCTCGATTTCGATGCAACGCTGGTGTTTACCGCCGTCGCCGGTGAGGAGCAGGGACTCATCGGCGCGCGCGAGGAAGCGCGCGGCGTGAAGGCCGCGAACATCCCGGTCCAAGCCATCTTCAACAACGACATCGTGGGCGGCTCGGTCGGCGGCGACGGCATCGTCGATGGCGCAACGATTCGGCTGTACTCCGAAGGTCCGGAAGATTCGCCGTCACGCTCGCTCGCGATGTTCGTGCGGCGCACCGCCGGTCGATACGTGCCGTCGCATCGCGTGCGGCTGATGGCGCGGCGCGACCGGTTCGGTCGCGGCGGCGATCACACGGCCTGGAATCTCGAGGGGTTCGCCGCCGTTGGCTTCCGCGAATCGCGCGAGAACTATTCGAAGCAGCACAACGCGAACGACACCATCGAAGGCGTCTCGTTCGCATATCTCGGGCAGAACGCGCGTGTGAACGCGGCATCGATGGCCGTGCTCGCGCTTGCGCCTCCCCCACCAACCGTCACGAACGAACGCGGACAGCCCACGATCGATCGCCGGCCGTCAGGCTACGACGCGCATCTGAGGTGGGTAGCTTCGCCGGGCGCCGCCGGCTATCGCATCTTCTGGCGAGAGGCGTGGGCACCAGACTGGGACCACGAAGTGTTTGTGGGCAACGTTACGGAATACACGCTGCCGCACGCCAACGTGGACGACTGGGTGTTCGGCGTGGCCGCCGTCGACGCCGACGGCCACGAAAGCAGTATCAGCGCGTACGTTCCGGCGCCGCCGACGTATTAGGGACTGGGGACTGGGCCCTATCGATATTCACGTGAGAATCCGTTTCGGGTATTCGTGACGGTGAAGCTGCCGTCTTCGCGCGCAGACACCTTCACCCAGTACGCACGGCCGTTGTGAACCGGCGGCGGCGGCGCGTTCGCGCCAGGCGCCGGCATGGGACCGACGGGCAGCGCGTTCGGCTGGTCGTCCACGACGTTCGCCGTGAACACGCCTGGGGGCGCGAACTCCTGACCGCTCAGCAATGAAAAATGCATCTGCCACAAATCCTCGAACCGAGGAGACGTGTAGAAGGACCTCATCACGTCGGGCCACCCGCCTTTGCGGGTGCCGTTGTTCATCACGACCACGCGCGGTTGCAGCCCGTGCACGAACGCCTCTGAGTTCGACGTGTCCTGCCCGTGATGGGGGCCGACGAGCACGTCAACGGTGCCGACGCGGTTGGTCGGGCACATCAGGTCGAATTCCTTGTCGATGGTGAGATCCCCCGGATGAAGCGCGCGGAATCTTCCGAACGTGAAGAGCGTCGTCACCGACTGCGTATCTTCGGGAATCGGCTGCGTCTGCCTTCGTGGAATGTTGCAGGACGGATTCGGTTTGCCGGCGCCCGAGAGCGGCGTCCGGATCACCTGCCCTGCCGACGCGATCACGCGGACGTTGACGCCGGCCAGCGGAATGACGTCGCCGACTTTGGCGATCGTATGCGTGCCTTTCGCATAGAGCGCTGGATACGTGGTTTTGAGAAACTCGTCTGTCGCTTCGGCCGGCTGAATATTCGCGCCGTGATCGATGAAATGACGGATCGGCATCCGCGAGGCAAGTTCGGCAAGGCCGCGGTAGTGGTCGCCATGCCAGTGCGTCGTGATCAGGTGATCGATCTGGCTGATGCCGGCATCCTTTGCCGCCTCCACGATGCGGCCGGCATCGCGCGGAGCAGCCATCCCGCCATTGCCCGTGTCAATCAGGAGCGATTCACCCGACGGTGAAACAAAGAGTGAGGCATTGCCTCCTTCGACATCAACGACGTAGATGTCCAGGGTCTTCGCCTGGCGCTGCGCTGAAACCAGCGCTGCGCTCATGACGATCGCGACGACGCAGCCAAGCTGTCGCATCGCGTCACCTCAGCTCGCGGATTTCGACGTTCCGATAGCGGACGATGCCGCCCGCCGCCTGCAGCGAGACTGGCCCGCGCCCATATTTCGTGTCGTCGACCTCCGCGGTCTTGATGCCGTTGAGCGTCGCAACGATGTGCGGACCCTTCGCGGTGATCACGACGGTCGTCCATTTACCACCCGAGTCGTACTGCACCAGCGGCTTGGCGACGTTGACGATCGACCCCGTGCGGCCGGTCTGATCGGCGCGCTTGTCATTGATGTTCAGTTCGTAGCCGTTTTCGATTCCCGGATCCTCGGGCTTGGTGATGCGGAAGAGGAAGCCGCCGTTGGAATCAGCGGTCACCCAGATGTCGCCTCGCAGCTCGAAATCACCGTACGACTGCTTCGACACAAGGAAGCCCCTGGCTTTGGTGGCCTCGATGACACCATCGCTGACCCGCCAGTCGGCGTTGCCCGTGACGTTCCAGTTGCTCACGTCTTTACCGTTGAACAACTTCGTCCACGCGCCGCCCTGTGCCGCGGCAACAGGTACATGGCTCAGGCCCGCAATGCTCGCGACAACCAGGACCATCAGAAACGTGACGGTTCGCATGGACGCTCCTTTGAACTGTGAGGTCGGAATAATATCCGACTCCGAAAACGTCGCGGCTGGGTTAACGTATGGGCCCGCTCACCCGGAATCAGCAAAGAGAAAGGCGCGCCGTATGAGATTCGCTCGAATTCTTTTCACTTCCGTCGTGGTCGCGCTCGGCGTCGTCTCTGCGTACGCGCAGGGCGCGCCCGATTTCAGCAAGGTGGAAATCAAGGCGAACCGAGTGACCGACAAGTTCTACACGCTCGACGGGCAGGGAGGCACGATCGGCGTGCTGTTTGGACCCGACGGCGTGTTCATGGTCGACACGCAGTTCGCTCCGCTCAGTGACAAGATCGTGGCCGCTATCAAGCGGCTCACGCCGCAGCCAATCAAGTTCGTCGTCAACACGCACGTCCACGGCGACCATACCGGCGGCGACGAGAATTTCGGAAAGCTGGGCGCCACGATCATCTCCCGCGAGGAGCTGCGCTATCGTCTGGCGCATCCGAACCCCCAGGCCAACGGCACGCCCGGCGTACCGACGGCGGCCGTCGGCCTTCCCAAGCAGACGTATCGCGGCCTGCTGACGCTGCACATGAATGGCGAGGAGATCCAGATGATCGCCATCCCGCGTGCGCATACCGATGGCGACACGATGGTGTACTTCCCCGGTCTCGACGTCATCATGACCGGTGACTTCTTTCGCTCCATTCAGTACCCGAACGTGGACCGTGCCAACGGCGGTTCCCTGCAGGGCCTGATCGACGGCCTGGGCTCGGTCATCGGACACGCGGGACCGAACACGAAGATCATTCCGGGCCACGGACCGACGGTCGATCGCACGGCGGTTGTCGCACACCGCGATATTACGCTCGCGGTTCGTGACCGCGTGGCGCGTCTGCTGGCTCAGGGCAAGAGCGAAGACGAGGTGGTGGCCGCCAAAGTCACGGCCGATCTCGATCCCAAGGTGCAGGAAGCCGGGATGACTGGCGATCGGTTCGTCCGCCAGGTGTACGCGGAGCTGAAGGCCCGCTGATCACGCACTCAGGGTAGGGGCCGGTCTCGAGAACCGCCCCTGCCCGACCGAACAACGCGAACCTCATCCGTCCGTTGATCCTTGATCAGCGTCATCGCGACGTAAGGACGGAACGAATTTAGCTTGCACACATCCCTGCGATGCCTCCCCCGGCACATATGCGTTTACGCATTACGCGGCAGCTGTGCGAGAGCATTGACGGAATACAGTTCTCTGCATTCCGGCTGGGATACGCCTACGAAGTCGGGACCACGATCGCCAACTACTTGCTGGCGTCGGGCGCCGCGGAGCCCGTCGCGGACGATCACCCCTATCTGATCCTTCCGCCCGAAAAGCATCTCTTTTACCCCGCGCCAACAGTAGCCGTCGGGCCCCGGTCGAACGCTCAACGACGACCAATGGTGATGCCTGCGGCGATGGCGGCGGATCGACCACCGCGGCGTCGAGCTCAGCAGAATAGGAAATTGCGTATCCGGCGCGGCACGCGCGCAGCATCAGGGCTGCGCGCGCGCGTTGCGGCTCTTGCGAAAACGGTAGAGCAGATCAAGGACGAGCTCGCGCGGCTGCGGCGCGCGAGCTAATCACTGGACGAGAGCCTACTGTGCGCCGCCGCGTCCAGCTGGCTGGATGCTCTGCGACCATCCTTCGACGTCGTAGCGGATCAACCAGGCCCTGAATCCCTTCATGTCCGTGAAATGGTGCGGCACGCCGGGAGGCACGTACAGCACATCGCCGGGATGCACCGTTCGCATCATGCCGTTGCGAATCGTCTTGTTGCCGTTCGCCCCGACCATTTCCCCGTCGGTTCTTGCAACCGCCTCGCCCGCGGTTACGACCCAGAGATCCGCGGTTCCTTCATGTGTTTGCGGCTCGTCTCCCGGAAGCACGATCCGGACGTTCGCGCTGATGTTCGCCGGCCCGTCGAAGATGCGGGAGTTGATTCGCTTCTGTGCCTCGTTTTCCTTCCAGCGTGCGTCGATGTCCGCCGCCGTCCAGAACATCGTCTTGTCGGTGGACAGCTTGGGCACGGGCGGAGCGCTCCCTCGTCCTGCTCCACCCTCGCGAGCCGCGGCCGCCGGCGCGGCACCGCGTCCGCCTGCAGGCGCGCTCGGAGCCGGCGTCGTTCGCACCAGACCCAGCGTGTCGAACCGCATGAGCCACGCTCTGAATCCCTTCATCTGCGTGAAGTGGTGCGGCACGCCCGGCGGCACATACAGGACGTCGCCGGTGCCCACCATTCGCTCGGTGGCGTTGGTGATGGAGCTCGCAGAGCCATTGGTGACGAGCTTTCCGTCGGTCCGGGCGACCGCGGTTCCGGCTGTGACGATCCAGAGATCCGCTGTCGTCTCGTGAGTGAGAGGCGGGTCCTCGCCGGCCACAATACGGACGTTCGCCGAGATGTTGGTCGGCCCGTCGAACAGCCGCGAGTTGTTGCGCTTGAGCGCCTCGTTTTGCTTCCATCGCGCTTCGATATCCGACGCTGGCCAGAACATGGTCTTGTCGGTGGCGAGCTTTGGAACCGGTGCGGCGGCGGCACCCCCTTGTCGCGCACCCTGGGCGTAGAGCGTCAGGCCGGCGATGACAATCGCGGCGGACGCGGCGAACAGTCTGTTGCGCATAATCGGCCCTCTCTCTGTGGCTCTAAGGCAGGCCGATCCTGATGTCGAAGGACGGCCGTGTCAACCGGATTCGGTTGGGTGGCGCAAACCGCTGCTGACGCGCAGCCCGAGAACGTGCTCGATGAGGCGCCGCGTGTCCGCATTCTTTTGAAAGTACGCAACCGCGCCCGCCAGTTCGATCGGGTGCGGGTCCGGCGTCTTCTCAGATGCTGACAGGCCGATGACTTTAATCGACGGCAGTTCGTCGTGGATGCTTCGCGTCGCGTCCACGCCGTCCATGACGGGCATGGACACGTCCATCAGGACGACATCGGGCCGGAGCGTTTTCGCCTGTGCAATCGCCTCGACGCCGTTGCGGGCGTCGCCGATGACGTCGAGTTCCGGATATTGGCTCAGCGCGGATCGGAGAGCGGACAGTGTGGCCGGATGATCGTCGGCGAGAAGGATTCTGAGCCGCGGGAACGCCGGTGTGCCAGTTGGTGCCATCGGCGGCGCCGAGACCCCTCGCGCCGTCGCATCCTCGGATAGAGTCCGCCGAAATGACAGCCTCGGTGAGACCAGACGGAATTGCGCGCCGCGGCCGGGGGAGCTCTCGATTTCCAGCCGCCCTCCAAGCCACGCGAGTCGCTCGCGAATGCTCAACAGGCCCAGCCCGGTGTTGCCGGTTCGCCCGTCGTCGAGAGCCGCCAGATCGAATCCCGCTCCACGGTCGGTGACGCTGATGACGAGCATGTCGTCGGCACCCGCGGCGAGGCTCACCTCGGCGGAATCAACGTGGCCATGTTTGACGACGTTGAAGAGAATTTCGCGAAGCGATTCGAACAGCAGCATGCGGACGTCCTTTCGATCCACGTCCGCACCCGCATCGGCAGTGACCCGAACGTGGAGCCCGTACTTAGTCCACATTCGATCTGCCAGCCAGGTCACGGCTGGCGCCAGCCGCGCGGCGATCACTTCCGGTGGCGCCAGCTCGAAACTCAACGTGCGCGCCGCATCGATGGCCTCGCCGATTTCGGCCCGGGCTTCTTCGAGCAGCCGCGTGGCCGCGCCAGGAAGGTTCATCTTCAACTGCTCGAGCTTCAGCGATGCACTGAACAACGATTGTTGGAGGCCGTCGTGCAGCATCTTGGCGAGACGCTCGCGCGCGCGTTGCTCGGTGAGCGTCAGTTCGGATGCGAGCCGACTCAGTTGTACCGTCCGCCTCTCCAACTCCGCCGTCCGATCCTGTAGTGCGGCGTGGCTGTCGGCAAGGGCGCGTTCTGCCTGCCTGCGAACAGTGACGTCCGAGATAAACGCGACGGTGTGCCCACCATCCGGAGTGGACACGTGAGTCAGATGGACCTCGATCGGAAAGATGGACCCGTCTTTACGCTGCCCGAGGACGTCCAGACCGGATGCCATTGCCCGCGCACGCAACGCGTTGGCAAACGCGGCGCGGTGCTCAGCGTCTTCGCCGCGGAGCGCGGAAGGAACGAGGTGCTCGACCGGACAGCCGACGAGCCTGCCATGCGGCCAGCCGAACATCGTCTCGCAGGCTCGATTCGCCATGACGATCGTGCCGCCAGCGTCGACCGACAGAATCCCCTGCGCCGCATTTTCGAGCAGGAGACGCAACGTGCGCCCCTGCTCGCGATAGCGGTTCTGCAGATCGATTTCCTTGCGCTTCCGTTCCGTGATGTCGGCCACCACGCCAACGATCCACGTGGTCGCCGCCTGCGGCATCGAGAGGTTGGAAATCCAGCGTGTGTCGCCGTCCGGCAGGACGACACGATATTCGGAGCGAATCGACGTGCTGGGCGTGCTCGTCATGACGAACGCCCGCTGGATGTCGCGCAGATCGTCCGGATGCACGTGGCGCACCGCATCCTCCCGCGTCTCGATGCTGTGATCCGGAGCGAATCCGTGCATCCTCCTGGTGACGTCGTCGCCTTCGAACACGCCACTGCTGATGTCATACCGCCACGTTCCAAGGTTGGCCGCCACCAGGCCGAGACGGAGTTTGTGTTCGCTCGCCTCCAGAGCCGCCTCCGCACGTGCACGTTCAACTGTCTGCCAGATCCGTTCGGCGACGATGCGAGTGAGCTCGATCTCCCATGGGGTCCAGACGCGGGCAATCGCTTGCTCGACACAGAGTGCCGCCACCCATCGCCTGTCCGTGAGAAGCGTGACCGCGGTGAAGGCGGCAATGTCGGCTGCCAGGAAATTGCGTCGCTCGTCGACGCGGAGCAATGGTTCGGCGCTCACATCATTGACGACGACGGTCTCACCGTGCCGATACGCGTCCAGGAATGCCTCTCCGAACATGGAGACCGGGCCTCTGCCCGCAAACGGCGCCACGCCATCCGTGTATGACTCGCGGACCACGAACTCGTCGCCTTCGACCTCCAGATAGACGATGCGATTCGCCTGTAGATGCTCACCCAGGAGACGTGTCGCGGTTTTCTGAATGGCCAGGGGACCCGCGGCCGATCGCAGCTGATCATTCAACGTGAGGAGGAAGTGGTCGCGCGCTTCGCGGATCTTTCGTTCGTTGATGTCGATGAACGCGCCGATGACGCGCACCGCACGCTTCTCACTGCCTGACTCGTCGAAGTACGTCTGCGAGATCTGCTTCACCCACCGGGTCTCGGCCGTGTCCACACGAATGATTCGGAACTCTTCGTCGAGCGCGCCGGACCCGTGCGGATTGAAGGCCGCGGCGATCGCTGCCGCGAAACGCGCTCGGTCGTCCCGGTGAATGATGGCGATGAAGTCCGCCAACCTCCCTCGTGTCCCCTCTGCGACTCCAAGCAGGGCGTAGGCTTCGGGTGATTGAAGGCATCGGTCGGCAACGGCGTCGTAGTCGAAGATTCCGATGCCCGCGCCGCGAGTAGCGAGTCGCAAGCGTTCCTCGCTGACGCGCAGCGCCTCTTCGGCGCCGTGCGCGACGACCGACGATTGGCTGCTTGGGTAGTTTGGCGCCATCGCGTACGGGAGAAATTCCGCGGCCGAACCTTACACAAGACCGCTGAAATTGGCTATCCGGTGATTTCCTATATTTCGCGTGGCCATACAACAGCTGTTCGACTTTGGTGCCAGTCCTCCCCGGACGGGTGTAACATCCGTCGCGCCCCGGCCGGAATCCCGGATAGGACGAGAGCGGAGGATAGTGATGCGTCAGTTTGCCCTCGTTGCTGCCTCGGTACTGCTTCTCTCCACGGCCGGTGCGGCTCAAGAGTGGATTGAGTACGCCAGCCGGTCAGACATGTTCACGGTCAATTTTCCGGGTCAGCCGACCGTCGAAGAGATTAAGTGGGAAACGGAATACCGCATCACGATTCCGGGCCACGTCCACAAGTACGACGCGAAGGGGGAGCACTATTCGGTGACGGTCGTCGATTATTCGAACGTCGAGAAGATCCACGCGGACCGCGTGAAGGGGTGCACGGGATATCCGGACACGTGCGGCAACCCCTACGTTGCCGAGCTGCGCGGCGCGATGGAATATGCGGCATGGAGTTTTCTCAAGCGCGACGCGAAAGTCACCTACTACGCGTACGGCAACACCGACCGCATCGAGGGGCGCCGGCTGCAGTTGTCCAATGCGGACGGCTCGCGCACCTACGCACAGATACACATGCATGAGAACCGGCTGTACATCTTCGAAGCGACAGTTCCGAAGGGCGCTCCGTCGCCGGCGCTGTTCCAGCAATCAGCCGGGTTCCTGGACAAGAACGGCGTTCGTGTCCGCTACAACAGCATCTACTCGAATCCATATCCACCACCTACCCGTGTGCAGTACTAACGCCCGCTTTCTTCCGTCAATCACCTTTCACTGAAGTGAGGAACGACATGCGCACATGGATAGCTCTGGCGGTTGGACTCCTTACCGCCTCCACGATGATGGCTTGCGGGTCGAAGGCCGGCACGCTGCAGGGATCGGCCGACGCGTTGGGTGCAGCCGACACGAGGACGATCGAATACTCCGGTACCGGAAAGTGGTATCAGTTCGGACAGGCACCGAACCCGACGCTGCCGTGGCCGGCGTTCGACGTCAGCGCCTTCACCGCGTCAATCAATTACGAGACGCCCGCGGCGCGAATCCAGATGACTCGCAAGCAGGTGATCGAACCCGGGCGTGTTCGGCCGGCACCCGTTGATCAGAAGCCGGATCAGTACATCAGCGGAACAGCAGCCTGGAACATGGCGGCCGCTGCACCGGGCTCGGCGCCAGCTGCGCAGCCGGCGCCGGCCGCGGTCGAAGAGCGGACGATGGAGATCTGGTCGACGCCGCAGGGTTTCCTCAAGGCGGCGGCAGCCAACAACGCAACATCTCAGGCGACGGGCACCGGTTCAGAGGTGACGTTCACCGCCGGCAAGAACAAGTATGTCGGCATCATCAACGCCCAGAACCAGGTCGAGAAGGTTCAAACCTGGATCAACAATCCGGTGCTCGGCGACACGCTGGTCGAAACGACGTTCTCCGACTATCGTGATTTCAGCGGCGTGCAGTTTCCGGCGCACATCGTCAGGCAGCAGGGGGGCTATCCGGTCCTCGACCTGACCGTTTCGTCGGTCACTCGTAACGGCACGGTCGATCTGCCGGTGCCTGATCAGGCACGCAATGCAACGGTGCCGCCTGTGACCGTCACCAGCGACAAGATGGCTGACGGCGTCTACTACCTCAGGGGGGGTTCGCACCACAGTCTCGCCATCGATCAGAGCGATCACATCGTGATCGTCGAGGGTCCGCTTGACGAGGCGCGGTCGTCGGCCGTCATCGCCAAGGCGAAGGAACTCATTCCGAACAAGCCGATCAAGTACCTGATCAACACGCACGCGCACTTCGATCATTCAGGCGGACTGCGCACCTACGTGGACGAGGGTGCGACCATCGTGACCCACGAGATGAACAAGGCGTATTACGAGAAGGCGTGGAGCGCGCCGCATTCGCTGAATCCGGATCGGCTCGAGCAGTCGAAGAAGACCGCGATGTTCGAAACCTTCTCGGACAAGCACGTCGTCACCGACGGGCGCCGCGCCATCGAGATCTATCCGATCCAGAGCAGCGGCCATAACGACGCGTTCGTGATGGTGTATCTGCCGCGCGAGAGGATTCTGGCGGAGGCCGACGCATTCACGCCGGCCGCGGCAGACGCGCCGCCGCCGACAACGCCGAACCCGTTCTCGGTGAATCTCTACGACAACATCCAGCGGTTGAAGCTCGATGTTCGACAGATTGCGGCGCTGCATGGGCCGCGGATCACGACCATGGCCGATCTGCGGAGCGCGATCGGGCAGCGGACGAACACGACGAACTGACGTCGCCATTTCGGAATGCACGGTCCAAAATGCAGACACTGCGAGCGTCCAATCGCTCCGGTGTTTGCATTTTGAATTGTGAACGTTGAATTACCGGGATACCGCCGTTTCGCCGATAACCGTACAGGGGCCTCGATATGTTGATTGCGCAGGGATTAGGTGAATACGGCGCATTGGCCAGCGGCGGTTCCTCTGGCTTACGGGACCTTCTCGGCAATCTCGAATACACGTTGCGGGATGCCGATCCGTCGACATGGCTCGCCGTGTTGTTCGGGTTCGTGGTGTTGTGGTTTGTGTTCTTTCGTAAGTAGCAGTCGCGTCACCTCCCGCAATCTGCGCGCCGGCTAAGACCTGCGCCCGCGCGTCTCTCAACGATGCATTCTGCTGTTCAACGTGGCGACGACGGCGTCGTTGACCTCGGCGCGTCCGGACACGCCGGGCATCCCTGCAAGCCATCTGAACGTGGCGAGCTGATCGGAAACGGATATATCGATTGCCGCATCGGGTACACGCGGCCGTGGACCGTAGCGGCGTTCAAAGACGGCATAGGCTGCCCGCGCTGAACGCTCGTCGAGCGGCTCGTTCTGCTGCCGCATCGAATCGACAATCCGGATGAACTCGGCATCAGCGGCATCATCGTTGCGATTGCGCACTGCTGCCATCTGAAGTGTTCGGACGAAGGGACGTTGCTTGCCGCTCGAAATGGCAGCGTCGAAGTAGGGGCGCGCCACACTGAGCGGTTCACCCCGCCACATCAGCCAATGAGCGAGCATCGCGTTCGCATAGACGTTGTGCGAATCGATCTCCAGGGCCTGCTTGTAGAGCGATGCGGGATCGCCGGTGCCTGTTTCGCGAGATTTGAGAAATGTCGCCCATCCCATATGCGCGAGCGTGTCGGCGCGACGCGGATGCTGAGCGTTCAACAGCGCGCGATCGAGCGCCGGTACGACGGCGTCCGTGATGCGGCTGAACGGCTGGTCGGGTCCGGGTCTCCCTTCTTCGAGCCACGCGAAGGCGACGTCAAGCCTCGCCGCATCCGTCGCGTCGGTTCGCGAGCGTTCCTCCGCGCGATCGAGGCTTCGCCAGGCTTCGGCGAATTCGTTGCGGCTGGCCTGTTGTCGCGCCAGCGTGGTGAACTCCGCAGACTCCCGGCTTCGTTGCGCGCGATCCGTGGCAATGGTAATCAGCTGGCGAGCACCGAGAATCAGCGAGATGACCGCGGTCGCCGCACCAATCCACTTCACGATGCGAGAGAGCATGGACGAAGACGATGTGTCAGTGTCACGCTGACGTTGTGATCGCATGCGCGTAACGATGCTAGCACCAGCCCTCCGTTCAGCGTTGCCGATCACAGTTTTCGATTTACGGATTCATAGTTGAAATCGGTGGCACTGCTCGAGGACACCGAGGATACGTGTCGAACAGCGACGCGTCATCGGGTAACGCCGCAGACAACCACACGGGCGAACCAGACCGCTTGGATCGGAAGTTGCCGACAGCCTCTCAGAGGTCATTGCATGGAAACTCTGAGAAGAACAGCGTTTGTTGCCGCGTGCTTGCTGATCACCGGGTCGGTCGTCTCAGCGCAGACGTCCGTTTCAATCGGAGTTCAGATTGGTCCGCCGCCTCCGCCGCAAGTGGTGTACGTGGCGCCGCCGCCACCGCCGCAGCCCGAGTACGTCTGGGTCGGTGGTTACTGGTATCCGGTCAAACATCGCTATGTATGGCACGACGGGTACTGGACGCGGCCGCCGTATCCCGGCGCGTACTGGGTCGCCGCCCGCTACGATCGGAACATGTATTTCGAAGGATATTGGGCCGGTAACAGCGGCGTAATCGTTCACGATCATCGATGGGACCGCGATCATGACCGCGATTTCCCGGGCAGCCGCGGCCGTGGCCGCGGCCGCGGACGCGGACACAACTGAGCACTCGCAGAATCGGCTGCTCCCCCCGATTTTGCTTCCGCTACCTCGCCTCATTTGTCGCGCGTGCCGTGACGACCGCAATTTCCGGATCCGGGATTCAAAGTCGTCACGCGGCCGTGATCCAAATTGGAACTCCCATGCGTCTGTCTGCGGCTTACGCGGCGCGATGCATGAACCTGCGCGGGCGCATCGATTGCAGCCTTTGGGGCATGCCTCGTCAGCGACGACGTATCCGTATGGCGATCTTCGTCTGCATCGTCGGCGTCTGCTGTGTGCCGGCGCAATCGACGGCGCAATCGCGAAGGGGGTCTCCGGCTTCGTCCAGGGTGGCCGCCGACGTGATCGCGCTGACGAACGTCGAGCGGACGCACTATCGACGGGCAGCGCTGCATGCCAACCCTCGTCTGATGCGTGCGGCGCAGTTGCAGGCGGATCAGATGGCACAGGCCGGCCACATGGCGCACGAGCTTCCTGACGCACGGTATCCACGCCCCGAGGATCGAATCGCGGCGGCAAACTATCGCTGGAAGACGGTCGGCGAGAACGTCGCTTTCGGTCAGGCGAATGCGGCGAAGGTGCTGGACGCCTGGATGCATTCACGTGGTCATCGGACCAACATCCTCAACTCGACCTTCACTGAGATGGGCGCCGGCTACGCCGTCGATCGAACCGGGCGTCCGTACTACGTGCAGGTCTTCGGACGACCGCTTTCGTAAAGCGTTCCGCATAACCATTGGCTGCTTTGAAGAAGCGCATGGCGGCGTTACGTACACGAGTGCTCACGTGCCTCCTCACGAGACGCTGGAGAGGCACGTATGTCGCGCTCGCTGCTGCGGCGATCGCGATCGCCGTTCCTGCGTGGATTGTTGTCGCGCGCGGTGCGACTCCTACCATCCCAATCACCACGGCTCCCGGTTCCGAGGTGGCGCACATTGTCGAGGCGCGGCGGCGCGCCGACTTCGCGGCGATGCAGACGTTCAGGCCCGGTTACGGGTTCTGGCGACACGTGTTCACGCTGCCGGACGGATCGATTGCCTTCGGCAGCGCGTCCGACGGAAGACTGCTCGCCACGTTTCCCGCCCGCGGCGATTGGACGCGTCACGCGGTATGGGTCGATCCCACATTGGCTGGCCTCCTCGATGGGCAGCAACTGGCTCGAAAGGTCGGCGAACGGCGCGACCAGGTGGCGGAGCTCCTCGAGCGCGCGGCAGGACCCGTGCTGCAGAACTCCACCCGTGGGGACGCGCTGCTGCGCAGTGTGCCGAAGTATGGAAGCTTTGTCGCGGAGTGGAGCGCGATCTACGAGCGGTTCGGCGTGCCGGGGGAGATTGGGCTCGCGCAGGTCATTCTCGAATCGGGCCTGAACGGTACCCGACGCTCGGAAGCCAACGCGGTGGGTTTTTGTCAATGGCTGCGGAAGAACTGGAAGCGGCTGAACTACTTTTCACCAGACCCGATCGAGCAGGAGAACCAGACCAGTCAGGCGCCGTACTGCGCCGCGTACCTGTCGGTGCTCGCCACGAAGTACGGTTCATTCATCCCCGCGTTGTCCGAACACAACGCCGGCGGCACCAACGTTGGTCGAGCATTGATCAATGGCGAGCACCTCGGTGCTCAGGACGTTCGCGCCCAGTATTTCCTCGGTTCGAAACTGGCGCGCGATCTGCGGACGCTGCAGAGCAAGGAATACGAGGACGTGTATTACAGCTACGGTCCGCGCTCGTATCTGTACGCCGAGATGGTGTTCGGCAACACGCTCAACGTCACTGAGCTTGCCGCATCGATACCACAGGAGCCGATTCACGCGATGCGGACACCACGCGTGTTATCGCTCGCCGAAATCGTCAAACGCACGGGCCTTGCCCGAGCGGAGGTGCAGCGGTTCAATCCGGCACTGGGCGACCGGCTGCAGCCGGGAGAGACGCTGTATCTTCCGTACTACGTCAGCGGCTTTGGTCCTGACGTCGCGTTCTGGCATCAGCCGCCTGGCGCGGCGTATTTGACGGTTCTCGACGATTTCCTGCGTCTCGATGCGGGCCCGGAGCAGTGGGACGACCCGGCGTTTGCGCCCGTACTGGCCGATTTCAGGCGCCGTTTCAGAAATACGAACACCGAAGAAGGGACGGTGATGGACACCGTCCTCGCCTACGTGATGGATCAGGCGTACACGAGCAGCAGGCGCACGCTGCTGTCGGACTTCCGCCGTGATGAGAAGGTTCAGCGGCTGATCGAGCGCGGTGTTCGCGAACTCGACATCCTCCACGCGCCGAGTCTTCCAGTCTCTCCCGCGACGTTCTGACCGGCGCTTGGTCCAGAGCTCAGCCATTTGATAGAGTCGCGCCTCACCAACACGGAGGATTCGATGCGTCGTCGGTCGCCTCTGAGTCTTGTCACGCGTGCAACTGTCGGGGTCGTTTCCGCGCTGCTTGTCAATGGAGCGCTCTCGTCGGCATACGCGGCGAGTTGTACGGCGGAGCAGGGGCAACTCCTCATCGATCAGGGTCGTTACAAGCAGGCGATCGGCGAGTTCACGTGCGTCATCGATGCGCATCCGACCGACGTCGAGGGCTATCGCGGTCGCATCGAGGCTCAACTCCTTTTGGGGCAATATTCGAATGCCTTCGGAGACTACGCGCGCGTGACGGCCGTCGTCACGCCAATACATCCGGACGCTGAGACGACGATCCTGGCGGGGTACGCTGCCAGGCTCGCTGCCGGCCCCACCAGCATCACTGCATTGACGGGTGCCAGCTTCGCGCGCTGGGCGTACTTCGATTACCTCGGGGCCATTAATCTCCTCGACCAGTTGCTCGATCTTCAGCCGTCAAATCCCTACGGCTATTTGTTCCGTGGCTCGAGCCGACTGCTGAAAAACCACGCGGTCAACGATGGCGTTGGCGATCTCGACTACGCGATCGCGCTGGCCCCCGCGAGCCCTGACGTCCACTACATCGTCGCGGATGCCTACACCTACGGCCTGCCGGATCCAAGTCGTGCGTTCACGGAAGCCACGTTCGCGCTTGACGGCGGCCTCAATACGCCGCGGGTGCACGCCATCCTTGGGAGCGCCTACCTTGCGTTTGGCAACGTCTCCGCCGCCGCCGCAGAGATTCAGAAGCACATCCAGCTCGTGACCACCGGACTGGTCGCGACGTCCGCACTTTCGGCGGGGACGACGCTCGAGCGTGGCGTCGTGCCGGGGCAGACGCTGGACATTCCGCTTGTCGTGAGCGCCGGGGAGAAGGTTTCGATCGTCACGAGCAGTCGCGATTACTGGGACACGATCCTCGTCCTGCTCGATTCGAACGGCAACCCCGTCCTCGGCAGCGATGATTCCTGGAAGTATTTCGCCGCCTTCGACTGGACCGCTCCGTCGGCCGGAACCTACCGGATCAGAGTCACGTTCTTCGAGGGCGTCATCACAGGCACGTTGCGGGTGGCGCGCAAGTGACCAGCGCGGCCGGGGTCCTGTTGAAATGACCGTTGCGGCCGAGAAACAACACAGCACCCTCAACACACCACTCCACCGATTCAGGATGTGACGGTCATGACAACCATTGGAGCTTCCCTCGTCATCAACGGGCACGTGACAAGCCATGAGGACATCACGATTCACGGACGCGTCAAAGGCGAAATCAGCCTCGAAGCCGGCGCGTTGCTCGTGGCCCCGACCGCAAATATTGATGCCCGCGTCCGCGCGCCTCGATTGACGATTCACGGCACGATGGTCGGTGACATCGCCGCGGAGGAACGTGTGGAGTTGACCGACACGGCCAGCGTGTCAGGAACGCTGCTCTCACCAGCGGTGGTGATGCGAGAAGGCGCGTTCTTCAACGGCGCCATCGCCGTCGACCGTCATTCGAAGAAGAACGGCCGCTAGCTAGACTTTCCCATTCCTGCCCGTTCGGCTCCGGAAGGCTCTTTGCTGCTATTCCGGCAGCACCGCGATCTGCCCGGATTTCGGCGCGCTTCGCTCCCCAGCCCCGCCAGAAACGTGAGTCAGGCCGCAGATTCGTACCTGCGACCCAGATGGCAGATCTGTGCAATCGCGGTTCGGTCAACACAATGCGGGAGGTTCAGATGATTCGACGCATCGCTGCCGTCGTACTCGCCCTGATCGTAAATCCGGCGTTCCTCCACGCCCAGGACACCGTGTTTACGGTGACGGTCCCGACAGCCAGTGTGTACAAGGGACCAAGCAACGTCACGCCTGTGATCGG
>DASTZI010000034.1:0-9124 GCA_035764385.1 Vicinamibacterales bacterium
GGATGGGCGTACGCTCAATCGAAACGCGTCGCCCGTACCGAATCCATCGCGCTGCCGTTCGGCGGAGTGATATCCGCCGCCGCCCTGCTGCCCTGATCTGGAAGCACGCCGCATAACGCAATTTGCACATTGCAGATTGCGGATGTAAGCTTCGCCCCTCCTATCGCACCTGGAGGCACGTCATGGCGCTCCCCGTCAGCATTTCTGTGAACGGCCGTCGCTACGATCGCGAAATCGAGCCGCGGCTTCTGCTGGTTCATTTTCTACGCGATACCCTCGGCCTGACCGGTACAAAGATTGGCTGCGACACCAGTCAGTGCGGCGCCTGCACGGTGCAGCTCGACGGCGTCGCGGTGAAGTCGTGCACCTGCCTCGCGGCGCAGGCGGATGGTTCGTCGGTCACGACCATCGAAGGTCTTGCACCGGACGGCAAGCTTGATCCCATCCAGGAAGCGTTCTGGGAGAAGCACGGCCTCCAGTGCGGCTTCTGCACGCCGGGGATGATTTTTGCGACGCGCGCGTTGCTCGACGCCAACCGCAATCCGTCGGCAGAGCAGATTCGTCACGCGCTTGAAGGCAACCTGTGCCGCTGCACCGGCTATCAGAACATCGTTCGCTCGGTGCAAGCCGCCGCCGCGGCGGGAGGACGATGATGGCGACGACGGTTGCGGCGCCCGCACGGGTGTTCGGCTCTGGCATCAAGCGGCGCGAAGATCCGCGGCTGCTCACGGGCACGGCCAAGTACACGGCCGACATCACGCTGCCGGGACAGCTCTACGCGGCGATCCTGCGAAGCCCTCACGGGCACGCGCGCATCAGGAACATTGACACCGCTTCCGCCAAGGCCGCACCGGGCGTTGTCGCGGCCTTCACCAGCGGCGACACCGAAGGAGTGGTCGGAGCGATCCCATGCGCCTGGCTTGTTCCGAACTCCGACTTGAAAACCGCGCCGTATCCGCCGCTGGCGAAAGGGACCGTGCGCTACGTCGGCGATGCCGTTGCGGTTGTCGTGGCTGAATCGCCGGCGCAGGCGGCTGACGCGGTCGATCTCATCGAGGTGGACTACGAGCTGCTGCCCGCGACCGTCGATCCCGAGCAGGCCGTCAAGCCCGGCGCACCGCAGCTGCATCAGGAGGCGCCGAACAACATCGCGTTCCACTGGACGGTCGCGGGCGGCGACGTCGACGCCGCGTTCAGCAACGCGGACGTGATCGTGCGCGACCGGATTATTCAGCAGCGGTTGATTCCCAACGCGATGGAACCTCGCGGGGCGCTGGCGCACTACCTCCCCGCAACGGGAGAGTTGACGCTCTGGAACACCACCCAGAACCCGCACATCGTCCGCTTCATCATGTCGCTCGTCTGCGGCATTCCCGAAGATCGCCTTCGCGTCATCGCTCCGGAAGTCGGCGGCGGATTCGGCAGCAAGATTCCGCAGATCCAGGGCGACTTCATCACCGTCTTCTGCTCGATGAAGTTGGGGCGGCCCGTCAAGTGGATCGAAAGCCGATCGGAAAACTATCAATCGACCACGCACGGACGCGACCACGTCCAGGACGTGGAAATGGCGGCCACCAAGGACGGACGCATCCTTGGGCTCCGATGCACCGTCTGGGCCGGCATGGGAGCGTATCTGTCCACCGCTGCGCCAGGCATTCCGACGATTCTTCACGGCCTGATGCTGTCGGGTCCGTATCAGATCGGCGCTGTGAAGGAAGACGTGTACGGCGTCTACTCGAATACGACACCGGTCGAGGCCTATCGGGGTGCGGGCCGCCCCGAGGCGACGTTCATGCTGGAACGCGTGATCGATCGGCTCGCCGACGAGCTGAAGATGGATCCGGCGGAGCTGCGCAAGAAGAACCTGATCCCGCCCTTCGAGAACGGCCACGACGTCGTGACGGGTCTCAAGTACGACAGCGGAAATTATCCGGGTGCGCTGGACAAGGTGCTGGCACACGTGGATTACGCCGGTCTCCGGAAAGAGCAGGCGGAGCTGCGGAAGAAAGGGCGTCACGTCGGGGTGGGCGTCGGCCTGTACGTCGAGATCTGCGGGCTCGGACCGTCGCAAGTCGCCGGCGCCGTCGGCTTCCAGGGTGGATTGTGGGAGAGCGCCATCGTCCGCTTCCATCCGAGCGGAAAGGCGCATGTCTTCATCGGTTCGTCACCGCACGGTCAAGGCGAAGAAACAACGTTCGCACAGATCGTCGCCGATGAGCTCGGCGTCAGCGTTAGCGACGTGAAGATCGTGCACGGCGATACCGAGACCACACCGATGGGATGGGGCACCTACGGCAGCCGCACCGCTGCCGTCAGCGGCGCCGCACTCGCTGTCGCCACCCGCAAGATCAAGGAGAAGGCGAAGCTCCTCACGAGCCATCTGCTCGAAGCGGCCGTTGAAGATATCGAGTACGCGAACGGCAAGTTCTTCGTCCGCGGCTTTCCGGAGAAACACAAGACGATTCAGGACATCGCGCTGATGGCCAACGTCGCGTGGAACATGCCGCAGGGGATGGAACCCGGGCTGGAGGCGAGCACCTTCTACGATCCGCCGAACTTCGTGTTCCCATTCGGCGCGCACGTCGCGGTGGTCGAAGTCGATTCCGAAACGGGCGACATTCAACTGAAGCGGTACGTCGCCGTTGACGACTGCGGCCATCAGATCAACCCGATGATCGTCGAAGGGCAGGTGCACGGCGGCGTCGTGCAGGGGATCGGGCAGGCGCTCTGGGAGCATGCCGTCTACGCCGACAATGGGCAGCTGCTCACCGGGTCGATGAACGATTACGCGCTCCCGCGCGCTGACGCGCTGCCTGACATCGAGGTGCTGTCGACGGTGACGCCATCGCCGCATCATCCACTCGGCGTGAAGGGTATCGGCGAGGCAGGAACCATCGTCTCGACGTGCACCGTCTACAACGCCGTGCTCGATGCGCTGAAGCCGTTGGGCGTCAAGAGCATTCAGATGCCGCTGACGCCTGAGCGTGTGTTCAATGCGATGGCAACGGCAAAGGGAGCTTAGTGATGTATTCCGCGAACTTCGACTACCACCGCGCCCGTTCGCTGGCCGACGTGCATCGGCTGCTGGCGACCAACCCTGGCGCGAAGCTCCTGGCCGGCGGTCATAGCCTGATTCCGCTCATGAAGCTGCGCCTTGCTGCCCCGTCGGCCGTTGTCGACATCGGCCGCATTCCCGAATTGCGGGGCCTCTCGCGCAGCGGCGACACGATCCGCATCGGTGCGTTGACGACACATGCGGAGATCGCTGCGTCGGCCGATGTGCAGAAGGCGGCGCCGGCGCTCGCCGAGGCGGCCGGGATGATCGGCGATCCCGCGGTGCGAAGCCGCGGCACGATCGGCGGCAACATCGCGCACGCGGACCCGGCTTCGGACCTGCCAACCGTGCTCGTGGCGCTCGACGCGCGTGTCGTGGTCGTCGGGCCGTCGGGAGAACGGACGCTCGCGGCCGACGGATTCTTCACCGGCATCATGACCACCGCGCTTGCTGACAATGAGGTCGTGACCGCGATTGTGGTGCCCGTCGTCGCGCGCGGCCAGAGTTCCGCCTACGTGAAGTTTTCACATCCGGCGTCGCGCTATGCCGTCATTGGTGTCGCCGCGTCGCTCACGCTCGCGAACAACCAGTGCTCGGCGGCGCGCATCGCGCTCGGCGGCCTGGTGTCGCACGCCTGTCGCGCAGCGGCCGTGGAGAAGGCGCTCGTTGGGAAAGGATTGGACGCTGCGACGATTGCTGCCGCGGCGGGGCACGTTGGCGAGGATCTTGGCGGCGAGGTCAGCGGCGACATCTTCGCATCGGCTTCGTATCGCAAGGCTGTCGCGCCCGTCTACGTCAAGCGCGCGATTGCCGCAGCCGCGGCGCGCGCCGGCCTCGCGTGAGCCACGCGCCGCTGGCGATTCCGCCGTCGGTCGACGCACTGCAGGAGGCCCTTGGCCGAGAGCAGTACATCGCGGAGCGGGCGCTGGCCGTCTCCGTCTATCTGGCGCTGCGCCTGAAACGGCCGCTGTTTCTCGAGGGCGAAGCCGGCGTCGGCAAGACAGAGATTGCGAAGGTGCTCGCCGCCGCGTTGAATACCTCGCTCATCCGTCTCCAGTGCTACGAAGGCCTCGACGTCGGCCAGGCCGTGTACGAGTGGAACTATCCGCGACAGCTGCTCGAAATCCGTATGATTGAGATTGCACGCGATCTCGATCGCGCCGTCGCGGCGCACGAGCTCTTCACCGAGACGTTTCTCATCAAACGGCCCCTGTTGCGCGCGATTGAAGAGACGCGCCAGCGGGCGCCCGTTCTGCTCATCGACGAAATCGATCGCGCGGATGAGGAGTTCGAGGGCTACCTGCTGGAGTTCCTGTCGGACTTTCAGGTGACCATCCCCGAGCTCGGCACCATCCGCGCCACCGAGCCCCCGATCGTGGTGATCACGTCGAACCGCACACGCGAGGTGCATGACGCGCTGAAGCGCCGCTGCGTCTACAGCTGGATTCCGTATCCCGACTTCGAGAAGGAATATCGCATCGTCACGGCAAAAGTGCCTGGCGCCTCGGAGCGGCTCGCCCGGCAGGTTACCGCCTTCGTCCAGGATCTGCGCACGGCGGATCTCTACAAGGCGGCCGGCATTTCCGAAACGCTCGATTGGGCGGCGGCGTTGGTGGCTCTCGATCGCGACGTGCTCGATCAGCACGTCATCGACGAGACGCTCGGCATTCTGCTGAAGAACCAGGAAGACATCGACGCCGTGCGCGGCGAACGCGTCGGCGCCATGCTCGCCCGTGTACTCGCCTAGGGTTCATAGGGTTCAATGGGTTCAAGAGGTTCATTAGGTTCGGGTGCGAAAGAACCAATCGAACCAGAACCATTTGAACCCAATGAACCCAATGAACCTCATGAACCCACACTGATTTCGAACCTCCTTCTGTTCGGCCGCGTGCTGCGCGCCGCGGGCGTTCATGTGCACCGCGAGCGGATGGTTGACGCTATTCAGGCGACCGAGTGGATTGGCGTTCGCAGTCGAGCGGACGTGCGTGCGACGCTGTCGGCCCTGCTGGTTCACCGGCACGAGGACCTGGCGCTGTTCAACGAAGCGTTTGATCTCGTCTTCCGCGCACATGGCTCGTCTGAGCTGAAGCTTCCGCTGTTTTCGCTCGGTGAGCGCGCGCGCATCGTGATGAGGCGCGGGGCAGGCGCGCCGCAGCGCCTTGATGTGGAATCCGAATCAACGGAGTCGAACGCGGCGTCGGCCGCGTTCGCCATCGGCGCATACAGCACCGTGGAGGTATCGCGCACGAAGGACTTCGCGGATTTCACCGCGGCGGAGCTCGAGGCGGCCCGACGCCTGATGCTGCGCATGCACTGGCACCCTGGTGTTCGTCGCACGCGCCGCTGGCAGCGCGCAACGCGCGGTGACATCGATATGCCGCGCCTGCTTCGCACCAACCTGATGCGTGGGGGAGAGTTGATCGAGCTGCCACGGCGCATCCGTCGGCAAGCGCCCCGACCGATCGTGATGCTGGCCGATGTGAGCGGATCGATGGATCGCTACAGCCGGATGCTGCTGGCATTTGCCAGCGGCCTGACGCGCAGTGCGCGCCAGGTCGAAAGCTTCGTCTTCGCCACGCGCCTCACGCGGGTGTCACGCTTCGTCTCTGCGGCGACGGGTTACCGCGTTGTCTCTCGTATGGTCCGCGACCTTCACGACTGGGGTGGGGGCACACGCATCGGTGAGGCGCTGCGCACGTTCAACACGACATGGGCACGCCGTGTGATGCGCCATGGCCCGGTCGTCCTAATCGTGTCCGATGGATGGGATCGCGGAGATCCGCAGCTCCTCGTACGGGAGCTGTCCCGGCTTGGCCGCAGGTGCTCGCGGCTGATCTGGCTCAATCCGCTGCTTGGCTCGGCAGGATACGAGCCGTTGACGCGCGGGATGCAGGCCGCTCTCGAGCACATTGACGACTTCATGCCGGCGCATAATCTCAGCAGCCTCGAGGACCTAGCCACGCATCTGCAGCGGCTCGGCCGCCCTCAGCATGGAGATCATCGACACACATAATTTTGCCGCCGCGCCCGAAGAGGTCTGGGTCGTGTTGATGGATCCCGACGCGATCAAGGCCTGTCTTCGAGGCTGTCGCGAGCTTCGGCCGACTGGCGACAACCGCTACCACGCCGACATCAGCTTTGGAGTCGGCGCTGTGTCGGGGATCTTCAGCGCCGTCGTGACGCTCTCCGACCAATCGCCCCCCAATTCCTATCGCATCACTGTCCACGCGACCGGCAAACCAGGTTTCGCGCATGGAACGGCGAACGTGCTTCTCAAGCGCGTGGAGTCGGGAACTGAGGTCGAGGTGAACGCCTCAGCGGAAGTCGGCGGCCTGATTGCGCGCGTTGGTCAGCGGCTCATCGAAGGCGTTGCGCGCATGACGATTGCGGGCTTCTTCAGCTGTCTGGCCGCGCGACTTCGATCCACAACGTAAACGGACGTGTCTCCGGACGTGGTGTTCTGATGTAGCGGCGGACCTTAAGGTCCGCGTGCTCGTCCGCAGGATCCGGTCTTCATCGTCGCCGATTTCCCATCAGAACAGGACAGACGTTTCAACCTCGCGCCCGTCAGATCTGTAAAGAGAGACCGTGCTCGCCGCTGCGGTGCGATCGCACGAATATCGCATCCGCCAGCCATGGGCGCGTGCCGATCGCGAGGGAGGTAGCCATGCGACGAGGAATAGGAGAGGGATTGCAGCGGGGCCGAATGCTTCTGGTGTTGTTCGGCATCTGGCTCACCATTTCTCCCTGGGTGTTCGGCGATGCCGTTTTCGACCATGCCGTACAGATCACGATTACCGGTGTGCTGCTCGTGTTGATGGCGGGCGCGTCGGTGCTCTTTGGCCCGACCACGGCATTGCCTCTGTGGTTCGCCCTGGTACTGGGCTTGTGGACCACGGCGACGCCTATCATGTTCGGCCTGTACGGGCGGTCGTTCACAGCGAATAACGACATCGTTGTTGGACTGCTGGTCCTGGTTGCGGCTTCGGTCGCAATCGCCAGCCAGGCACGGATGCGCCTTTTCGCTGGAGGTCCGGACCCCATCGGTGCGATGGGCCAGACGAGTCTGTGGTGAAGCCATGGAAGGCGGACCGGCCGGACCTACAGGTCCGCCTCTACGGATAGCCTCTGCGGGTGGAGATTCATTTACACTAGCTGCTCGGTCTCCGCCTCGACGAAGCGTGACGCGCGACGTCGGGCGATCAAGCTGAGGAGTCTCCACATGGCTTTCACGTTCACCGTCAACGGAAAGTCCGCGACCGTCGATGTGCCCGCGGATATGCCGTTGCTCTGGGTTATCCGTGACGTTCTCAACCTGAAGGGAACCAAGTTCGGCTGCGGCGCCGGCCTGTGCGGCGCGTGTACCGTCCACCTCGATGGCCGCGCGGTCCGCTCCTGCCAGACGCCCGTGTCTACGGTCGCCAGTAAGCAGGTGACGACGCTCGAGGGGCTGTCGGCCGACGGCACCCATCCGCTGCAGATCGCATGGCAGGAGATAGATGTCCCGCAGTGCGGGTACTGCCAGGCCGGTCAAATCATGTCGGCGGCAGCGCTGCTTGCGCGTACGCCCAAGCCGACCGATGCGGATATCGATACCGCGATGACCGGCAATCTCTGTCGATGCGCCACGTATCTGCGCATTCGCGAAGCCATCCACAAGGCGGCGGCGATGGCGCCAGCCCGTCCTCGCCCAACAGAAACCGCCCGCGCGCAGGCCGCGCGACAGCAGTAAGGAGGCGTCATGGAAACGATGGTCATGAATCGCCGATCCTTCCTGCGCGTCACCGCGATTGCCGGCGGAGGACTCCTCGCCGCGGTTTACCTCGAGCCCGTCTCGGATGTGTTCGCACAGGGCGGTCCCACCCCCATGAACTTCGTGCCGAACGCGTTCGTGAAAATCGGGCGCGACGGGTTCGTCACGATCATGTCGAAGAATCCGGAGATCGGTCAGGGCATCAAGACGTCGCTCCCGATGCTGATTGCCGAGGAGCTCGACGTCGATTGGAAGAACGTCCGCATCGAACAGGCCGATCTCGACGAGACGAAGTACGGGCGTCAGAACGCCGGAGGCAGCACGGCGACGCCGACCAACTGGGACCCGCTGCGCCAGGTCGGCGCCGCGGTGCGCGCGATGCTGGTCACCGCCGCCGCGCAGACGTGGGGTGTCCCCGAAACGCAGTGCTCAACGGCCGCCGGACGCGTGACACATGCAGCAAGCAACCGTTCGCTGGCCTACGGTGAAGTCTCGGCGAAAGCGTCAACGCTGCCAGCGCCGGACCTGAAGACGGTCAAGCTGAAGAACGCGGCCGATTACAAGATCATCGGCAAGCCGACCGGTGGCGTCGACAATCCGAAGATCGTGACGGGTCAACGCGTCTTCGCGATCGACTTCACGCTGCCCGACATGTTGTGGGCGGTCTACGAGAAATGTCCGGTCTTCGGTGGCAAGGTCGTCAGCGCCAATCTCGACGTCGTGAAAGCGATGCCTGGCGTGCGCCATGCGTTTGTTGTCGAGGGGACGACCGATATTCTGGGCCTGATGCCGGGCGTGGCGATCGTGGCCGACAGCTGGTGGCAGGCGCGTCAGGCGCGGCAGAAGCTGCAAGTCACCTGGAACGAGGGTCCGACCGCCCAGCAGAGCAGCGTGAAGTACGCGGCGCGTGCGGAGGAACTGTCCAAACAGCCGCCTGTCTTTACCCTCCGCGCCGATGGTGACGCCGAAGGGGTCCTTGGCAACGGCAGCGTGAAGGTGGTGGAGGGTGCCTACGCGTTCCCGTTCATCGCCCATGCGCCGCTCGAGCCGCAGAACTGCACCGCGCAGTTCAAGGACGGCAAGTTCGAAATCTGGGCGCCGACCCAGACGCCTGCGAACGGACGCGCGCTCGTCGCCTCGACGCTCGGCGTCAAGGAAGGCGATATCACCATCCACCTGCTGCGGACTGGTGGCGGCTTCGGAAGACGGCTCACCAACGACTACATGGTTGAAGCGGCCGCGATCGCCAAACAGATCGGCGGCCAGCCCGTGAAGCTGCTCTGGACGCGGGAGGACGACTTCCACCACGACCACTA
>DASTZI010000035.1:0-3004 GCA_035764385.1 Vicinamibacterales bacterium
CGCGCGGACTGATCGCTCAGGTATCGCTCCAGGCGCGCGGCCTCCTCGGGCGACAGCAGTGATTGAATCACGGCTCCGTCGTACGCTGTGAATAGGTTCGGTCCGACGTTTCGCTCGGTTATCGGCTTACGCTCCGGTCAAGTCGCGACGGCCCGGAATGAGGCCTGAAAAATCAGGCCACATTCACAGCCGGCCATCATCACGGTCATCTATGCGCGCGGTCAACGCCGGTAGTTGCGGCGGCTTCCGGCTGTGCCGGGATCCGCTCATCAAGCCAGTTTTGAATATCGGCCATGACGTCCTCTTTCCCCACGTCGTTGAGCAGATCGTGATAATGCCCCTCGTACAGCTTTAGCGTCTTGTCCGTCGAACCGGCATTGTCGTAGAAATACTGGCTGCCCTGGTAACGCGTCGCTTTGTCGTCGGTCCCGTGAATGATCAGGATCGGAACGCGATACTTCGGCATGTTTGTTTTCAGCCGTTCCGCAGCCTTGATCAGCTCGGCGGAGGTTTCGGCGGGCTGGGATTCGTTTGCGATCAACGGATCGGCATTCATCGCGGCGACCACCGCCGGGTCACGCGAAAAGATCTCGTTCTTGAGCGTATAGACATGGAGATGCGGTGCCAGATGGCTTAGACCCTTGATCAGCAGTGCGGCCGCATCCGGCACACCGACGTCCAGGGCGAAGCTCTCACATACCAATCCCGCTATGGTGTCCTGATGTTCGAAAACATACGTGCTGGCAATAACGCCGCCCGCGCTGTGACCGAGCACGTAGACCGGCAGGCCGGGATTTGCCGATCTCGCGATCGCCACCAGTTGGTCGACATCGCCGGTATAGTCCGAGAAGCTCTTGATGAAGAACCGCTCGCCGTCCGAGCGGCCGCGACCTCTCAAATCGAGCGCATAAGCCGCCAGCCCATGCGCCGCGAACTGTTCGGCCGCCCAGATCATGTACCCGCTATGCGCGTTGAATCCGTGGACCAACACGATCACCGCCCGAGGCGTACCCGTCGGCGTCCACGACCGCATGAAAATATTCAGGCCGTCTGCGGTCTTAAAAGATGATTCGTTCATGTTGCCTCCTTTGTGTTCGGCCGTCGCGTCACTGCAACCGAAGCTTCAGTTCGGCCGCGGCGTGCCGGAAGAGCGCCCTGGTCGCGGGTTCGTTTGCGAGCCCGTTCAGCAGGCCGAAATCGTGGATCGCGCCGTCGTAGCGAACGGTCGCCACCTCCACGCCGGCCTCGTCGAGCCTTCGACCGTAGGCCTCGCCTTCATCGCGCAGGATGTCGTTCTCGGCGACCTGGATCAGCGCAGGGGGCAGCCCCTTCAGCTGTTCAAGGCTCGCTCGCAGCGGTGAGGCATGGATGTCCGTGCGCTTGGCCGGATCGGCGATGTACATGCCGTACATCCATTTCATCAGAGGCGCCGACAGGAAACGATCGCGACCGAACTGGTGGTAGGAGTCGGTCTCGAAGTTCGCATCGACGATCGGCCACATCAGGATCTGCACCTTGATCGCGGGGCCGCCGTTCTCTTTGGCCATGAGTGCGGTCACCGCCGTCATGTTCCCGCCGACGCTGTTGCCGACGACGGCGAGATTGCGGCCGTCGACATTGATCTCGTCCCCATGGCTGGCGACCCACTTTGTCGCGGCGTAGATCTCGTCGATCTGCCGCGGGAAGGCCGCATCGGGTGTGCGCGTGTAATTGACGAAGACGGCGCAGTAGCCTGATTCCACGACGAGGTCACGGACGACGCGCCGATGTGTCGGGTAGTCCCCGAGCACCCAGCCGCCGCCGTGGATGAACATGAACACGGGAAGCTTCCTGGTCACGCCCGCCGGCCGGACGATGTTCAGGACGATCTGGAATCCGTCCGCGGTGATGGTCCGTTCGCTCTCGTCGATCCCGGAGTAGTCGACCGGAACCGACGCCTGTGCCGTCTCCAGCACCTTCCGCGCCTCCAGTGCGGGCAGCTTCTCGAGCTCGGGCGGCGCCGGTGAGTTGAGCGCCTTCAGGAACGCCCGTGTCCCGCGCGACAGTCGCTCGTCGGTCTTGAAGTCTACGACCTCATCCACCTGGACATCCTGCGAACCACCCATGCCATCCTCCTTCCTGAAACCGACGGATGTCGTCGCGGCGGTTGGCGGTCGCGACCTATCCGTTCCCTGTCGATCCACGCCATGATGCAGAACGAGCCACAATGCAACGTCACTCCCTCCGACTCGCAGTCCGCCAGTAAGCGCACTGCGGAGGCGTCCACGAGAGTCACATCCTCCAGGTCAAGAACGATCTGCGAGTCGCGACTCGCATCTGCCGGAGCAATTCCAGGAGATCTTCCTCAGCCTCCCAGCGGCGGCCGGTCCTGACGGAGCGCTTCACATGCGCGGCAATCTCTTTTAGGAATCGAGTCGGTGTTCGCTGGAAGGCCGCAGCACGTCGAGAGTGGAGAATTGCGTGCGCCGCTGTCCACTGAGAACTCGCGTTGCGACGCGAGCGTACCACAATCGCCGCCTCGTATCGTGGACGGCAATCTCCTGTTGTGAGGATTTTACAAATCACCCCGCGCGAACGGGACCACGGTCGAGCTGCCCAACCAATGAGCTGCTGCGAGTCGCTGTGATTCGGTACGTGCCGACCCGGAGCGGGCCCCACAAAAACGCCCGCCGACGCAAGACCACCTGCGCGACGCGTGGACGCTTCATTGGATGCAGTCGGATTGCACCGCAGCGATCTGAAAAATGATTTTCGCTCTCGAATTCCGCATCCTGCACGGACGAACTGATCGAATCGCTCTCACACTGAACCGGAATCCGAACCTTCAGGATGACGTCCTTGACCTCCGTCTCGAGCGTGCACCCGTAAGCTCCCCCGTACGGTTCACAGTTCCTAGGTAGACTGCTCCGCGTCAGGAGCGGTCATGCGGAAGTCGAAATTCAGCGAGAGCCAGATTGTGGAGATACTCAAGGACGCCGAGAGCGGCGTGCCCGTCGCCGACCTG
>DASTZI010000036.1:0-4835 GCA_035764385.1 Vicinamibacterales bacterium
GGTTGTCCGCTCGTCGGCGTGGCTGACACGCCGTCAGAGCGCGTGCGTTCGTTCTTTCACGTTCCAGCGGACCCCGCGATGGAGCTCGGGGCGTCTGCGCCAGCCTGCAAGATCGGGTGGATTCGCGTGCCCGGCGGCGGCGTCCTCGAAATCTTCGAATTCCAGCCGCAGCAACCGCCGATTCCGATTCCGTGGAACCGGGTGGGTCTGACGCATATTGCCTTTAACGTTCGGAACCTGCAGGGCTGGTATGACTATCTGGTCGCCAAAGGCGTGGAATGTGTCAGCCGTCCTGAACGGTCGCCCCGTGGCCACTCTTTTTTCTTCGCCAGAGATTTCGACGGCAACCTCATCGAAATGATGGACCTCGGCTACATGTATTACGTCCTTGGCTGGTTGGGCCCGCTCGGCGGCTGGTTGTTCAGGCGAGGCATGTACAAGAAGCATTACGAGTAGGCGAATCCCGAATCGCGAATCCCGGTATAATCCGCCCTTCGGAGGGAAGCATGAAACGACGCATTATCCTGGGCTCGTTGCTGGTCCTCGGCGCGCTGTCGATTGCGGCCGCGCAGCAGGCACCGCCACAGCCCTCAGCCGAAGCGCTGATGGTCACCAAGCTGAAAGACAACCTCTACGTGCTCAAGGGCGGCGGCGGCAACACGTCCGTGTTCATTACCGCCAACGGCGTCGTTGTCGTGGACTCGAAGAACCCCGGATGGGGCCAGCCGATTCTCGACAAGATCAAGACGCTCACCGACAAGCCGGTGACGACGCTGATCAACACGCACACGCATGGCGATCACGTCAGCGGGAACGTCTCGTTCCCGGCGACGGTGGACATCGTCGTGCAGGCGAACACCGCCGAGAACATGAAGAAGATGATCCCCAACAGCACCGCCGCGGATCAGACGGTGCCGGCGCAGACCATCTTCGCGCAGAACGGCGGCAAGGGGCTGGCGAAGCGGACGTTCAAGGACAAGATGACGATCGGCAAAGGTGCTGACGAAGTGGACCTCTTCTACTTCGGCCGCGGCCACACCAACGGCGACGCGTGGGTGCTGTTCGTCGCGCCTCGTGTGCTGCACGCTGCGGACATCTTCTCGGGCAAGAACATCCCGCTCCTCGACGCGAATAACGGCGGCAGCGCCGCGGAGATCGACAAGAGCCTCGACAAAGCCTATAACGCGCTGAACGGCAAGTACGACACCATTGTCACCGGCCACGCGAACGAGATGAAGCCGGCGGATCTGAAGGAGTACGCGCAGTTCAATCGTGACTTCCTGGCCGACGTCCAGGCGGCGGTCAAGGCTGGCAAGAGCGCGGACGATGTGGCGAACAGCTGGGCGATCCCGGCGAAGTATCAAGGCTATGCGCCGATCAGCACTCCGGGCGACAAGGTCCGCGTCAAGAACAACGCGAGCCTTGCGATGAAGGAGCTGGGAGGCAAGGCGGCGCCGAAAGCGACGAACTGAGATATCTCCAATGTAGGAACAGCGATCGAAGTCTCGATCGCTGTTCCTCTCCTTGTTGACGCTCGTCAACCCTCCGACCTTCGCATTCCCGACATAAAAGAAGCTTGTAGCTCGACCGTGGATGGCGCATGATCCCCGGCCTGCACGGAGGTTCAGCATGCGATTCCTTCACACGTTCGCGATTGGCGTTCTGATTCTTCTGGTGGCCGGGCCGGTGGCTGGCCAATCACAAATCACGACAGGCGTGATCGACGGAGTCGTTGTCGACAACAACGGCGGCCTGCTCCCGGGTGTGAACGTCGAGGTCCACAACTTGGACACCAATCTGACGCGCACCATCGTGACGGGGCAGGATGGGCGATTCTCGGCTCTCCAGCTGCCGCCCGGACGGTACACGGTCACGTTCACGTTGTCGGGCTTCTCGACGCTCGTCCAGGAAAACGTGTTGGTCACCGTCGGCCAGACAGTCCCACTCAATCCGCGGATGCGAGTGTCGGGGATTTCAGAAACCGTGACGGTCACAACGGAAGCGCCGGCCGTCGACACGACGCGCACGGCCGCCGCGAGCACGTTGGACGCGACGACGATCGCGACCACCCCTATCCTCGGCCGCAAGTTCGAAGATCTGCTGACGCTGACCCCTGGTGTCAGCGTGGTCCAGGGGCCGGATGGCGACGAGATCAGTTTTTCCGGCCAGCGCGGAGTCTTCAATAACGTCAGCCTTGATGGTGGCGATTACACCAACGGCTTCTTTGGAGAACAGGTCGGCGGTCAGCGTGCGGCCATCGACATCACGCTCGAGGCTGTCAAGGAGTTCCAGGTCATCGCGAGTGGGGCCAGCCCCGAGTTTGGCCACACGGCGGGAGGCGTCGTCAACGTCATCACGAAGTCGGGGACGAATCAGACAAGCGGTTCCATTTTTCATTACCAACGCCTGGAGGGGCTGACGTCACATACGTCGGACGACAAACCGCTGAAGGACTTCCACCGCGAACAGTTCGGTGGAACAGTGGGCGGCCCGGTGATCAAGGACAAGGCGTTCTACTTTCTCGCGATGGAGGGGGTCCGAGAGAACCTGCAGCGACCGAATCTGTCGGAAGCCATCGGGACACCCTGTCCTGTGACTGCGCCGACACTGCTCGCCAACGAGGCGCTCATCGGCGCCAACGCCGATTGTCAGCGTCTGGCGCTGCTTGGCTTCTTTCAAACCCGACGCAGCCAGAACGAGGGCTTGCCGGTAGACCACAACATCAACAACAACGCCACGCTCGCCAAGGTCGATTGGAACCTCAATCCCTCGAACCAGTTGTCCGCGTCGTACAACTTCGACTATTCGAAGAACACCAACCAGACGTTCGATGTCGCGACCTACGGTAATTCCGCAAATGGAATCGAGGGACCTTCGAAGATCAACGTGCTGAACGTCAATCTGTTCACGACGCTGACGGCGAATCGGTTGAACGAGGCGCACGTCACCTACTCGCGCGAGAGCCGGCCTCGCAATGCGACGACATCATCGGTCCCGGCCGACACGGCAATGGGGTTCGGGACGACATTCCGCTTCGGTCATCCGTTCTTCCTGGAGCCGTCTGTCGATGAACTCGTGAAGCGATTCCAGGTCAAGAACAACCTGTCGATGATCATGGGTGCGCACACCGTTAAAGCGGGCGGCGAGTGGGTGCATACGAACAACGCGCAGGTCTTCCGCGGATTTTTCGAGGGCCGCTACATCTTCGATAGCGTCGCCGGATTCCTGCGCTATGCGTCGCCAGCGGCGCCTGGTGGATTTGGACCGTTCACGATTGGCTGCTCGAATGGCGGCTACGTGACCGCGCCGGCGTCATGTCCCGCCGGTTCACGGGCCACAGGGGGGCCCTTGTTGTTCTACCTGCAGGGCAGCAGCCCCGACGGCGTCGCGCGCGACGCGGCCGGCGCCTCGAATATCAGCAACGAAGAGGTGGCGTTGTTCGTTCAGGACAAATGGCAGTTCCGCCGCGGGGTGACGCTCAATTACGGTCTCCGGTGGGATGGTCAGCGGATGCCGAAGACAGTCGATCCGAAGACGACGGCGTTTTCGCGGTTTCTCAGCGATCCGCGATTTCCGTCGGACGGAACCATTCCCAATCAATGGCAGCAGTTTCAACCGCGTGCGGGTGTGGTCTGGGATGTCGGCCAGACAGGCAAGACGGTTGTTCGGGGAAACGCGGGTATCTACTACGCGCGGCAGAACATGCTGACCGAAGTGGGAGCGGTGACGACGAACGGGATTCAGCAGAAGACCGATTATCGTGACAGCACGTTCACGAGCTTTGCGGATATGCCGGTGTGGCCAAATCTGCTTGCCCCGAGTGCGGTACCGGCCGGCACGTTTCCGTTGTTCACCGGCGTGAGAGTGTTCGATCGGGATTACGGCAACCCTCGCGTCTACAGCTTCAACGTCGGATTCGATCGCGAACTGGCGCCCAGCGTCGCCGCCTACGTCGACTTCACCGTGGCGAAGGGCACGCACCTGACGCGGTTTCTGAACTACAACGCGCATGGCACGGCCGCGGCCGCAACGCAGCCCGCCACGCGCGACACGACCACCTACGTCGGCGACAATCCGTTTTCACCGGCGTTGGGTGACCTGTTTGTCATCAACAGCCGCGGCCATGGCCTGTACCGCGGCGCGACGTTTGGCCTGCGGAAACGTTTCTCGCAGCGCTATCAACTCGAAGCGAACTACGTCCTGGCCAAAGACATGGACGATGATTCGAACGAGCGCGACCCGTTCACCGATCGGTCATTCAATTTCTACAATCTGGATCTTGATTACGGTCCCTCCGACCGTGACATTCGGCACAAGGTCAACGTGTTCACCTACGTTGAGCTGCCGCGCCAGGTTCTGCTGAACGTGCGCGCTCAGGGACGGACGGCACAGCCAATCACGACCTCGCCGCGCGTTCTGAACAACGACGACCGCGGGCGGAACTGGGACCGCAAGGACAACAAGTACTTCTCGCTCGACTGGCGCCTGCAGCGCCCGTTCCAGCTCGGACGTGCTCAGGTCGTTCCCAGCTTCGAGATGTTCAACACCTTCAACAATGCGAACAACGTGAACCCGCTCACGACGCCGGCGCTGTTCAACTTCGACGGCTTCCTGCGCCAGGGCGTCGGCGACCCGCGGCAGGCGCAGCTCGGCGTGAAGGTGACGTTCTAAGGAGCGTTCTGATCGCGTCAGGCACGCGTTCGAGCGCCGGTACCTCGACGAAGCGCCCGTGCAGATGCGCGGGCGCTTCGGCGTCCTCGTGAGACCAGCTCACGGCGGCCGGCACGTGCACCGCCCATCCTCCTGCCTCGACCACCGGCAGGATGTCGGACCGA
>DASTZI010000037.1:0-10459 GCA_035764385.1 Vicinamibacterales bacterium
GATGGGGCGCTGTGGTTCGTCGGCGGTTCTAATCCGGGCGCGATTGGCCGCATCACCACGTCGGGTGTCGTCACCATTTTTCCGTTGCCGGACGTCGATCCCCATCAGTACCCATCCGGGAGGTTCCCCTTCAGCATCACCGCAGGTCCTGATGGAGCCCTCTGGTTCACTGAATTCTACGGGTCAAAGATCGGTCGCATCAGCGTGAGGGGGGAGATCGAGGAATTCCCGCTGCCCGCAGTAGATCGGCAGCCGCTTGGGATTGCGGCAGGACCGGACGGCGCCCTCTGGTACACGGAATCATCGGGAGGCGTTGACAGAATCGGGCGGATGACGACCCAGGGCTTGGTGACCGAATACGAAATACCGTGCGAGAGCCAGCAGTGCCCGAATCATCCGACCGGGATCGCGGCCGGCCCCGACGGCGCATTGTGGTTCACCGATATCGGGTCTCAGCGGATTGGGCGCATTACCACCGACGGCGTCGTGACGAGGTCGGATCCGTTTGTGACGATTCCCGGCGACATCACCGTTGGTCCCGACAACGCGCTGTGGTTCACTGGAGTTGACACGGGAGGACCGAACGATCACATCGGGCGCATCACGACGGCTGGGGTCGTCACGGCGTTCCCCCTGCCGATCTATCCTCGGCCGAGCTATAACGGCTACAACAATCTCGCGCCGTACGCGATCACCACGGGCCCAGACGGCGCGATATGGTTCACCTCGCAACGAGTGAACGTGATCGGGCGCATCACCACCGGCGGCGCCGTCACCATTTATCGCCTTCCCGGAGGCACGAGCGGGGATGAGTTCTGGGTCTCTCGCGGAATTACGATGGGCCCGGACGGCGCGTTGTGGATCACGAACGATACCATCACCAACGATACCGACCATGCCAGCATCGTGCGAGCGGCGCCCGCTCTGGGTGACGTCACGCCGCCGACGGTGATCGTGCCGGCGACCATTGTGGTCGAGGGCACCAGTCCGGTTGGTGCCACGGTGACGTATTCGGTGGCAGCCACCGATGATCAGGATCCCAATCCGGTGGTGGTTTGCAGCCCGCCGTCCGGCAGCGTCTTCCCGCTGCTGGCGAGCATCGTGTCCTGCACCGCCACCGACGCTACCGGCAACAGTGCCACCGAGACCTTTCAAGTTGTGGTTCTGGACGCCCGGCAGCAGCTGCAGGAGACGATCGACCTGATTGCCACCTATCACCTCACCCGGCTCGGCACCAGCCTGCCGGACAAGCTGCAGCTTGCGAGCGGCTACATCGTCGTCCGCAATATCGGCGAGGCCTGCGGGGTGCTGACCGGGTTTCTCAACGAGGTTCGCGCCCAGAGGGGCAAGGCGTTGACTGCGGAGCAGACGATCGAATTGACGATGCGCGTCAATCGGATTCGGACTGTGATCGGATGCTGAACGTCAGAGCTCGGCGATGCTGGCGGCTCGGGTGTCGCGATGCTCGAGCTTCGGGATTCTCGAAGGCCAAAGTCTGACACTCTCAGGGGGTGGACAATCGCCCCTTTAAGACGAGCGCCGGTGGACGAAACATTCGCAAATTCTCCTTAACCCACATTTAACTCCTTTGTCACCGCACGGAAACGCCCGTTGACTAGGTTGACGTTGGGATGCCCATCAATTCAGGACGCACACGCGTCCTCGTCGTCGAGGACGAGCAGGACATCGCCGGACTCATCAAACATGCGCTCGAACGTGAAGGCGGCTTTGTCATTGACATTGCCGGAAGCGGGGATGCGGCGCTGAAATGCGTCGCGGAAGAACTTCCCGATCTGGTCCTGCTCGATTTGAACCTGCCGGTACTGAACGGCGTCGAAGTCTGCCGGATCATGCGCGGCCGCACCGAGACCGCGAAGGTGCCGATCATCATGCTGACCGCGCGGTCGACCGAGAGCGACCGGATCACCGGCCTGGACATCGGCGCCGACGATTACATCACCAAGCCCTTCAGTCTGCGTGAACTGGCGGCACGGGTTCGAGCGGTGCTCCGACGCCGGGCGGAAGATGGTCAAGACACCACGACGCCGGTTTATCGCGGCAAGCACATCATCGCCGACTTCGATGCAGTGGCCGTGCAGGTGGACGGCGAGCCGGTGCGTCTCACGCGGCGCGAATTCGAGCTGCTGCGATATCTGGTCGCCAACAGAAACCGCGTGCTGTCGAGAGATCGCCTGCTCGAGCGTGTGTGGGGTTACGACCACACCATCGAGACGCGCTCGGTGGATGTGCACGTGGGCCGGTTGCGGGGGAAGCTCGGAACCGCCGGACAACAGATTGAAACCGTCGTCGGCCTTGGATATCGCTTCGTCGAGTAGGTCAGACTTTCAGAAACCGTCTCAGCCTTATCCTTCCTTCCACCCGCTCTCCTCGAGCAGCGCGGCTTCTCGCGCGAATGACATGCGGGCGCGTTCGACGCGGTGCCAATCACGATAACGAACGGATCGAATCACGTGGCTGTCCTGCTCGTAGCGGACCTCCCAACCGGATCCAGGAGTTGATGTGATGCTGAATCGTCGGATATGGGCCGCCTTCTGAAGGCTTCGGGTATACATACTGGGAAGGCACGATCGTTACTCCGAGCGCGCGCCCGGAGATGTAAACGTTCTGTAAACATGGCGTGTGCCCTAACTTCGTGGCACTTTCACCCGCAGGGCTCGCGGGCGCGCCTTCGCCGAGATCGCCAGCACTCCAGCGATGGGTTCTCCATCCACGTGGTACACAAGGGGATAGGTCGAAGCAATCCGTACCGCTTCCGTTCGCTCGATTCTGACCCCGGGGAGGCGATCGATCGCGCCCAGGAAGACGAATGGCAGCTCGAGGCAGGCGCGGACGAGTGACCGCCCCGCCACCACCACCAGGTCGAGCAGGCCATCGTCCAGCCGCGCATCAGGCGCAATGACTGCCCCATTGCCGTACTGCCGGCCGTTGGCGATGGCGACAAGCAGCGAAGACGTCTGCACCGTTGACGCGCCACTGCTAATCGCCAGATGGTCAGGCTGATACGAGGCGAGCTCGCGCATCGTAATGGCCATGTATCGCGAGAAGCCGCGTTTTTCGAGACCGTCGGCCGCGAAACGGTGCGCGACGCGGGCGTCGAGCCCGACGCCCGCGACGTTGAAGAAGAGTCGTTCCTCTATCTGACCTGCATCGATCGTGCGGTCACGGCCGCTGAACGCCAGGTCGAGCGCCGCCGACGCATCGAAGGGGATACGAAGTTCACGCGCCAGACCGTTGCCCGAACCGCTCGGCACCAGCGCAAGCGCCGTGTCGGTAAACGCAATCGCCGACCCGATTTCGTTCATCGTCCCATCGCCACCCCACGCAACGATTGTGGAAATGCCGCGAGCGGTGGCGGCAAGCGCAAGTTCGCGTGCGTGCCCGGGACGTTCGGTGATGAAGACGTTCGACGGATCGGCACCCCGCGCTGCCAGCAGCTGTGCAGCCTGACCGGCACGTGCCCGGGCCACTTCGATACGTCCCCCAGTGCCCGAGATGGGGTTGATGACGACCGCTACCGAGGGAGGCGTCGGAGCACCTTGGGCGGAAGGAACCAGACAAGCTCACCGGCACGACGGGACGTCAACCCCTGTATCGCGATGTGACACACACCACCCTTTTTGAACGGGAGCGCGCGAGGTGACCCGAGCAGATGTGCCGCCAGTTCCCCAAGCCCAGGTTCGTGCCCGACAAGTGCGATGCGATGACGTTTTGCCGCTCGACTCAGGTCGTTCATCACCTGTCTCGGCGAGTGGCCAGGGGCGAGTGCGTCGAGGGTCTTGACGGACGTCTTGTTGCCGAGGCCGTGTGCGAGCAGCGTTGCTGTCTGTTTCGCGCGCACCAGCGGGCTGGTGAAGATCTCATCGATGCCGACCTCCAGCCAGGCGAGCCCTTCGACCGCCTCCTTGAAACGATTGATCCCGGCCTCGGTGAGCGGTCTCTTCGAATCGTCAGGCCATTCGTCGCCGCGTTCCGCAGCTATCGCATGGCGTACGAGATACAGGTCGCAGGGCTCCATGCGTCAGGCGGCGGAGCTGCGGGCGCGAACGGCGCGCTCGCCGGCCTTCATCAAACGATCGCACACGGCGATCAGTCTCGTGCGAGTGGCCATGTAGTGGCCGTGCAGCTGGCGGCATTCGGTTTCCAACCGACGTACGAGTCGATCGAGGTCGGCCGACATCTTTAATGTCGACGCGCCAGGAGAGCTCTGGATGCTTCGCGTCCGGGCAATGAGCACCTCGAGGTCGTGCATGCGTCCCAGCAGGTCCTGCATGGTCCTCAACGTGCGCAGCGCCGCCGCATTGCGCGGCCGGCTGTCACGCGACGCCGCGTCGAGCTCGAGTGTATACCGCAACTTCTTGATGGCGATCCGCACGTCGTGCAGTCGATCGGGAAGATACATGCCCGCCGCGTGTTCGATGGCGGCGGCGAGCCGACGCGTACGTCGCGTGGTCCGTTCACGCGCCCACGCGACCGCTTCGGAATCGCCAGGGGTCTTTTCATGTGCGCCTTTGCGCGCCACGGCAATGGCTCGCTTGCGCACTTTCTGGATGTCGAATTCGTCGAGCCGCTCGCGTACGTGTTCTTGCAGACGCCGTCGTTCGTCGGCAATCGAGGCCCGCAGTCTGTCGATGGCCGGCCGCGGAACATCCTGGCTCTGTTCGAGCTCGTCGAGAATCAGCAGCGAGACATCGAGTTCCCGAGCCGGGCCGAGCAGTCGCGTCAGCCGTCGCATGCAGCGCGTCACCTTGTCGGCCTTGCGTCCGGTCCCAAACAACGGCAGAGCCGCACGCAGACGCCGAGTGGCAACCCTCGCTTGGTGGAGAGACCTTGCGTCGCCATCTTTCGCGGCCGGGAGCGCACGTCTCAGCGCAGCGACACGCTGGCGGATGAGGTATTCGGCAGCTGGAGTACGCATAATTACGGGACCGTCTTCCCGGTAACGGTCCCATCACTATAGATCGGGCTTTGACGGAGCTCTATGCGGATAGCAGCCATCGATATCGGCACGAACTCAGTCCACATGATTGTGGTTCGGGTGCGGCCGGATCTTTCCTTCGAGGTGACCGATCGGGAAAAGGCGATGGTCCGGCTCGGCGCCGGTGGTCTCGATGGCCGCGCGCTCACCCCGGACGCGATGCAGGCCGCCCTGCAAGCGCTCTCGAAGTTCAAACGAATCGCGGACTCACACCAGGTCGATGAGATCGTCGCTGCCGCGACCAGCGCCACGCGCGAAGCTCGGAATGGCGGCGAATTCCTCGCGCGGCTCGAACGCGACACTGGCATCCGTCCTCGCGTCATTTCAGGAGCCGAGGAAGCGCGCCTCATCCATCAGGCTGCCGTATATGGCGTCGATGCGGGCGCAGGACGCGCCGTGGTTATCGACATCGGTGGCGGCAGCGTTGAGATCACCCTCGGTACCGCGACCTCTCTGCAGCTCGCACGCAGCTTCAAGATTGGAACGATTCGGCTTACGGAACGCCTCGTGAAAACCGACCCGCTCTCGGAGCGTGACGAGCGGAGGATCGTCAAGCACGTGCTTGGCGAAATCGACCGCCACTGCGAACAGATCCTCGCAGCCGGTTTCGATCGTGTCATCGGCACATCCGGAACCATTCTCAGTATCGGAGCGGTCGCAGCGACCGCGGCGCGCGGAGCCGCTCCGGCAGAGTTGCGCAATCTCCACATCTCCGCCAAGCAGATTCGAAAGGTTCGCAAACACGTCACCGAACTCGATCTCGAGCAGCGGCTGGCGATCCCGGGACTCGACCCGCGGCGCGCGGACCTGGTTGTGGCCGGGTCAGTGCTGCTCGACACGATACTCCGCCGCCTCGGCGCGGAGGAACTGACGCTGTGCGACCTGGCGCTTCGTGAAGGGCTGGTGCTCGATTACGTTCGTCGGAACCGGCGCCAAATCGCGCAGATCGACAGCATTCCGGACGTGCGGCGCAGGAGCACGCTCGAACTCGCCGAGCGCTGCAGCTACTACGCCGACCACTCGAATCAGGTCGTACGGCTCGCGCTCGCGCTCTTCGATCAGACGCGCGCGATCCATGGGCTCACCGACCGCGAGCGCGAATGGCTCGAATATGCATCGCTGATGCACGACATCGGTGGCCACATCAGCTTCTCCGGCCATCACAAACATTCCTACTACCTGATCAAGAACGGCGATCTGCGCGGCTTTCATCCGGATGAGATCGAAGTCATGGCACTCGTCGCCAGGTATCACCGCCGCGGCACACCGAAACGGTCGCATCCGCAGTACGCGCAGCTTCCGACGACGCTGCGCCGGACCGTGCGCACCCTCGCATCCATTCTCCGAGTCGCCGAGAGTCTGGACCGTAGCCACGCGCAGCCGGTGTCAGGCCTCGAAGTCCACGACCGCGGCGAAGACGTCGCCATTCAGCTCCACAGCGCGGGAGACGCCGAGCTGGAGGTCTGGGCAACGGCCCGACACCTCGAGCCGTTCGAACAGGTGGTTGGCAAGCCGGTGCGCCTCGAGATCGCGCATGGCGAGCCGGCGTCGGTAACGCGGAAGCGACAACGGCGTCACGTCAGTCAACATCCGGTTAACCCAGATTTAACGGTCGCGAAACGGCCGCGAAATTCCCATTCGATAAATTTGCGGTCGTATGAACAAGATCGTGATGCGTTACCTCGCGGTCGCATTGATCGCGGCAGTCGCCGCAGCGTGCGGCGGCGGCAACACCGAGCCGGTTACCGCAAATAGCTCAGCCGGCTCCGGTTCGTCGCAGTCGCTGCAGATCAATGGCGCCGGGGCAACATTCCCATACCCGATTTATTCGAAGTGGTTCAGCGAGTACAACACGCTGCATTCGAATATCCGCGTCAACTACCAATCGATCGGATCGGGGGGCGGCATTCAGCAGGTCATCAACCAGACCGTGTTCTTCGGGGCCACTGACGGTCCGATGACCGATGAGCAACTCAAAGCGGCACCCGGACCTATCCTCCACTTCCCCACGGTGCTCGGCGCGGTCGTGCCCGTCTACAACATCCCAGGGGTGGCCGCGGAGTTGAAGTTCACCGGGCCGGTTCTCGCCGACATTTACCTGGGCAAAATCAAAAAGTGGAACGACCCCGCGCTCGCGAAATTGAATCCAGGCGTGACGCTCCCGGCAACCGATGTGACGGTCGTCCATCGGTCCGACGGCTCCGGCACCACCTACATCTTTGTGGACTATCTCTCGAAGGTCTCACCCCAGTTCAAGTCAGACGTGGGCGTCAGCACGTCGGTCAAGTGGCCGACCGGCGTTGGCGGGAAGGGCAACGAGGGCGTCTCGGGCCTGGTCACGCAGACACCCGGTTCGATTGGGTACGTCGAGCTGATTTACGCGCTCCAGAACAAGATCAGCTTCGGATCCGTTCAGAACGCCGCAGGTGAATTCGTCAAGGCATCCGTGGACGCCGTGACGAAAGCGGCGGACGCGGCCGCGCCAAACATCCCTGCCGACTTCCGCGTCTCGATCACGAACGCCCAGGGAGCCGGCGCCTATCCGATTTCGTCCTTTACGTGGCTGCTCCTCTACGAGGACCCCAAAGACAAAGCCGCGGGCAAGGCGATGGTCGACTTCATGCGGTGGGCGCTCACCGACGGCCAGAAGTACGCCGCCGATCTGGGCTACGCTCCGCTGCCCGCTAACGTGACGATGCTCGAACAGGCGGCACTCGCGCGCATAAAGGTTTCCTAGGCCCGTGCGATCGTCCGACTTCACCTTCCGCGTGGGCGTCGGCGCATTTGCCGCCGCGCTGCTGCTGATCGTGGTCGCCATCGCCGTGACGCTCGCCAATGATTCGACACTCTCGATTCAAAAGTTCGGGCTCAGTTTCTGGGGCACCAGCAACTGGGATCCGGTCGCGGGCGAGTTCGGCGCGTTGCCGTTCATCTGGGGAACGCTCTATTCATCCGTGCTGGCACTGTTGATCGCGACGCCGGTCGCGCTCGGGATAGCGGTCTTCATCTCCGAGCTGTGCCCCGGCGCGCTGCGCGCACCGCTGATCTTTCTCACGGAACTGCTCGCGGCCATCCCTTCAATCGTGTACGGGTTGTGGGGGATCTTCGTGCTCGTGCCAGCCGTTCGCAGCCTCGAGACGGCGATGCCCGAGTCGCTGCGCGCACTGCCGTTGTTCTCCGGACCTCCGCTCGGGGTGGGAATGTTTGCGGCAGCACTGATCCTGGCGGTCATGGTCGTGCCCTTCACGTCGGCGATTGCCCGTGAAGTCCTCAGAACCGTTCCCGCCAGCCAGCGTGAGGCGGCCTTTGCGCTCGGTGCGACGCGCTTCGAAGCCATCCGCGCCGCGATGTTCTACGCCCGGACCGGCATCATCGGCGCGGTGATGCTCGGGTTCGGTCGCGCCCTCGGCGAAACGATGGCAGTAACGATGGTGATCGGCAACAATCCGCAGGTGTCGCTCTCGCTCTTCGCGCCGCAGTACACGATGGCCGCCGTGTTGGCGAACGAGTTCACCGAGGCGGCGGACGCGCTCTATCTGTCGGCCCTGATCGAAATCGGACTGGTCCTGTTTGTGATCACTCTCATCGTCAACATGTTGTCGCGCGTGTTGATCTGGTCGATGGCGCGGCAGGCGGCGCCCCGGCCTGCAGTGCTGGTCCCGCGAGGAGCAGAAGCGTGAGTGGCGCGCGTACTGCGACGCCTCGAAAAGTGCTATCGGCGCTCTTCGTGTTCGCCTGCGCGCTGTGCGTCGGGCTCGCGCTGGTCCCGCTCGCGTTCGTCCTGTTCTTCGTCGTCAGCCAAGGTGTCCAGTCGCTCAATGTGGATTTCTTTACCCACAACCCGCGACCCGTGGGCGAACCGGGCGGCGGAATGGCCAACGCCATCGTCGGCACGCTGATGCTGACCGGGTTGGCCGCCGCGATGGCCGTTCCTATCGGTATTCTCAGCGGGGTGTATCTGTCGGAGTACCGTGGAAGCCGCTTTGCGTCGGCGGTGAGATTCGCGGCAGACACCCTGAACGGTGTGCCATCGATCGTCATCGGCGTGTTCGCGTATGCCGTCGTCGTGCTACCGTTCCGGCACTTCAGCACGCTGGCCGGCGGTTTCGCGCTCGGCGTCATGATGATTCCAATCATCACGAGAACGACAGAAGAGCTGCTGCTGCTGGTCCCCAACGCGCTGCGTGAAGGCGCGCTGGCGCTCGGCGCGACGCGGGCGCGCGCCGTATTTACCGTGATCGTTCCCGCCGCGCTGCCGGGCATTATCACGGGCGTCGTCCTCGCGCTGGCGCGTATAGCCGGCGAAACGGCGCCACTGCTGTTCACGTCGTTCAACAACCGGTTCTTTTCGACGTCGCTGTCGCAACCGATCTCATCGATCACCGTCCAGGTGTTCACCTACGCGATTTCGCCGTACGAAGACTGGCACCGTCAGGCGTGGGCCGGGGCGCTGGTACTGGTGACCATTGTGCTGGTGTGTTCGATGGCCGCGCGCTTCGCTGCTGCGCGGGTCGCAAGCATCCGTGGACAATAACGTGCCGCAAACGATGAATCCGCCGCTCGTCAAAGTCCGGCCGGTCCGGCAGCCGCAATCCGACATTCCGGATTCACCGCCTGCAGGAGAGGCGGAAACGCTCAAGATCGACGTCGAGCACCTCTCGTTTTTCTATGGCGAAAAGCGGGCACTGGAGGACATCTCGATCAAGATCCAGCCCAACATGGTGACGGCCTTCATCGGTCCCTCCGGTTGCGGCAAAAGCACCTTCCTGCGGACGCTGAATCGGATGAACGACATCATCCCAGGCGCACGCGTCGAGGGGCGCGTCTGCGTCGACGGGCAGGACATCTACCGCATGGGTGTGGACGTCGTCGCCGTTCGGCGCAAGGTCGGCATGGTGTTCCAGAAATCGAATCCGTTTCCGAAGTCGATTTTCGAAAACGTCGCCTACGGGCTGCGCATCAACAGACTGTCATCAAATCGATCCGAGCTGGCGGGGCGCATCGAAGAGAGTCTGCAGCAGGCTGCGCTCTGGGACGAAGTGAAGGATCGGCTGCATGAGTCCGCGCTTGCCCTCTCAGGTGGACAGCAGCAGCGTCTCTGCATCGCACGCGCGCTGGCGGTCAAGCCCGATATCCTATTGATGGACGAGCCGGCATCGGCATTGGACCCGATCGCCACGCAGCGCATCGAGGAACTGATCTATCAGCTCAAAGCGAAATTCACTATCGTGATCGTGACGCACAATATGCAGCAGGCGGCGCGCGTGTCGGACTTCACGGCGTTCTTCTGGCTCGGACGGCTGGTCGAGTTCGAGCGCACCGACAAGATGTTCACCGCTCCGTCCGAGAAGTTAACGGAGGACTATCTGACTGGACGGTTCGGGTAATGGAGCGCGTAGTCAGACATTTTCAGGAGGAGCTCGAGGCGCTGCAGGGCCGGTTGCTCGAAATGGGCGGCCTCGC
>DASTZI010000038.1:0-3731 GCA_035764385.1 Vicinamibacterales bacterium
GAACCGCTGGCCGTGGCGGATGCATGCCACTTACGACGAGACGATCAGTCGAGCGCTCGACGTGTTCGAGCGCGTGAACCAGGACATGCCTCTCGACGGTCTGCATTGGTTCTTCGACCACGCCGAGACGATTTCGGATCAGTCGATCGATCGGATCGCGGCGTTGGGCGGCGGCATCGCCGTGCAGCACCGCATGGCCTATCAGGGCGAATACTTCGTCGAACGGTATGGTCCCGGTGCAGCCGAAGCCACACCGCCGTTCGCGCGCATGCTGGAGAAAGGCGTCAACGTTTCCGCCGGCACCGATGCGACGCGTGTCGCGTCCTACAATCCTTGGGTATCGCTCGCCTGGCTGGTTACCGGGCGCACGGTCGGAGGTCTGCGCATGTATCCGCAGCGCAACTGCCTCGACCGCGAGACGGCGCTGCGTCTGTGGACCGAGAACGTCACGTGGTTCTCCAACGAGGAAGGCAAGAAGGGACGGATCGAGGCCGGCCAACTCGCCGACCTGATCGTTCCGGATCGCGACTATTTCGCGTGCGCCGAGAGCGACATTGCCGATACCGTTTCCGAGTTGACGATCGTCGGTGGCAGGATCGTTTATGGGGCCGGCATCTTCGCGAGCCTCGACTCGTCGCCGCCGCCGCCGGCGATGCCGGAATGGTCGCCGGTGCGCCGCTTCGGGGGTTACGCCGCCTGGGGCGACCAAGGCGGCGGGATTCACCGCCGGCAACTCGATGAAGCATGCGGCTGCGCCAGCGCCTGCGGTGTCCACGGTCACGGTCATGCCCGCGCTTGGGCAGGCACCGCGCCGGTCGACGACCTCAAGAGCTTCTGGGGCGCGCTTGGCTGCTCGTGTTTCGCGTTCTGAGGCTGTGAGCTCGACTCATCGGCGCAGCCGCTTTCGACCCACGACGATACGGAAGCCGCTCGGCCTCGTGCTACGGGGCGGAGGAACGTGGGGCGCGTACACGTGGGGCGTGCCGGACGCGTTACTCGCAAGCCGAAGCGTCGCCGTTTCGCAAGTGAGCGGTACGAGCGCGGGTGCGATCACGGCGCAATCGTGGCAAGCGCGCTGGATTGGCCGTTGCCTCCCCCGTTCGGGGGCTCGTCCTGAGGGCTGGCTCCGTATGACCATCATGCCCGGAACGAGACGTGCATCCGTCCGCGAAGCCGGTCCTGATCGGCGGCGATGCGGCCCTCACATGACATTCTCGTGTTTTGAAGAGATTACTAGCCGTTTCGCGAGCGCAGGCTCTCGACGGACTGACTGAAGAGGCCAAGGAAAGGTCAAACTCAAGTTCAATGGAGAAATGGAGAAACAATGAACGACGCGATGTTCGACAAAGCAACTGAACCGGGATTCGATCCTGCTGCATTCCTGTTGAAGCGCTGCATCAAGGATCTGGTCGCAACGGATTTCATTGGCGCCGCCGCTGAAACGACCAAGACGGCGGAAACGCCTGCAGCCTGAAGTCACCCGTAGATCGCGGCGCGCGCTTCATGAGGACCTTACTTTCGTGAATCCGGATCACACACGCGGCGAGCCAGGCGTCGCAACATCGGCCGACTCGTATCGCCTTGCGGCACTCTTGAATCCGCGTTCGCTGAAGCGGCTCGGTCTCATTGGCGTGACGATCATCGCCATCGCAGCATCCTTCGCCTGGGCGGGCGGTTGGTTCTCGCGCGGTCGACTGGATCGAACGCGCATCATCGATGAGTTCGAAGCAGCCAACGGCGTTCACGCGGGCTTCCGTCGCGCCCATGCAAAGGGTGTATGTCTCGTCGGCGAATTCGAAAGCAACGGCGCGGGTGCTCAGCATTCAAAAGCCGGGATCTTCAGGCCCGGACGCGTACCGGTGTTCGGCCGCTTCGCGCTGGCGAGCGGGATGCCTATGGTTGCGGACGGTCCGAGCGTCGTGCGGAGCATGGCGCTCAACTTCACGCTGCCCGACGGCGAAGTCTGGCGAACCGGCATGAACAATATCGCCGTGTTCGCGGTCAGGGATCCGCAGGGCTTCTACGATCAGCTTGTGGCGACGCGCCCGGATCCGAAGACCGGTAAGCCCGATCCAGCGCACGTCAACGCGTTTCTCGCGCTACATCCCGAAACCGTTCGCGCGCAGGCGATCATTCGCGCTCAGCCCTTTTCGTCCGGCTTCGCCGATGCAACCTACAACAGTCTCAATGCGTTCCGGCTCGTCGACCAAGACGGCCGATCGAAGGCGGTGCGCTGGTCGATGGTCCCCGTGGACCAATTCGCCCCCGAGCCCGCCAACCCTCCAGACGACAAGAATTATCTGTTCGAGGCGCTCATTGCTCGCATTCAACGCGCTCCGGCGCAGTGGCACCTCGTGCTTACGCTAGGGGAACCTGGCGATCCGACCGACGACGCAACCCTTCCCTGGCCCGAGGCTCGCCCACGCGTCGATGTTGGAACCCTCACCGTGACTCGCATCGACACCGAGGCTGCGGGCAATTGCCGCGACTTCAGTTTCGATCCGCTCGTGCTGCCCGTCGGCATCGCACCGTCGGACGATCCGGTACTGTCGGCACGTTCCGCGGTCTATTCGCTGTCATTCACGAAACGAGCCGGCGAAGCCAAGACGCCGAGTGCCGTGCAAGTCGACGCGGGAGCGAAACCATGACGACGATGTTTCCGATCACATCGCGCATCCTGCATTGGCTAATGGCAGCGCTGATCGTCGCGATGCTGTTCATCGGCATCGCCATGGTCTCCTCGCTCGCCTACTATCACCGATTGGTCGCGATCCACAAACCGTTAGGCGCGCTGATCCTGGTCCTGGTCGCGGTCCGGCTGATCAATCGCCTCGTCAATTCCCCTCCGCAGCTTCCCGCGCAAATGCCTTCCGGCTTACGCCTGATCGCCCATGTGTCGCACTGGCTGCTGTATGCGCTGATGTTCGCACTGCCGCTCGTAGGGTGGGCTATGCTCTCTTCTGCCGGCTACCCCGTCGTTCTCTTCGGGCCCGTACATCTGCCGGCAATTCTGCCCCACAGCGACACGGTGTTTGCATCGCTGCGTTCATTGCACACCGTACTCGCCTTCGTGCTGTTCGCCACCTTTCTCGCGCATCTCGCGGCGGCTCTCGTCCATGCCCTCATCTACCGCGATGGCGTCTTCCAGAGCATGGCATCGCTGCAGCGCTGACCGTCGTGCAGCGACCGAAATGACCAGAACGCGAAGCGCGTTGTTCCTCGGATCCGGGGCTGCACAAGTCGCCGCACTCGCGAGGAGAGCGAGCGCGAGACCACGATTGCAGTTGCACGTGTTGTTCCAACGGCAGAGAGACCGCGAAAGTGGTCCCATATCCCTGGGCGCTTTGCATCTCCTAGCCGGATGGTCGGGTCAAACCAGATCCCTTCATTAATGAGTTTCGTTGCGGCGGCACTTGTACCCGTTGTCCATCCGAGGGGTGCCTACAAGCTTAGGTTCCGACATTGGCGGGGCTTCGGCGGCTGCAAAGATGACCCCGGTTAGTGGGCGAGCGCCATGCAGTCCGCTGCGGCGTTGCTCATGCCGGACTCTGTAGATGCGTAAGGGTTCTCTCGGGCTTGTGGCCAAGCGCGCGGGATTCTTTTCTCCCCCGAAGAGGGCAGCGGCCGGACGAACGGGTCGTTCTCCGGCGCAGCCCGCCCGAACAACACCGCGTGCTTCTACCTATCTATCCTCCGGCCGGGGGACGGACAGTGCGCGCCCCTCATCCGGG
>DASTZI010000039.1:0-2588 GCA_035764385.1 Vicinamibacterales bacterium
AGGCACATCATTAAGCGCGTCCAGATTGTTCTGGGTACCTCCGTTGCTTCGATCTTTCGTACTGCGCGTCTGTCTGCCAGTTTCGAGGAGGAGAGAAGCCCATGCCTGGAGTAATCAGGATTGTCGCCCTTGCAAGCGTGATTACATCCGTCGGCTGCGGTGCTACGACCAGCGGAAGCTCCGGGAGCACAAGTGCTCCCGTGTATACGCCTCCGACGTCCAATGCGCCGACAACGACGGCCAATTCCACACCCACTGAGGTCAACAACGCCCAGGACGGCGTCATCCCGTCCGGTCAGGAACTTGATGTCCGTCTCGGCACAACGCTGAGCTCGAAAACCGCCAAAGTCGAGCAGCGGTTCGAGTCGACGACGGTTGCGGACCTGACGCAGAACGGCCGGGTGATCATTCCCGCAGGATCGATGGTCCGTGGTGTCGTGTCCGCAGTGGATCCCGCGGATCGTCTGCACCGCGCGGGCAGCCTGACGCTCTCGTTCGATGAGGTCACCGTGCGCGGCCGCTCGTATCCGTTCCGCGGAATGGCCACCAATGTGTTCGAGAGCGGCGGTATTCGTGAGGAAGGTGGGACGGCAGGCATCGGTGCCGGCGCCGGCGCGATCGTCGGAGGCATCCTCGGAGGCGTGAAGGGTGCGATTCTCGGCGCGGTCATTGGAGCTGGCGGCGCGATTGCCGCAACGGAAGGAAAGGACATCGAGCTGCCGGCAGGATCGATCATCCGCATCCGGTTCGATGCGCCGATGACCATTCGGTAGCGCCTCCGAAATCGAGCTTGCCTCGAAGGTAGTCGAGGGGGAAGGAGGATCAATGACTAATCAAGGTTCTGGAAAACAGAACCGTCAAACGGATCAATCCGTGTCCGTTCAGCGTTCGCGATCGGGACGAGATATGAGCCGCTTGGACACCGCGAGCTACGGGCCGTTCGCGTGGATGCGCCAGATGCAGGATCAACTGGATCGGGCCTTCACGGGCTTGTGGGGGAGCGGCAGCTCGTCCTGGACGCCGGAAACGGTGTTCGGGCCGTCAGACTGGGCGCCAGCGATCGACGTGTTTCAGCGCGGCAACGACCTCGTGATTCGCGCCGACGTGCCCGGGTTGTCGAAAGACGACATCACCGTGGACATCGCCGATGATCAGCTGACCGTCCGAGGCGAGCGCCGGCACGATCACGAAGAGGAGCGCGACGGTGTCTTCCGGAGCGAACGGAGCTACGGAAGCTTCTGCCGCGTGATCCCGCTGCCGCAAGGCGCCATCGCGGACAGCGCGAAGGCGACCTTCAACAACGGTGTGCTCGAGATCGTTCTGCAAGCGCCTTCATTCGACGTGCGGCGCGGCCGCCGCGTGGAGATCAAGGAAGGGGCGTCGGAGCAGAAGTCGGGTCAACCGAACCCGAAGACGTAGGGAGTTCGTGCGTCGTCGGTGGAGCAGGTGTCGTTGTCGATGCCTGCTCCGCCTGAACGTCCGAGGTGACCTCTACGGGCGGCTCGACCGCGATCGGCGGAGGCGGCGCAGCCGGAGGAATGTCGGTGCTTGCGCGTTCCCGGCGTCGGAACAGACGATCGATCACCCCTGACGTGCTGGCCTGCGGGTTCCATCCAAGTCGCAGGACGGTGACCTGTATCGATTTGCGGCCAAACGCGAGCGCTTCGTGACAGCTCCACATGTATAAGTCCAGAAGCCGTCCTTGCACCCGTGGGCCGGTGTCCATGATGGTGTAGACACCGTTATAGCGCGGGTTGTTAGTGGCGATATTCACGACGCTGCCGACGGGCAGAATCGAGTCATCGGCCGCGGCGATCCCTGTGCGCACTTCGAGACCTGATGCCGTCGTCGTGCCTTTGCAATAGGCGGTTGCTGAGAACTCGAGCCGGGCGCCCGGAACCGGCGCGCTTGGATTGATGATGCCCGATGCACCCCAGGGCAGCAGATCAAACGTCGTTGCCTCGTAGCCCAGTACCAGTGCGCCGACGATCAGGCACATGATCACGAATCTCGGCGAGTTCGGGCGTGAAAGAATTCGCTTCATAGCGCAGGGGCCGGCGTCAGGCGGCCCTCATCGAAAATGCTCGAAACCTGCAGGTAAATCGCGATCTCCGGCTGCCGATCGCACGATCAGTTGTCTGTCGCGCGTCACCACGCCAATCCTTGTTATCGGCAGATCGCCCGCCAGTCTCCGCACGGCCCGCAGCCGCCCGCGCCATAGGGGGCGCACCGTGAACAGTAATTCGTAATCGTCGCCTCCAGCGAGCGCCGCGCACAACGCGTCGGTGCCGAGACTGCGGTGAAACTCCGCGACGCCGGCGGCGAGCGGAATTGCCGCTTCATCGACGATGATTCCGACGCCCGACGCCGCCGACATCTGGCGGAGGCCGTCCGCAAGGCCATCGCTCAGATCGACGCATGCACTCGCCGCGCGATTGCGTCCGAGCAGCAGGCCGGCACGCACGCGAGGCTCGGGACGAAGGTACTTCTGCTCGTTTTCGGCCAGGCGGACCTGAAGGTCCGCCTCTACGGTCGTTGCAGTTGCGGTTGTCATATCTCCCGCTTGTAGAGGCGGACCTTCAGGTCCG
>DASTZI010000040.1:0-2113 GCA_035764385.1 Vicinamibacterales bacterium
TCGCGGTTCGATACAGGACCGGATACGTCTTGCGCAGAAATGCATCGACGACCGGGTCCGGTTGAATATTTGCGCCGTGATCGATGAACTCGCGGATGGCGATGTGCCGAGCCAGCAGGGCCATTCCTCCGAAGTGATCGCCGTGCCAGTGGGTGGTGACGAGATGATCGATTTGCTGAAGGCCCGCGTCGTGGACGGCCGCCAGGATTCGACTCGCGTCGCGCTGAGCGCCCGCCCCCACGTTCCCTGTGTCAACCAGAAGCGACTCGCCGGTTGGTGACACGACCAGCATCGCCTTGCCACCTTCGACGTCCACCACATAGATCTGCAGGCGTTCTGGCGTCGTCAATGCCAACGCCAGCAGCAGGACGATACACAGACGCACCCCTTGGAACTCCTCGAGCGGTTCCGGATTACGCGGCCCGGTGAGCGAGTTGCTGAGCGAAATGCTGAAGTGCTTTGCGCGTCTTGGTCTGTTGCTCGCCAGTGAGCGTGATGCCGCGGCGGGTGAGCGCGGCCCTGACGTCCGCCGCCCGCTGAAACGCTTTCTCAGGCGGGCATTTCATCGAGAGTTCGAGGATGCGGGAACCATCAGGATAAAACCAGAGCTCGGCCTTCGCCGTTCGTCCAATGTCATCGCCCAGATCGAATTTCGTTTTCGCGATGTTGATGGGACCAAACGGCGTCAGCGCGTCGAGCTCGAGCCCCCGTGGTGCATTGTCTGCGTAGAATGCGCGTTGCTCGGCTGAGAACAGTTTCCGAATAGGCCGCGCGCCGCGAATCACGGCCTTCACGTGCTCGTTGTCGACACGTTCCTGCAATGTCCCCGAACAGACGTACGCACCGGGCATCGCATCGATCTCAATGAGAAAGTGATCGGACCGGCGTAGGCGCCCTGGCAGCTCACGGGGCACGATCGGACGCAGCTTGATCACCGCGTCACCACCCTTTCGCGCGCGCCTGGCTCGGACGATGATTCCCGCGCGATTCAAACGGAGATCCGGCGTGTCGAAGAAGATCGCCTGCCGCAGCTCCGCGTGGAGCAGGTCGAGGTCCAGTTCGACAACCGCCGCGTCGCGTTCCGCGTCGAGGACCGAGAGTTTCAACTCGACGCTGTGAGCGTCCTTCAGCAGGCCCAACGCCTTCGCCATTCGCTTGTCGTTGAACAATGCGTCCCGTTCACTCGTGATGTTGTCCGATGAATACATAGCTCCCTCACGGCGTTTTCAATCGCTCTTGCAAGTCAACCAGCGCCTGATGGCTGGTCCGCAGTTGGGACACACCTGGAATGTCCGCGGCGGTAATGAGCACGATCACGGCAGCGAAGACCAGCGCGTAGGCGACGGCGGCAATCGATCGTTGGGTCCCGGCCAAACCGGCGTGATAGCCAGCGGCCGCGACCGAGATGGCCATGATGGCGTTCAGGATGACCCACACGACGATCGGGATGCGCGAACGGATTCCAGTCAGGACACGTTCGGTCTGGGCATTGATCTCGATCAACGACTGCGTGAAGGGCATCACGAATGACGCGGCACCGTCCTTCCGGCTCGCGCCAACGGCCTCATGCCACATCTGTTCCTGCAGGTCTCGCAATCGGCCGAGGACGTCCGTCTTCGCGCCCTCGAGCGGCTCCAGCCGCACGTCGAGGTAAGCGCGAATGAGTCGCCGCTCGTTTGTGCGCTCGGGCTCCGGAAGAAGATCCGCCCGATGGTATGTGGTGCCAATCGTGGTCGCTTCATCAAAGATGGACTGGCTTCTGGTGTCGAAATGGGACGAGGCCAACCCGAATGTGAATCCCAGAATGAACGAGAGCATGCCGAGCGTGCTCGTGACCAGCATTCGAACGGGGAGCAGCGCCTCCGGATTCGGTTTCCCGCTTCTCCATCGACCGAGGCGGAGACCGACCTCGAAGGCGAGCAGCGTCCCGAGCAGAATCGCGACGAACAACCCGACGAGGAACAATGGCGTGATCGGCTGCACGCGCTCGTTTCGGCTCAGGCAACAAGTGATCCTGTCCTTCGATTGGGGGTATTGGTCGAGAAGACGCCGGGTTGTAAGGAGTTGTGGGGTTGGTTGCGCCGAGGCGTTAGTCAACTGATCACTGAATCTT
>DASTZI010000041.1:0-18758 GCA_035764385.1 Vicinamibacterales bacterium
CACACGTGGATCCACATCGACGTGAAGAGGCCGAACGGCAAAGTCGAACAGTGGATGATCGAAGGCGGCCCGCCGAATGCGCTCTACAGGCGGGGATTTACACGGGACTCGCTCCCGATTGGAATCGAAATCGTCGTCGAGGGTTTCCGGGCCAAAGATGGTTCGATGAGAGGCAATGGCAGGGACCTCACATTCCCAAACGGACGGAAACTGTTTCTCGGCTCCTCAGGCACCGGCGCCCCTCTGGACGGTAAAGACGGGAAGGATCGATAACGACCTACGACGCCATCGTTGTCGGCACCGGAAGCATGGGCAGCGCGGCCGCGTATGAGTTCGCGCGGCGCGGCCGACGAGTGTTGGCGCTCGATCAATTCGACGTCCCGAACGTGCTTGGCGCGTCCGTGGGCGTCACCCGGATCATCCGTCACGCTTACTCAGAGCATCCCAAATACGTTCCTTTGCTGCGTCGATCGTACGAGCTCTGGCGGGATCTCGAGAGGGTCGCGGACGAGCAACTGCTCTTCATCACCGGCGGCATCGACGCAGGCGACGAAGCCAGCGACACGATCAAAGGATCGCTGCACTCCTGCCGCGAACATGCTGTCGCTCACGACGTCATGTCTGCCACAGACGTCAGCCGGCGATTCCCCGGTTACCGGTTGCCCGCGCACATGGTTGCTGTGTACCAACCGGACGGCGGGTTCCTGATGTCCGAACGCTGTGTGGTTGCGCATGTCAACGCGGCACTCGCCCATGGGGCGGAAGTTCACGCTCGCGAGTGCGTGCGTGGCTGGGACGCGACGTCGGGGCATGTCACCGTGACCACTGACCGCGCTCGCTACGAAGCAGGAACGCTGGTTCTTACGGCTGGACCTTGGGCGCCGAAGAGCGTGACTGGCCTGGCGTCATTTGTTGTCGCAGAGCGCCAGGTGCTGCTGTGGACTCAACCGCGTAAGCCCGAATACTTTCAGCGAGCGTGGTTTCCTATCTTCAACATGGAAGTGGCCGAGGGCCGCTTCTACGGCTTTCCGGTGCACCACGTGCCTGGATTCAAGATCGGGAAATACCATCACCGTCACGAATCAGTCGACGCTGACGCCGTCGATCGTGACTGTTACCCTGAGGACGAAGCGGTTCTTCGCGAAGGCATTCGCCGTTACTTCCCGGACGCGGACGGACCGACGCTCGCGATGAAAGTGTGCATGTTTGCCAACACGCCCGACGGTCATTTTGTGATCGACCGTCATCCCGAGGCTGAGAACGTTATCGTCGCCGCCGGATTTTCCGGTCACGGTTTCAAGTTCTGTGGTGTTGTCGGCGAAATCGCCGCCGATCTGGCGACCGAAGGCAGCACGAAATGGGACGTCGAACTATTCCGATTTCGCCCTACACGGCACTCTTGACGACGCCTCCGTCAACACGCAACGCCGCACCGGTCGTTGCCGATGACAGCGGGCTGGCGACGTAGGCAACGAGCGACGCGACTTCCTCGGGCTTCGCGAATCGCTTGATGAGCGACGTCGGCCGCACCTTCTGAAAGAACTCGGTCTCGAACTGCGCGAATGTCTTGCCTTCTCGCTTTCCCAGTGCGGTGACGAACTCCTCAACGCCGCGGCTCCGAGTGGGCCCCGGCAGGACGCAATTGACCGTAATGCCGGTGCCCGCGAGCGCCTCCGCGAGGCCGCGCGACACCGCGAGCTGCGCCGTCTTTGTCACGCCGTAATGAATCATCTCCGGTGGGATCTGCACGCCGCTCTCGCTCGAGATGAAGATGATTCGGCCCCAGTTCTTCTCCTTCATCGACGGCAGATAGAGCCGCGCGAGCCGAATGCCGCTCAGCACGTTGACGTTGAAGAACCGCAACCATTCCTCGTCCGAGATGTCCTCGAACGCCTGCGGCTCGAAGATGCCGAGATTGTTGACGACGATTTCGACGTCAGGGAATTGCCGCGCGACCTGCTGCGCCGCGTCCGGCGTGCTCAGATCGGCGGTGAACGGTCGCGCGCTGCCGGCCGCAATCCCGTTCAATTTCTCGACAGCGGCGTCCACGGAGTCCGCCGTACGCCCGTTGACGATGACCCTGGCGCCTTCCTTGACCAGCGCTTCAACAATTGCGTAACCGATTCCCGCCGTGCTTCCACTTACAAGCGCGAGCTTCCCCTGTAGTCCGAGGTCCAACGAAACCCTCCGTAAGGTCCGCCTGAAGGCGGACCCCACAGAGGAAGCCCGCCGGATTCAGGCGGGTGATGGAAACCTGCCTGGATCCGACGAGAAACATCGGTGGGGTCCGGCTTTAGCCGGACCATCTCTAGTTCGTGGATGCGGTCGACATCCCCTTGAACGTCAGCTTCTGCAGCCCCATCGTCGTCCCGGCGATGTAGATGTTGCCCTTCGAGTCGGTCGCGATGTGGTGGCCGCCGCCGATCTGTCCGGGCAGCTTGATGCTGCCGACGATCTGCATCGCTTTCCGATCGACGATGACGATGTCGTTGCCGTTCCCGACGTAGAGGAATTCCTGATTCGGATCCGCGGAAAACGCCAGGTCGCGTGCGAACTGCGTGTCGGTCTTGACGATCTGTTTCACGAACTTGCCGTCAGGCGTGAACGCCTGGACGCGGCGGTTCTCGCGATCCGCGACGTAGATCGTGCCGTCCTTCGACAGGCGGATGGCGTGGACGATGCTGAAGTTCTTCGGCCCGTCCCCCGCTGGAAATTCCTTCGGCGTGACGACCTCGCAATGGTCGTCGTCCACCGGCTTGTTGCCGAACGCGCCCCACATCCGCTTGAACTTGCCGCTGTCGGCGTCGAACACGATGACGCGGTGGTTGCCGTAGCCGTCGGCGACAAAGAGCTCGTTGGTCCGCGCGTTGTATTGCACATCCGCCGCGCGATGCACGTTGGTCGTGTCGGCATTGCCTTTGCTCTGGTTGCTGTGGCCGATCTGCATCACGAACTTGCCGTCCTGCGTGAACTTCAGGATCTGATCGTCGGCGACGTGCTTGAGATTCGCGATGCCATTGGTCGGGCAGTTGTTGCCGGTGATCCACACGAAGCCTTTGCTGTCGATGTTGATCCCGTGCTCGCGTTGCGGCCATTCGTATCCGGCGCCATCGCCGCCCCAGCTCTTGACATAGTTACCAGCCGTGTCGAAGACCATCACTGCTGGCGCGCGCTTCGGCACGTCTTCAGGTTTGACGAGCGTGCGCGGCCGATGCAGCGCCCAGATGCGACCCTCCGCGTCGACCGAGAAGCTGGAGACGTCGCCGAGCTTCCACTGCGCCGGAACCTTCGGCCAATTACGGTCCACTTCAAACGTGGGGAGACTGCGTGTCGCGGCGGTGCCGACGGCCCGCGGCGCGGATCCTGTCGCGTCATCAGAGACGGCTGACCGCTGTTTTCCCGCAAGCGCCGGGTTGACGTAATTCTTCTTGAGGACCTTCTTCAGATCCGGTCGAACGCTCAGATAGTTGATGTGATCGGGAATCGCGGAGAAGCCGTGCGGCACGCCTTCAGGAATGACGATCACGTCGCCGACGTTGATCACGCGGCTGGTGAAACCAACCATCGTCCCGTTGCACGACGGACCGTTGAGAATCGTCGTCACCTCGCTGTCGGCCGGTGAGCGCCGCCCGTTGACGATCGTTCCTCCCGTAATGAGCGTCCCGCTGCCGGAGGTGACGATGTATGTCTCCGCCGTACTGTCGTGGTAGATGCCGTTCGGTCCAGTCGCTCCGGCCCGCTGCTGACCGCAGGCGGGCTGCGTGTTCGCAGGCGCCGCAGCGGGCGCGGCAGCCGCTGGTGCTGGGGCCAGCTTGCCGCGAGCGACGATGCCGACGGCGAGCTGATAGCTGCCCATGTCGATCACGCGAAGGCTGTTGTCGGGGACAGTACGTTTGGTGTCCGCCGCCATCTTGAGCACAGCTTTGATGTCGGCGTCGGTGATGACGATCGCGTCTTTCGGCGCCTGCGCCGAGAGCATCGCGGGGCTGGCCGCACACAGCAGCGCCAGTATCCGGAGGAAGTTCTTGTTCATGGCTGTTTGACCTCCACAAGCTCAATGGCGGATCGGGACGTTCATTTCGGGCGGCCCGTGAATCCCTGCGCGATCGTGTCGATCTTGTAAATCGCCTTGGCGTTATTCCGCACGCCCTCGGGAGTTCTGTACTCCTTACCGTCGGGCGTCGTCATGCCCGCGCCCTTCGCGTAAAGCACTTTCTTATTAGGTCCGGAAAATGCCACGCTCGACGCCGATCTTGGCAGAGGGATGATGCCGAGGTGTGTTCCGTCCACACCGAACACCTGAATGCCAGAATCACCGGCGGTGACATACAAACGACCTTCGGAGTCGATGCACATGCCATCGCCACCGCCGGCGCCTTGTAGCGTCGCGAAATCCCGCTGATTCGTCGTGGTGCCATCCGGCTGGACGTCGAACGTGACGATCGTCCGGCCATTCGTGAGATAGAGCGTCTTCTCATCGCGGCTCAGCGCCATCCCGTTGGTCCGCACGTCCTTCCCCGCAACGAGACTCACTTTGCCGGCGGGATTGACGACATACGTTCCCGCATCGTCGGAGAAATACGCGCGACCTTTGGAATCGGCCACGACTTCGCCCATACGCCAGAAGGTCTTCTCTCCGAACTTGCTTGCGAGGACCAGCCGTGCGGGATGCAGGACAACCAGTTCCGCCGCTTCTTTACACTCGGCAGGACGGCCGCCCGGATCCGAACAGGTTCTCTCTGCCCCGATGAGGCGCCCCTTGTTGTCGTACGCCAGCGCACCGGTGCCATGGGTGTCCCTGACGAAGATAGAAAACTTGTCGTTCGGATCGAGCATGCCAACCGTGCTCGGCTGCTCCTGCGCAAACAGCAGCCCGCCGTCTTTCGTCCCGATGATGCCGTCCGCGTTGTCAGGGCCCTGCCAGACGAGTTTCCATTTGGCGCCGGCGGCGATGACTCCGGGGATACCGGCAACCGTCACTTCCTTTGCCGGAGCGGGCTGTGGAAACGGATTTCGTTGCTGTGCGCCGGCGAGCATGCCGAAAGACAGGGCAATCGCAAATGCGACCGTGCATTTCATAGGCTCTCTACCTCGTCCCATGCGCAAACCTAACGGACGACGCCGCCGGCCGGATCGCGCACGATCCTGTTGAACTCCGCCTCCTGCGATGGGACACAGAACTGTTCGGCGATCTCTCGATTACGCGGCGCCAGCTTCATGACCTTCCGCTCGCTCACCCACGGCGCCGTGAAGATCTTCGGATCGGTCAGCGTCATGTTCAACTCCAACGTGTCGCGATCCAATCGGCGATAACGCTCCTCCAGCGTCATCTCGGTGGAATGAGGCGTTCCGAAGTGGTCGAGCCAGCTGCGGTCATCGAAGAACCCGGAGGTGACGACGAACGTGTCACCCTCCCATCGGCCGGTGGAGATGCCGTTGAACGTCAGGTCGGCGTCTTTCGGCAGCGGCCGGCCGTCAGTCCACACCTGGCGGTACGAGTGGCCCCATTCGAAGAACTGAAACACCCGATCCCGTGTCTGAACGATCTCCATCGGATACACCGCGACGAGCTCGAGCAACACGTTGCGAACCAGCCCGATCGGATCGCAGTTGCCCATCGGATCGTTGCCGACCGCCGGCGGCACGGCCCGCGGTCCGTACGACGGTTTGTTGGCGTCGAACAACATCTTGCCCAGGGGCGTGAAGGGCGGCGGTGTCTGACTGAGCGTCAGCAACGGGTTTGTTCGTGTCCAGACGCCCGACAGGTCCCGTGGGTCATGCGGAACGGACACCGCGGGCCTGGCCTCGCTGCGGCCGCCTTGTCTCCCGCCGCCGCCTGGCGCCTGTGCGTCTCCTGGAGTTGCCGCCGTCAGCAAGGCGGCGGTCAGCGTCGCGATCGCGATGGCGGAAAGTGCTCGCACGAGACTAGTTCTCGTTGCTGCCGCCAGTGCCCAGCACTTGCTTGCCGTTGACCAGGATCGGGCGCATGCGGTTGACGACACCCCGCGGCGTGCCAGCGCGTGAGGGATTGAGCGTCATCGTGAGCTCATCGCCGGCCTTGATCGTGGTGGCCGTCCAGCCGGCCTCCCGTAGCACGGTTGGACTGTTCATTTCGCCGACCCAATGCACCATCTCGCCCTGCTCGCTTTTGACGTCGAACTCGACGAACGAATGCGGGTTTCTGAAGGTGAACCTCGTCACGACGCCCGTCAGCGTCACGGCTTTCGTGGGATCGTAGGATGCGTTCGTGCCGTGATGCGCGAACACCGACGTCGACGTCAGGAGCACCACCGTAGCGATCAGGCACCGTTCGGTCACGCCTCTCATACGGCTCTCCTATTTGACCTCCACGAGCTCAATGGCGATGCGATCGGGCCCTTCGATCATCGCCGCGCGCATATTGCCCCACGGATGAATCTCTTCGAGGAACTTGACGCCTTCGCTCTTCAACCGCGTCACGGTCCCATCAAGGTCGGCGACGCTCAGTGCCCAGTGATCGACCAAGTGGCCGCGCGTGCTAACGAGGCCGCCGCCGGGCCATGGGCGAATCGAGATCGAGATGTCGTCGAAGAAGACGGCGCCGGCCGGATCGCGAACGAAGCCGGTCTTCGCAAATGACGGCCACGTCGGCGGTGCGTACAGCTGCTTGCACTCGCCCGGCGGCAGCGTTCCGGGTGCACCGCCGCGACCCTGCGGCAGCGTGGCGCCGAGATGCGTGATGTACCACTGCATCGCGCAGATCGGATGCTCGTGGTACATGTGAATGTGATTGAAGCGCTCGACGTTTCCAGCCTGGGCGTTCTCGATCATGATGCCGTCGGGCCCGCGCAGATAGCCGAAGCCGCCTTCGCGCGTCGGCTGCGTGCCCTTCGCGCGCATCTCGAGAATCTGTTCCTGCGTCGGCAGTCCGGGCAGCGTATCGCTCGACATGTCAACGAGCTTCCCGTCGGCGGCATCCCACATTTGCGCAATCTTCAGTCCCATCTTGTGGAAGTTCTCGTTGTACTTGCGCGAGTCGGGCGTGTTCCAGCCGAAATGCCAGACCGAGGTCTGCGGCCCCGTCAGCTCGTTCTGCGGCGGCGTTGCGACCTTGGTAAACAACAAGTAGACGTTGCCGGTCTTCACCGCCTCGTAGCCGTTGAACGTCGTCTTGGTGGCGGTCTGGGCGAACGGTTTTGGATAGTACGCGGCCGCTTTCGCTGGATCGACCGAGTTGAGGTGCACGTGATGGACGTGCATCGGGCCGACTTTCGTCGTTTGTGCGAGGACAGGAGACTGTGCTGGTCCGCACAGCAGATATAAGCCACAGAGACTCAGAGACGCAGAGATAAACACATTGACTCTGAGTCTCTGCGTCTCTGAGGCTCGTGGCTGCAACATCTCTCGTTCCATGAGACGCCTCGCTCTATTTCGTCGCGTTTGAAATCCCGGGTTTGAATGGATATCCCGGCGGCCCGTTCACGTAGAACGCGCCGAGGTTCGTGATCTTGTCCATGTCCGGGTAGAGCACCCCGAACGCCGGCGCGTCCGGGCTGCCGCGCGGCGAATACCAGATCGCCCCGTCGCGAGTGATCTGGATTTTCGGCGTGTCGGCCGTCCGCTGCGGTTTCGGATACAGCGTGAACGACTGATCACGTGGATTGAATTTGTAGATCGACGCCGCCGAGCCACCGACGTCTGCGACCCAGATGTTCCCCTCTGCATCCTGTGAGACGTCGTACGGATTCCCATTGCGGCGAGGGACCACGTACTCGGTGATGCGACCCGTCGTTTGATCGATCTTGCCGAGCTTGCCGGGGCGGGGCCCCGCCGACCACATGCCGAACCAGATGTTGTTCTGCGCGTCGACGTTCAGGCGGCGGACCTGCGACGGATAGGTCGGCGGCGCGAAGATCGTGAACTGGTTGTTGTGCGTGTCGAACTTGGCGATGTTGCCCGAGTCCCACAGCGCAATCCACATGTTGTCGTTTTTGTCTGCGATGATGCCGTACGGGATGGCGTTATGCGTCGGGATCGGGAAGACCGTGACCTTCTTCGTCGCGCGATCGAATTTCGCGATCGCGCCGCCCATTATCCAGCCGACGTAGACGTTGTTCTGTGAATCGAACGCCATCGACTGCAACCACTTCTTCTGGTTGCGAATCACATGGTCCGGATCCATCGGGATGATGAATTCGAACTTCTCAGTCTTCGGGTTGAAGCCGAGCAGGTGCTTCTCGCCGTCCGGCTTCTGCCCTTCGGCCTCCGCGAGCCAGATCATCCCCGTGCGATCGATGTTGACGTCGTGGTTGCCGTTCCGCGGATCCGGCAGCACGTACGCCTTCTGCGCGCCGGTGCGTGGATCGAGCTTGACGAGACGATTCGGATAGCCGCGATCAGTCAACCAGACGTTTCCTTCGGCATCGAAGCGGACGTCCTGGCCGACGCGGCGGCCGGCGAATTGCCCTTTCCATGAGCTGAATTGCGGGTCGTTGATTCCCTGACCGGGCGCATCGGGCGTCAGGTAGTACTCGATGAACTCGGCCCTGCCCAGCTTTACTTCCTCGAGCGGGAGCTCTTTATCGATCTTGACCGCCTTCGGCTGCGCCGCCGGACCGAAATTGGCGACGAGATACTGCAGCAGCGTCTCGCGATCCTCGCGCGAGAAGCGCAGCTCCGATGCTCGATAGGTCAGCAAGCCTTCGGCGTACGACGCCGGCGCCTTGTCGAACAGGTTCTTCCCCATCATGCGATCGAGCCGGAGGTTCCAGGTGCCGACCGTCGCCGGCTGCGTCGAGAGGAAGTTCTCGCCGTGGCAGATCATGCACGTCCGCTCGGCGATCTCCCGTCCGGGTCCGGGTGGATAGACCTGGTCGTAGCTCTGTTCGAGTCGGACCCTCGACACGCCCTGACTCTCGCTTTCGTTGGCGTTGACGATGGCGCGGTCTGCGGCGGCGGCCGGCTGCGCGAATGTCAGCGTCACCTTCGGGCTCTCGCCGGCTTTGACGGACAGCCGCTGGACGTCAGACTTCAGCGCTCCGGTCGCGGCGCTGATTTCGTAGTTGCCGGGGAAGAGCGCGACCGCACGGAAGCGCTTCGCGTTCGTGTAGACCATGTAGAGCATCCGCTTGTCGGTGTTGCGGATGAACACTTGCGCCGCGGTGTAGGGCGTGGAGGACTCGACGGTGCCCGTCAGTATCGCCGTGCCGGCAACGGTTGCCGTCTGCGCGGACGGAACCCTGGTCGACGTAAACGCGATGACAACGATGATGAACACTGCCAGCAGAGCGCGACGAACCATCTCGAACCTCCTCAAGACGCGGTGATTATAGGCCGACAGGCCGTGCGTCTTGACGGCCTCGCGCCAGGCCGATTAAGCATCATGTGTGAGTGAAATTCTTGGATTTGATCACGTTCAGCTCGCGATGCCGCGCGGGCAGGAATCCTCCGCAAGAGCCTTCTACTCCGGCGTTCTCGGCCTGATTGAGGAATCCAAACCGGCGAATCTCGCGGCGCGCGGCGGCGTGTGGTTTCGCGGCGGCAGCTTGCGCCTTCATCTCGGTGTGGACCGGGATTTTCATCCGGCGGGCAAAGCCCACCCAGCAATTCTGGTGCGCGGCCTGACGGAGCTTGCGGCCAAGTGCCGCGCCGCCGGATTTCCACCGGTGACGGACGAACCACTCGCAGGATTCGACCGCGTCTACGTCTTTGATCCGTTTGGAAACCGAATCGAGCTGCTGGAGCAGGTCAGCTCGTAAGCAACGGACATGCTTGGCAGAATCTGTTGCTCTTTGTTGCTACGGGCATTCTTCTCAACCTGACGCCGGGGCCGGACACCTTCTACATCCTCGGGAGAAGCGTCGCGCAAGTCAGACGCGCGGTCATGAGCCGCCGGCTCCGTGAGAATCCATCAGCCGGCTCGAAGCTGACGCGTGCGTCTGGTGTGCTGTTTGTCGGGTTGGGTATGAAGCTGGCGGCCACTAAGTGAGGCACCCAAGCTCGTCGCTAGGCGGGGCCCGTTGCGTTCACGAGACCGCTGGACAGCGATCTGCGCGCGGAGCCGCGCCTCTTCCGCGGCGTTCAGCAATTCCTTCGAATGGCGGCGCAATTGCCGACTGTATTCGCGAAGGTGTGAACCCGGCGACAGCATGGTGTTCGCGGCCATCAAGAACTCCCTCACTTAAGCGAACAAGCGGCAGGAACCTCGGCCAGATCAGAAGAGACACCAATCGCCGACTCCATGCAATGCGCGTGACAGGGACCTGCTCGGCCGCGTGAAGGCTCATAGGAGGGATTCGTCGTTGCGCCGACACGATCGAGGACATGCCGTGCTCGTCGCTGCGCAGAACGTCGAACTCGTGTCCGAGACGTTGATTCCGTAGACGCTTCAGCGTCAGCGGCCATCAGGACTGACTTCATAGACACCGAGCATCCGTGCGTCGCCGTCACGGCTGTCTCGGATATCGGTACGGGCCTGATATGTGAATTTCAACGACGGCGGTTACGACGCCCTTGTCGTCAACAATGAACTGGTAGCCCAGTCCAAGACCTTCAAACAGCGTCTGGGATTGCGGTATCAGCGGCCGCGACTCGTCGCCGGGGATCCTGCCGTCCAGAATCTTGGCGATCAATTGGCCGCCAGAGAGCGACACTTCCACCGTGCGCTTGTTTGCCCCCCAGAATCCGCTGTAGACGCCGACATATCGCGCCAGCGTGTCGGGTGCGACGATCACCGTCGATCTGGCCGCATCCGAGAGACTGCCCGTCCAGCGTTCGCTGCTGTGTTCGCAGACCGCCTCGAGCATATCGGTGTCGGCGGCCAGTTCCATGTTCGCCGTGAAGCCCCAGGGCTTTGCGTACGTGGCCGGATCGCTGTACATCACTTCCACCTCCAGGTGGCCGACGTCGCGCCGCCGGTATTGCTCCGTCACACGCAGCGCCTCCGTATGCGGCAGACCACCGTCGGTGAGCCACGTCTTGTCGTTGAAGCCGACACTGTTCACGACGAGCGTGTCGCCTTCCCAGCGCCCCACGGAGTACCCCATCCAGCTCGGTGCGGGGTTCGGTTCCAGTTCGCGGCCGTCCATGTGGATCACGCGATAGGTGAGATCGTCGTTCAGGATCGCGAACGCCGCCGGCGTCTGGAGGATGCGCTTCCACGCCGTAAATCTGGCGGTCTCGGGGCCACTCGGCTGGCAATGAAAATAGGGACGCTCCTTGAAGTAATTCTCCTCACGCTGACGTACGACATCCTTGACCCACGCCTGCGCGTTGGCGGCATCAGGGCGTAAGACGGGAGGCGGCGCATTCCAGATGCCGGTCAAATCGGGCTTGCCGTCAGGCCCCCGCGGCGCCGGCGCGGTGAGGTCCGGCTTGCCGTCCGGAGTGCGCGGAATGCCGGACGTCGGCCGATCCAGCCACTGGGCCTCGGCCGAAATCGTCCCCGTCATCAGGATGAGCGCCGCGAGCAACAACCTCATATCGCCCTCCGATTTCGTCGTGGAACGACGCCCCTCGATGCGGGTGGGTGTAGCCGATTTGTCCCGAAACATACAACCCCACGAATAGATTGACAACGCGAAACTGCGCGATCCGCCTCTCTGTTGTGACGCGACTGCCGTCGCTCGCCTTGGCACAGGTTATGGCGAGTCAGCCTGAAGGAGCGACGTGCTCGATCGCTTGCTCGACAAAGGATTGTGATCGGTTGCGCGTTTCATTCGTTATGGACGAGCGGCAACGCTTGCCTTCCCTTAAGGAATACAACGAGGGGAGCGGTGTGCTCGTTGCAGCGTGGTGAGCGAGGAGGGGACATGGCGAAGATCATCTGGACCGCAACCTGTGCCTCAATCGTGGGCGTCGCGGCCGCCGCATTGATCGCACAGGCCGCGCCGTCTCAACAAACACCGTCTGCACAACAGACCGTGCCCTCGCGCGAACAACACGTGATTGTGACCGGCTGTCTGTCGGTGGCGCTTGCGAAGGCGGACGCGCCCAACGGAACCGCCGGCACAAGCGGCACAGCCGGCGCGGCGGCACCTACGGGAACAGTCGGAACGGCCGGCACCGAGCACGCGGACGATGTAGCGACAGAACCCGCGGCCACTCTGCCGATCTTCGTTGTGACGCTCGCTTCTGTTACGCCGGCGATTGCATCGAACGACGAGAACAGCAGCGAAACGCGCACGAGCGCGGCCCCACCGCGGACTTATCGCGTGATCGGTAATCATGCGCTGCTCATTCAGCACGTCGGCGAGCAAGTCGAACTGACGGGGACGCTCGAGGAGCAGAAGGCTTCACCGGCGTCGACCGCCAACGGCGCGCGCGGGTCAGCAGCGAGCATGCCCATCGTGCATCTCGAATCGGGAAAGACCGTCGCGTCGGTCTGCGGACCTGGCGTGTGAAGTGTCAACCGCGTCCGGCTGCATTGTTTCTCGTACGGCTGGGAGTCGTGGTTTTACGGGTTTGAAGTAGCCGGGGCTAACTGGCTACGTCCGGTCCATTCGATCCAACTTGCCACTTCGCGTCCACAACCGCGTAGACTGACTCGGCGACGCGACGTGGCAGACGCTCACCCCAACACACGCCTCGAGGCGTTTTGCGATGCCGTCTTTGCGATCGCGCTCACCCTCCTGATCATCGACATCAAGGTCCCTCCGTCGGAAGGAATTGGCACCACTCGCGAGCTGTGGCTGGCGCTGAGGCATCTGGGGCCGTCGATCTTCGCGTTCGTCTTGAGTTTTGCCGTCATCCTCATCACATGGGTGAATCACCACAGATTTTTCAGATATTTGAACAAGTCATCCGGCGCGTTCGTCTACGCGAATGGTTTTCTGCTGCTCACGGTAGTGTTCATGCCGTTTCCCACCGCGTTGGTCGGCGAGTATCTGCTGACGGACCACGCTGCCCCCGCGGTCGTCATCTACAACTCTGTGACGGCCGCCCAGGCGGTGAGCTGGATCCTGGTTACCGCGGCGGCCCGACGATTGGCCAAGGATGAAAGGTGCGTCGCGCAGGTGCGCGACGCTCATCGAAATGGCTATTTCGCGTTCGTGAGCTATTCGCTTCTGGCAATCACCGCGGTCTGGTTTCCTCTCACCATCGCGATCGTGACCACACTGCTCTGGGCCTATTGGCTGGCCTTTAGCCTGAAGGCAGACTAGCGCACGCAACACTGAACGCGGAAGAGGGCGTTGGTCTTGAATTCGCATTCCGAGCGCCAAGTGTGCTCACAAGATCGCTCTTGGAAATACCCTGCACGCAGCTTGCGCGAAATCAGCAATTCCTTGTGGCGATGGTCAAGAAGTTCGGGCTGATGTGACACTCCTAGACATCGAGTTCCCTCATACCCAGCCACTTCACCTTCTCCGGGTCACGATGGTCAAAGAAACTACTTGTGCCCGTATCCAGTGTCGCAATTGCGGCGATATCATCGGTGCTCAGATCAAAGTCGAGCACATTAAAATTTTCCGCCATGCGTTCTTGACGGACTGACTTGGCCAGGACCACGATTCGACGCTGTGACAACCAACGGAGGATCACTTGAGCCACGGTTCGTTGGTGCCTCGTTGCAATCGCGCGCAAAGTGGGATTCTCGAAGATATGATTTCGCCCTTCGGCAAAGGGGGCCCATGCTTCCGTCTGCACGCCGTTGTCCTGCAAGAACTGCTGGGTATCGCGCTGCTGCAGAAACGGATTCACTTCGATTTGGTTGACGGCCGGTTTGACGTTGTTGTGCAGCATGAGATCCATGAGTCGGTCAGGCTGCAAGTTTGCGACGCCAATCGCCCTGACCCGTCCCCCCTTGCACAACTCCTCCATCGCGCGCCATTCGCCGTAGACATCCCCGAATGGCTGATGAATGAGATAGAGGTCCAGGTAGTCGAGTTGTAGCCGCTTCATGGACCGCTCGAAGGCGGCCAGCGTGCCTTCGTAACCGTTCCTCTGAATCCACAGTTTGGTCGTGACGAACAGCTCTTCGCGCGCGATTCCGCTTCGGCGGATTCCCCGGCCCACGGCTTCCTCGTTGAGGTAGGAGGCCGCGGTGTCAATCAACCGGTAACCTGTGGCGATGGCGTCGACAACGCACTGCTCACATGTTGCCGCGTCGGTTATCTGGAACACGCCGAAGCCCAGCAGCGGCATGACGACGCCATTGTTCAGTGTGACCTGCTGCATGCTTCTCTCCGAACGATGCGCGTCATCCTGGGTCCAATATCATGACGCGCGGGTCCGAAAACACGAATTTTGAATTCTGTGGACATGTAGGATCACAACGCAAACCACTCGGGGATGTTGCAGGCAACTGAGGGAAGCGCATTTGCGAAGTCCCGGCCCGATTCGCACACGCAACGTAGCATGTGCGCCGAGGGTGATTTGCAGCCGAAGTGTGCGAACAGGGCAGGTTCACCGCTCGCTCGCTCCTATCCCTCGCAGTGTTTGACAACGCGAAAGTGCGGGCTCTAGACTCGCAAAACCATGAGGAATTGTATTCGCGTCGCGACGGTGATCGCTGTAGCTCTGCTCGTGACGAGCGCGATCGTCGCCGGCCAGGCAGTCGGTTCCGCCAACGGGATCTCGGGACCCGCGAAGCTCAATCCGAAGGCTGATATCAACGCCGCCGGCTTCCCGCCGCCGTACTGGGCGTATCCGGTCAACCTGCCGGATTACGTCGCGCCGCCCGACAAGGGCGAGAAGATGCGCGTCCCGAACAGCAACGTTACCTACACCCTGACGCAGATCCGCGACTTCTTCTCACCCCCCGACTGGCATCCTGAAGATCATCCGGCGATGCCGCCGATCATCGGCACTGGACGCAAGCCGCAGGTGTGGGCATGCGGCTACTGCCATCTGCCAACCGGCTGGGGGAAGCCCGAGAATGCAAACGTCTCGAACCTCCCCGAACCGTACTTCATGCAGGCGGTCGCCGACTTCAAGAACGGCACGCGCCGCGGCACGGTGCCCGACATCCTTCCGCACTCGGGCATGGTCGCGGCGATTATGCCGACGACCGACGCGGAAGTCCGCGAGGCCTATCAGTACTTCGCGAAGAACAAGCTGACGATGCAGCGCTACAAGGTGACCGAAGCGACGATGGTTCCGAAGACCAAGGTGCAGGGGAGCTGGGTGCTCGCGCCGATTGTCGGTGCAGGCGAGGGAATGGAACCGATCGGGCAGCGCATCGTCGAAGTGCCCAACGATCCGATCCTGACAGGACTGCGCGACTGGCGGATCGGGTTCACGACGTATGTGCCGCCTGGGAGCCTCAAGAAGGGTGAAGCGCTTGTCACAACAGGCGGCGGGAAGACCGTGCAGTGCACGATCTGCCACGGCAGCGATCTCCGCGGCATCGGACCGGTTCCGCCGATTGCCGGCCGCTCCGCGATTTACACCTTCCGCCAGCTATACGACTTCAAGGATGGCGCCCGCCACGGCGCGTGGTCGGCGATGATGAAGCCGGTCGTGCAGAACCTGACGCTCGACGACATGATCGCGATCACCGCGTACACGTCGTCTCGGATGCCGTAGCGAAGGCGGCAGGTGGTGCCCCCTGCCTCCTGCAACCTGTTATTTCAACAGTTCGTCGATCAGCTTCTTGTATTCCGGATACTGCTGCGCGCCGCCCATGATGCGGCCGTTGATGAAGAACGTCGGCGTGCCCTGAACACCGGCTGCATCACCGTCCGCCTTGTCCTTCATGACCTCGTTTTTGAACTTCTCTGAATCGAGACATTGATCGAACTTCGCCTGATCGACACCGATGTCCTTCGCCCACTTCTTCAGATCCGCGGCCTTCATCCGGATGACGTCGTCCCCCTTGTTGTACTGCTCGCGAAAGACCTTGTCGTGAAACTGCCAGTACTTCCCCTGCTCGCCGGCGCAGTTGACCGCCATCGCAGCCATCAGCGCCTCGGGGTGAATTTGCATCAGCGGGAAGTCGCGGAACACGAGCTTCACCTTGCCCGTGTCGATGTAGTCCTTCTTCAGCCGCGGCTCGATGTCCTTCCAGAACTGTCGGCATGAGGGGCACTGATAATCGCCGAACTCGATCATCAATACCTTGGCATCAGGACTTCCGAGTACCGGGTCGTCGTCCACGCCGATAAATACCCCGCGCTGCTGGGCAGCTGCGGGCACCGCGGTAAGAGCGGTAAGCAAGGTTGCGAGGAGGAACCTCATCACCTGACCTCCCTTCGAGCCTTATAGCACGTTCCGAGGGCTCCGCCTGCAACCTTGCTCCTGACGCCTGGGCCACCCTGAAACCCGATACCTGAAACCTAGTACGTGACACGCACGCGATAGCTGAGCGTTGTGGTCCCATCCTGCGCGACCGGCACTTTGAACTGCGCCGCGAACGCTGCCGTCTTCTCCCAGGGATAAGACGACTGCAGCATGCGCCAGCTCCCGCCAATCGGCTCGTTGACTTCGACGGTCACCGGTGTCGACTTATGGTTGCGCAACGTGATCTCGTACTCGAATTCGTAGACGTTGTCGGCAATCTTGGCGAAGTCCTTCTGCTTCCGTTCGCACACGACATCGAACGCGTTGCCGATCTTCAGATTGAGCGTCTCGTCTTTCGGCGTGTGATCGATGCGGTCCTCGCCGACAAACTGCAGCCCGCCCTTCGAATCACTCTGATAGACGCGGACGATGCCGGCCGGCATCGGCATGCCGAGACCGACTTTGTCCTCGTTCTTCAGTTGATAAAAAACCTCGACATCGTCTTTGATCGGCGCGCCCGGACGCTGTGCGCCGCGGTAGTACCGCAAATTACCGTTGACAACGTAGCGCTTGATGACGGGAAAGCCGGTGGCGCCGAGCATGCTGACCTGCTTGGTCTCGGCGTTGTTGATCGTCGTTTTGCGCCCAAGGGTGTAGAGGTGGTATTCGGAGAACGATTCCTGCGCCATGGGCGCCCTGACGGCGACCGCCTCCTGCAGCGCGTTGTCCGCAAGCGAGCGCAACTCCTGCCTCACGCGATTCAGATCACCGGCGACAAGCTGCAGCTGCGCGTTCCTGAATGACGTGCCGCTGCCGTTGGTGACGGTTACCCATCCGTCGATGTCGCCTATCTTGTCGTCGCGTCCGACGGTCAAGACGTAGTCGGCGATCCAGGACAGACTTCGCGCCAGGTACGACGCCTCGACGCGGTGCCGCGTGCCGCCGTTGTTCTCGAGCGTCCAGATCAGCGTTGGACGTGAAAAGAGATTGCCTGGCAGCTCCGGGAAGCGGATGTGATTGGCCGGCATGCCCGTCACAATCTCGCCGTTGATTTCCCAGACAGGGGCGTTGTTGTAGCTGATGAGACGCGCCTTCACGTCTTCGTCGCGGCTGGTGTTCCCATCGAAGCGAGTCCGCACGAGCGTGACCTCGCGGCCGACGTACTTGCGCAGCAGCTTTTCCGGTTCCAGCAGGTCGTATTCATAGTTCTGCTCGAGCACGCCGACGCGCGCGGGCTCGGTCAACGAACGGAAGTGGACGGTTGCGGGATTGACGGTCGCGGCGATGTCCATGAAATGCAGATCCGAGACGCCGCGGGCGATCTGCACGTTGCGGACGTCGCGCACGAGCGCGAGATCCGAGTTGTAGACGGTGACGGCGAGCTCCGCCTGATCATCGAGCGTCGTGGTGGCGACGGCCGGGGGCGCCGCTTGTGCCGAGACGCTCACGCGGTGGGTGGACGTGACGGCCAGCGTCACCGCGATGACCACCGGAACGAGCAAAAGTCGTGAGGACATGTGTGGCTCCTTTCCCGTAGAACGGAGCCGGGGGGATTTCTTGCAAATCCCAAATCCCAAATCCCAAAACCCAAATCCAAAACGACCCCTCGGAGACTCGGAGACACAGAGAACAAGATTCCCCCTGAGTCTCTGTGGCCCGTGATCGTGTTTTTTAGAATTTCAGATTTGAAACTTCAGATTGGGGCTTGGGATTTGGGATTTGGGTTTTGGGATTTACCGCTGAATCCAGGTCACTCCGCCGTCGGCGGTCGAAAACGTTCGACCGTCGGCGGTTACGACGGACGCGGACTGGGCGTCAGTCGCCGTGACACTTGTTAAGTCGACCGTTAGAGGAAAGGTGAGACGCTGCCACGTCCGTTGATCGGTCGAACGAAGGACCGTTCCGGCTCGTCCGACGATCCAGCAGACAGCGGTCGATGGCGACGAGCCACCCGTCACCTGCGCTGCGGCGTCCGAGGGCGGCGCTGGCCACATCGGCCCGCAAAGGGTGTTCGCAAACGCGGCGCGGGCCTGCAGTTGTCGTTGTCCGGCCGCTGCGCCTGGTCGTTCAGCCTCCTCGCGTCGTTCAGCAGCGGCAGGCGGCGCCGCGGCGGGCCGCACTGAAACGGATTCGTTGAGCGAAGCGGGTGCCTGCTGCAGGGCATCGTTTGCACCCTGCGGTGTCGCCGCTGGAGGGGCGGCGTCAGCCTTTGCGCGGGGCTGCCGCGCGGGTGTTGCAGGAGCTGCAGGTGCTGCAGGAGCTGCGGCCGGCGCGGCGGTTTCGGCCTGTGGTGGCGCTGCTGTGAGCGTGCTCTGAGGGGACTCCTCTTGCTTCTGCAGCTCAACCGAAGGCGAAGGATTGATCGCGACGTTCGTCTGACGAGGGACTGCGATCCAGATAACAAGGGCTGTTGCAGCTGCCGCCGCCGGGACGGTCCATGCGAGCCACCATCTCGGATTCCGCTCAGGCTGTGGCGCCGGGACGGCCGCGCGCGTGCGGCCCATTGCCCCGAGGAGTGCCTGACAACGGGCGCACGTTGCGACATGCGATTGCACGTCCTC
>DASTZI010000042.1:0-5899 GCA_035764385.1 Vicinamibacterales bacterium
AAGCTGAGCCGTGAGCTTCTGCCGGCATTTCCAGTATCCCGCCCATGGATCCGTCTTCAACTTCGCAAGCCGCTTGGGAACCGTAACGACACTGAAGGAGTCGGGATCCGTAGACGCCCGCAGTTCCTCCCACGCGAGCGGCACGCTCACCGGTGCGTCTTCCCGCGCGCGCGTGGAATACGCCGCAATCGACGTATTCGTGCGGTTGTTTCGAAGGTAGTCGACCAGGATTTTTCGCGAACGTCCGGCTTTGGCGAACGCGGTTGTGTAGAGTTCCGGCTGCGCCAGTTCAAACTGTTCGCTCAGTGCTCGCGAGAAGTCGAGACACTGCTTCCAGTCGGCATGTGGCGTCAGCGGCACCACGACATGGAGACCGCGCCCTCCAGTCGTTTTCACGAATGATTCGAGCTTCAGCGCGGTCAACGCATCGCGCACCATCCGGGCGCCCCGCACCACTGCCGGCCACTCGACGTCGTCACCGGGATCGAGATCGAAGACGAGCCGGTTGGGCCGCTCGACGTCTTCGAAGACGGAATTCCACGTATGAATCTCGAGCACGTCCATCTGCGCAAGACCGACGATGCCGCTGATGTCATCGGCGATCAGGTATTCGCCCAGCTTTGTTTTCTCCTTGATCCGCACGCGCCGAAGCGCCTTTGGCGCCCAGACCTTCGAGTGCTTCATGAAGAAGCAGTCGCCAGCAATCCCTTCAGGACATCTGACAAGCGTCAGCGGACGACCTGCGACGTGAGGAACGATCCACTTCGCAATCGACTCGTAGTACCTGGCGATATCGAGTTTCGTGAGCTTCCGATCGGGATAGAGAACTCGATCGGGATGAGAGATGGCGACGTTGGCGACGACCGTGGCCACGTTCCGGCGGGGCGCCGGTTGTTCTCGAATGATCTCCTTCGGGTTCTTGTCTGAACGGAGCCCTTGAAATGACGGATGGCGGATTTTGCCGTCGCTCGTCCACTCCGTGAACTCGACTTCGCACACCAGTTCCGGTTTCACCCAATGCGCGTGACGCCCCAGCCGTCCGGAGGGCGGTGACGGGAAGGGACACGTCGTCTGCTCGATGCGCTCGAGTCGCGCCCGCAACTCGAGCGCGAGCTTGTGCGTGAATCCTGTTCCCACCTTGCCGCAGAACACTAGCCGGCCGCTGTCGTAATACCCAATCAGCAACGCTCCAATTCCCGCGCGCATCCCTTCAGGATCGGTGAAGCCGCCGATGACGAATTCCTGGCGCTGGACGCATTTCGTTTTCACCCAGCCGCCATGTCGTCCAGCGCGGTATGGCTGATCGCGCCGCTTCGATACGATCCCTTCGAGACCCGCGCGGCACGCCTCCGAGAAGAACGCCTGACCGTTGCCGTCGATGTGCTCGGAGAAACGAATGCGGCCGGTGCTGCGGCTGCCAACGAGTTTCTTCAGCAGTGCCTTCCGCTCTTCGAGTGGACGGCTCTCGAGCGTGTCGCCCTTCATGCGGAGGAGATCGAACACGAAGTAGACGAGGGTGCCACGGCGTCCGCCAGCCGCCGTGTTCTGGAGCGCCTGAAAGCTGGTTCGACCGTCGGGAAGCACGACCGCTACCTCTCCGTCAATCAACGCGTCGTCCAGTCCGAGGTGATCGACGGCGTCTGCGACTTCGGGAAACGCGGCTGTCCAGTCGTTGCCGTTGCGCGTATAGAGGGAAACGCGTCGGTTGCGGACGCGTGCGCCGATCCGATACCCGTCGTACTTAATTTCGTGCAGCCACTCGTCGCCTGACGGCGGTGTGTCGACGAGCGTCGCCAACTGCGGCACGTAATCGTTGCGCGGCGGCATGCGGTATGGGCAGCGGAACAACGGTGCGCGTGATCTCGCGCACGATGCGCTGAGCGCCGGCGAGGTCGACCGGCGCGTAGCTGCGGCCCGAACCAGCGTAACAGAGCGTGATCGCTCCGGCTACGATCGGTCCAACCCGGATCGGCAGAACCAGGGCCGATCGGCACCCGAGGCGCCGGTGCAGATCCGCGACGCTGCCGCGCGGCGCAGGCTGCCCGTCGTCATGAATGCTTCTCCGCAGCGACGGCCGTCCGGTGCGAATAACCTGGGCGACGGTGCTCTGCAGGTCGTTGCGGCGAATCCGATAGATCCGCTGCAGCGCCCGTAGCAGCCGGTCGCCAGTGGGGGAGACGTGGGCGGACGCGATCCCGACGATGGAGCGGCCGGCCACCATGAACACCACAGCGAAATCGGCGAGCGCCGGAACAGCACGGCGCGCGATTTCCTGGATGTTTCGATGGGCGGCCCGATCGGCGGTCGCGATCGGAGGAATCGATCGAACCTGCTCGTCCATGGAGCTACCTCGCTCGTTCCTGATGTTTCGTCGATGTACATGCAAGCGGTATGCGCGTAGACTGCTCATATGTCGACCACAACACCCCAACCAACCAGCACCCCCACAGAGGCCTGGATGCGGGGACCGATCGACGGCATCGCGCCGCTGTTGATGCCCGTTGCTCATGCGTTGATTCAGGCTCGCGACGAGCTGCAGCGCTTGGTCTCGCATATTCCTCCCGAGCATGTATGGCTCACCCCGGGTGGTGCGGCGTCGATTGGTTTCCACGTCAAACATCTCGGTGCAGCGCTCGACCGGCTGTTCACCTACGCACGTGGTGAACGGCTGAGTGACGCGCAAAAGGACGCGTTCCGGGCGGAGGGAGAGTCCGGAGATCCACCTGCCTCGCTCGCCGATCTCGTGAAGGACGCCAGTGCGCAAATCGACCGCGCGCTCGATCAGCTCCGCCGCACGGCTGAGGAACAACTGCTCGACCACCGCGGTGTCGGCCGGGCGCAGCTGCCGTCAAACGTTCTGGGCCTGTTATTTCATGCGGCCGAGCACTCCACACGACACGCGGGGCAAATGATTACGACAGCAAAGATCCTCGCGAACCGCTAAATCAGGCATCTCCCGTCATCGAAGACGTAACAACGGGCGCTGGTGTCTCAGTATCGACCTCAACTGGCACACGCGGCGAGCGGAGCGTGACGAGCGCGCGACCTAGAGCTGTGATTGGCCTCGCTTGTGCGTCAAAACACCGGTTGGTGCCAGTGCATTAATCCGGTGTTTTTCATGGAGGGACGACATGAGCAAGGCGAAATTCGGCGCCACGTGCGCAGCCGTTGTGCTGTCGTGCGCGTTCGTGTCGACGCAGACGATCTCACCCGTATCACAGGCCGCCGCGGCTCAGACCAATCCGGGACGCGCGCCTGACACACCGCTGCCAAATAGTGATGCCGCCAAGAGTCCGCGGGCGGCGACGATCAGTGGCTGCGTTGTGCGCGACGCCGCCAACGGCGGGCAGCCCACGATTACTTCCAACGGCATTGCGTATCAGTTGACCGGGAAGGGCGACAAGGATCTGCAGCGCTATCTCGGCAAGCGACTGGAAGTGACCGGCACGATCGCTTCCGGTTCGACGGGGGCGCGCGCGACGAGCGGCAAGACCGACGAAACGACGGGCGCACCGAAGGACCAGACCGCGACGGCGGGGCAGTCCGATATCCCCGCGGCCGGTGCAAAGCGTGACAACACCGCGCCCGCGGCGATCCCGTTAGCGACCGACAAGGGCACGACGGCGGATTTCACTGCGCGGATTCAGGTGAAGACGATGAAGATGATCGCGCCGAACTGTCTGTAGGAGAAATCCCAAACCCCAAATCCCAACCTCGCAAGTTGGGATTTGGGATTTGGAGCTTGGGATTTGGGATTTGCTTTACGCTGGCTTCCGAGCCAGGCTCTCGCCGCTGCGCGCCGCGCGGACCTTCTGCAACGCGCGGCTTTCGATTTGCCGAACCCGCTCACGCGTCACCGATAGTCGCCGGCCAATCTCTTCGAGCGTGTACTCGCGATCGGTGCCAAGCCCATACCGCAGACGCAGCACCTCCTTCTCACGATCGGAAAGCGGCGCCAGTGCGCGTGTGACCTCGTTGGACAGGTCGCCCTCGAGGGTCGCCTCCTCCGGCGATCGTATCGATGTATCGCGGAGCAGATCTCCGAGCTCGGTACTCTCGTCCTCGCCGACCTTCATCTCCAGCGAGTACGGGGTCTTTTGCGCGTCGAGCAGCAGCCGCACCTTCGACACGGGCATCTTCAGGCGGTCCGCAAGGTCGTCGGGCGACGGATCCCGGCCACGTTCACTGCGCAACGCCTTGCGCTCTTTCTCGAGCCGGTTGAGCGACTCGATGACGTGCACGGGAAGACGGATGGTACGCCCATGGTCCGCAATCGCGCGGGTAATCGCCTGCCGAATCCACCACGTTGCGTACGTCGAGAACTTGAAGCCGCGCCGGAACTGGAACCGATCGACGGCTTTCATCAGCCCGAGGTTCCCCTCCTGGATCAGATCCAGGAATGACAGCCCGCGGTTCATGTAGCGCTTCGCGATGGACACCACCAACCGCAGGTTCGCTTCCATCAGGAAACGCTTCTCTTCGCGAACGGTGTCTTCGGTGGCCTGCACGCGGCCATACCGCTTCCGGAATTCGGCGCGAGTCAGACCGACGCGCGCCTCGAGCTCCTGACAGCGCTTCAGCCGCTGCTCGCGCGGAAGCTGATCGAGGTCCCGGAATTCGTCGTCGACATGACGCAGCTCGGTGACGATGTCGTCGACAAGCGATGGACGAATGGGCTGCGCGGCCAGATCCTCGCCGATCGCTTTGCGGGTCCGATCGATTTGTGATTCGAGCTGCGCTCGCGTGCGTGCACCGAGACGCGTGTTGTCGAGCCTGACGCGCGCGGCGTCGATGAGGAGGCGACGACGTTTGATGCGCGCAAACGCCCTCAAGACCGGCGTGATGTGCTCCTCCTTCAGCTCGCCGCCCTCTGGCAGCAGGATCAACTCCGCCGCCGGGTCACCTTTACTCCGAATCCGATCTGCCAGCGTAAGGAGGGTCTGGACGGCTGACGGAATGTCGCCAAGCGTCATCACGAGATCTCGCTGCGCGTTCTCGATGCGCTCGCCAATCACCCGCTCTTCGGCCGCTTTCAGCAGCTTGCGCTTGCCGATGTGCTGGAGATAGACGCGTACGAGGTCAACTTCCTCGCGGCCGACGGGTGCGGCCGTCTCGAACTGTTCCTCTTCCTCGGAGGCAACGGCCTGGTCCTCGAACGCTTCCGGCTCCTCGTCGTGGAGGATTTGTTCCGGGCTTGGCGCGAACGGCTGACCCGCGTCCTCGAGCTCGTCGTGGGTTTCTACCGCGAGCCCGAATTCCTGGGCGCGATGGCGCCAGTCGAGCACGTGCGCCTGCTTGGACGGATCGCTCCAGTCGATGAGCGCTTTTCGCCGCCGTCCTGGCGCAAACTCGAGTGTTTTGGGCCTTCCCCTCGGAGCTTTGGGCATATCAGAGTCAGGTAGCAAGAGCCTTACCCTCTAGGACGGCCGAACTGTCTGAAGAGTTTCAGGCCCCCAGGCCAATGTGTCCTGACGCGGCGAAAAGTGGAGAACAGGCGCGATTGCCGGCAGGCGGATACCCGCGGCCTCGGCCATCGTATTTACCGTGAAGGTGGCCTCGGCTCGGTGCAGCGTCCACGGCAGATGATGAATTTCGAGACGGTAGGCACGAAATCGTGCGTCGACGTTGTACAGGCAATACCGCTCGGTCAGGAAGTAGTCCAGCGAGCCTGGCTCAGCGTGGAATGGCGAACCCACGGATTTATAGCGGGCAACCAGTTCCGCCGGGGGCGCGTCGCCGGTGCGGCGGCTTGAATAGTCAACGCGCGACGCCTCGCAGCGGACCTGCATCTGCGCCGCGAAGTAGGGCAGATGAAGCAGCGAACGCGCGGCGGTCACCGCCAACGCGCTCTCCGCATCCAGGCTGAAGAAATAGACGCCGGGCTTACCGCCCACGGTCA
>DASTZI010000043.1:0-12428 GCA_035764385.1 Vicinamibacterales bacterium
GATCGTTCACGACGCGGTGCGTCAGCGCCAGCTCGACACGTTTCTTGCCCGCGAAGCCGGTAGGCCGCTGCGTGGCTGTACCAACGCGCTGCCGCCAGACTACGTCGCCGGTGCAACCGTCACCGCGCGTGCGATGCGCGCCGCCGTGCTCACCACAGCGGGGCTCGTGCTGCGCGCGCGCGCCACGCGGACCACCGAAACCACACAGAGGACTGTCACCGTTGCGACGATTCCGACTCTCGATCTCGAGAGCTTCAGCATCAAGTCGTGGAACGACCTCCTCGCCGAAGGCGCGGTCGTCCGACGGCGCGTCACGTCACGCGAAGTCGCAGCTGCGCTCGCCAATGCCGGCGCAACGGATGTGAAACTCGACTGGCCGCTTGGCGCGGCGGACGATCTCTACATCGAATTCATGACGGCGCTCGTCACGCCACGCGCCATCGGTGGCAATCTGCTCGGCGTGGTGACATTCGAGGAGTACAAGCAACAGCTACGGCGCGGTGCCCAAGCGATCTACGTCGCCTCGAATGGGCCGTACGATTTTCTCGGTACGAAATACTTTCGAGAGTCCGAGGGCAATCGCTTCGATCGCCTGCGCGTCGTTCAAAACGGGAAGACGTTTCGCTTCGTACAAAACGATTATTCGTATGCGACGCCAATCGAGGGACAGCAGCTGACCGGACTGTTCGCGCTGCGAGCCAATTCCGGCTTCGACCCGCTGAAACCGTGGCGATTGGACATTCTGATTAATAGCGCCGGCAGTCCACCGGTCACCGCCGCATTTGGGCTCGACTACCGGATCCCGGACACCTATGTACTGCAGGTCCCGGGTCCGCCCGCGTCCACGCCGGCGCCGCAGACACAGCCACCGTCACGGACCGAGCCGGAGACGGAGCTTCCGCCGCCGGTTCCTACCTGGGTCGAAGCGTGGAGCGACGCCCGAGGAAACGTCGTCATTCTCGCCGTGCTCCTGTCGGTGCTGACGCTGATCTTCACGTTCCAGACGACGCTGGCTCGTCACCGCGCGGCGCATCGGCTCGTGCGCACTGGATTCCTGCTGGTTGTTCTCCTCTGGCTCGGCTGGACCGCCGGTGTGCAGCTCTCGATCATCAACGTCATGAACTACGTCAGGGCGCCATTCACTCACGCCGGAATCGGTTTCTACCTGGCCGAGCCGCTGATGGTCATCATCGCGGCCTATACGCTTGTCTCCGTAGTCTTGATTGGCCGCGGTGTGTTCTGCGGCTGGCTCTGCCCGTTCGGAGCGCTGCAAGAGCTGCTCGGCCAGATATCCCGCGCACTGCGCGTGCCGCAATGGAACCCGCCGGTCGCGTTGGAGAAACGTTTGTGGATGGGGAAGTACTTCGCGGCCGCAGCGGTGCTGGCGTTGGCGATGACCCAGATCGACTCGGCGGGGGCCACGTTGGAGATCGAGCCATTTAAAACAGCGATCACCGCACGATTCACGCGCGCGTGGCCGTACGTGCTCTACGCCGGTGCGTTGTTGGCGATCGGGCTGTTCTCGGAACGGGCGTATTGCCGCTTCCTGTGTCCACTGGGTGGCGTGCTCGCATTCCTCGATCGGCTGCACCTGCTCAATCTGCTCAAGCGTCGTCCCGAATGCGGAAGTGCCTGCCACTTGTGCGAACACGCGTGTCCCGTGCGAGCGATCGAACCGACGGGACACATCGCCACAAGCGAGTGCTTTCAGTGCCTCGATTGCCAGGTTGAGTACTACGACGACACGCGATGTCCCCCGCTGGTACGCGCCACCAAGGTAAAGCTCATCGGCATCAGGGTGAGCAATGCCTGAAGAACGACTTGGACGTCGTCGTTTCTTGCGTGTGGTTGCGGCGGCCGCTGGCGTGCCGATCGTCATCACAACGGTACGCGCGACCGCGCCGAAACCTCGGTTCCACACGTGGCATGGCGAAGTACTCGGGGCGCTGTCGGAACTCTCGCTGTGGCATCCCGACGCCGCATTCGCGCGACGGACGATCGCGCGCGTGTGCCGTGAGATCGATCGCCTCGAGCAGGTCTTCAGCCTCTATCGACCGAATAGCGAGATCTCACGGCTCAATGCAGCCGGCAAGCTGCTCACGCCGTCACCCGAGCTGCGCAAACTGATCGCGGCCAGCCAACACCTCGGCGAACTGAGCGGCGGCGCGTTTGACATATCGGTGCAGCCATTGTGGCGGGTGTACGAGGCACATTTCTGGTCGCGCACTGACATCCAGTCGGACATCGCTGCACGCGCGCGTGATGTCGCACAGGCCCTCGTGGATTTCCGCCGAATCGAAAGCGGCGCGGCTCAAGTCGCATTCGCATGCGCCGGCATGGCCATCACACTGAACGGCATCGCCCAGGGCTACATCTCGGACGCCATAGCCGACATGCTGCGTAATGAAGGCTTCGACAGCGCCGTCGTCGATCTCGGTGAGTACCGTGCTATTGGCCGCCACCCGGACGGGCGCCCCTGGCGCGTTGGCATCCGCGACGGCAGGAACACCGGGAGCATCGACCGCGTGATCGAGCTCGAAAACATGGCGCTGGCCGTGTCAGGTGGATACGGCACGACATTCGACGCGAGCGGACGTTTCCACCACATCTTCGATCCACGCACCGGCGCGAGCGCCAACAACCTCGTGGACGTGGTGGTAATTGGTCCGAGGGCAACGGCAGCCGACGGGCTCGCCACCGCTATCTGCGTCGGTGGTGAGGCGGTCGCTCCGACGCTGCTCGCGGCCTATCCACGGACGCGGGCAATCCTGACCCGGTCGGACGGGACATCGATCACGTTCACGTGAGAGTTTCGGTCGCTCACCGCGGTCCATCCGGTTGGCGTCCCGTGCTGATCATCAGATCTGGCGCCGATATCACGAGCGTCGCCGGTCGCAAACGGTGGTATCAATACCGGCGCGGCGGAGCGTCATGATCGAGTCGCTTCTCACCTTCTTCAAATACGCGGGCCCGGTCGTCGCCACGGTGTCATCCGTCTGGGCGGCGACCCACACGATCAGCCGCGACGTGGACGGCCGCAGAACGCTGACGCCCGCCGGCCGCGTCGCGATCGGGCTGGCCATCGGCGGTTTGGTCATCACGCTCGCGTCCAGCTACTTGAAAGATGCCGTCGACACGCAGAGAGCCGCGGACTCGGCCGAAGCGGAGACGAAGCGGGTGGAGGCGGACAAGCAGCAGTTGAAGGCGCTGGCGCTGAGCGGACAGCCGCTGACAAGCCTTTCGCTGACGTGGAGGTTCGAAGGCGTTGCTGCCTCGATGGGCGCCGCCATGATCGCGGGCCGCGAAGAAGCCGACGATGCATATCGCGAGGGGGTCTACAACGTCCCGCAATCAAAGTCTGCGACCAACATCCTGTACGGCTACTACGTGCTGTCTCCTTTCCTGAGAACGATCGCCAGCGAGTTTCAAGGCGGGCACGGCCGCGGTCCCGGTGAGTCGAACGACACGGTCATCGCGCTGCTCGCGCTCGATGCCGCGACCAACGCCGTGCTGCCGATCGGTTACCTCAGTCATGACTCGCTGCCTTCCGACGAATGGAACCGCAGCGTCCGTGAGGGCGCGAAGTTTGCGGGCGGCCTGCGCCTGCCCGAAGACAAATTCAGGTTCATCGACGACGCACCGCCGCAGTTCAGCCGGCCCATCCCCAATGCACCGACGCTGTCGATCGATCGCGGCACCGCGACGATCGACTGGGATCTCGATCCGGCCACGTTCTCGAACGCGGTGGACCGTCAGGCTGGATCGATTCCGGTCATGGCAAGCCTCCCTGAGACGCTCAGGGTGGTGCTCATCTCCGAGGCGGCGCGACTGCCGTTTCAGGGAACCAACCTGGCCGCGCCTCGCGAGTGCTCGCCCTGGTCGAGCGACCCAAAAGCCAAACCCGTCAAGCCGTCCCGGTTTTCAGCATCGACGATAACGCTCGTGCCGAATGCGAGCGCGAACAATCTCGTCCGGTACCGATTGCGCGAGGCCTTTCTGCCGTCATTGCGCAACGACTACAACCACCCGTGTGATTTCACTGATCTTCAGTTGATTTTCGAGGCGGTGCGCTGAGGTTCAGCGGGAACGGAGACCGGGCACGAAGCAGCGAGCCATTGCCTTCGCCAGGCGCCGCGATGACGATCGTCTTCGGCGCAGTGCCGTGGGTGTCGAACGTCAACGGCTCGTCGAGTTCCTGAAACATCTGATCCGTCGCGAAATGGTCGTGGCTCCAGGCCGCTCCGCTCGCGATCCAGATGCGATACGCGCCCGGGTCGACGTCCAGCATCTGCAGGCGTTCGCCCGCGCGGATATACACCGCCCTTTTTTGCACCCCCGCCGCCACGAACACCAGAACCGCATCCCGGCGATCCGTATTCAACGCGATGAGTGAGCCGCCCAGAGCCGTCGGGACCGCCACGAGATCCGTCCCCGATATCGGGCGAAATGCGTCCGGTGTGCGCGGGGCAGCGTCATCTACGCCACGCTCCGACGTGACGTCGCCCGTCCGAGCCGGCGGCTGCGTTGGATGCGACCGAACGAGCATCGTGACGACGGCGATGACGGCCCCGGCGGTCAGGATGCCGACTGTGATGAGTCGCCCCCGCGACCATCTGGTGCGCTTCGATTGACGACGAGTCGCTTCCGTTGGGGCTTCGATGGTCATCCGCTGGTCTACAGAGTCTTGAGATATGCGAGGAGCGCTCCCACGCGCGAGCCGAGGAGGCGCGTTTCAATTTCCTTCCGGTCCCTGGTCGGATCCAGGCCGGATGTGTCAGGACAGAGATCCGACCCAAATGTGTGGCCGGTGTTCGCTTTGCTCGGCACCGTCGTGTCGTATTCCTTCACGAGGATCGTGTCGTTCGGCCCATATCGTGCCGACGGACGATTCCCCCATTCAAAGCCGACGAGCGCTTCATCGTAAAAAAGATTCCCGCGCAGAAACTTCGTCGGTCGCGTTGATGGACAGATCAACTGACCGATTGTTGGCACCGACCCGTTGTGAAGGTACGGCGCCTGTGCCCAGATGCCGTACAGCATGTCGGCTTTGTAGCCGTTGGCCCCTTCGGCCACGCGTCGCGGCGTGTCGCGGAAGTATTCCTCCTGGCGGGCGTTCCAGTCGCCTTGTGGAATGCACCACTGCGCACCGGGCTTTCCTTCGTTGTTCAACCCGTAGATCGTGCAGGCCTCCATCACCAACGCCGTCAATCCGTACCGAGAGACATCGGTATTGACCATCGTCCGATTCGGATCGACGCCGAGTCTGCTCACCGGATAGATGGTTGGGTTGTTCGGTTTGTGGCAGGACGCGCACTGCTCCTTGAAAATCGCTTTGCCTTCCTTGGCACGCGCGAGATCGACGCTCGCGAACGGATACGGTGACGGCGGCAGATTGTTGATGAACGGATTCAGCGGCTCGTGAATACGGACGTTCACCATTCGCGGGTCACCGGTCGCCGAGGCGCCTGAGGCCAACGTGCGGGAGGAAGCACCCTGATTGCCGTCCCAGTTCGCGTGATAGCGTTCCCTCGCCCAGTTCACACTTTTCACATCCACCGGTGCGGGCACTGGCGGCGCCCAGGCGGACAGATTCTTGAGCACCCGGTCTCCCGCCGTCTTCAGATCTGACACAGGCTCAGTCATCCCGGGCGTATCGGTCGCCAACCCGTTTGCCTTGGAAAAGCCCGTGAAGAACGGGCTCTTCGGGTTGTCGCGCTGGATGAACTGCACGTAGCTGTTGTCGGGACGGCGCGTATGGATTGCCACCAGCCCCGAGGCGATCCCAAATGCGTCCATCTGTCCCGGGCGATCTTCGAGCACGTCCGGCAGTGGGGCCTTGTAGGCGTTGTTCTTCGCGACCACGTAGTAGATGAAGTGCGTCTTGACGGCGACGGCCACAAGATCCTTGATCACCTCTGGAAACGCATTCGCGACAGCGAGCGTTTGCAGCTTGCCCCGAGCGATCGCTTCCGGAGAATCTCCGTAAAGCGTCTCCGGGACGTGGAGCGCTTTATCGATCATGGCGCCGTAGAGCGCCTGTACCGCATCGCGGTCGACCTCGATGTTGTTCGGGTTGACTGGCGTGCGCGACGTGGCATCGAATCCTGACTTCACGAGCGCCGCGCCCGTCAACATCAGCAGCTTCGAATAGTATTGCGCCTCGATCTGCGTGTTCGGCATGCCCGGCAGGAACTTCATCTTGCCGTTCACCACCACTCGACCAACGTGGCACGCCGCGCACGAGAAGAACACGCGGTCCATCGATCCCGGCGTGCCGAACCCGGGGCGATCCGTCTCCCAGTTGTCCTCGTGGTCGACGGTCTTCAGCTTGGCGGCCAGCAGGAACGCCTTCTGCGCCAGCTCTCGGGCACCGAGCCGTGTGTCGAGTGCGACGCGCTGCGCGGCGTCAAGCGGGGAGAACGATCGTGGATTCTCGAACGCAAACCCGTACGGCACGGCTGCCGGCCCTGGCGGACGCGCGACGCCGTTCTCGTAGTCGCCCGGCTTGGGACTGATTCCGATGTGATCCATGGTCCAGGCGTCGCCACCCGACGCCGTGGGCACCGTTGCCTGTCGCTTCCAGATCCGCGCAATCGTTCTGATTGAAGGATTCGGATCGTTCGGATCCAGATCGAAGATCGTCTTCAGCAGCACATAGGGAACGCCGTTGAAGCCAACGGGGTTGTTGTTGAACCAGTCCCACGCCATCTTCGGGTTCTGACCGCTGCGAAAGCCGTATTTTTCCGCTCGGCCGGGATCGGCGTCGTTCAGATATCCCTCAATTGCGCGTTCCCGCTTCTGGCTCTCGACGTTCCAGTCAGTCACTGGCGCGCCATCGACCCACGACATGATGTCGGCGGCAGAATCGTCTTGCAGTGGCGCGACAACACCGCTCCTGGCTGCATCCGCTGCGGCTTTGTATTCGGGAGCGTCATAGCCGGTCTTCCGCCCGCATGCGAGCAGGGCGACAGGCAATACAAGTACGGTGATGCTCTTCGGGTTCAGCATGGGCCTCACGACTCAATGTCTATCGGTAGTCGCAGGACAGAACTTTCGTGTGGTTCCGGTATCCGAAAACCGCAACGAAGGGATCTTGGCGTGCAGCCTGGGCCGGGCTCGGGAGCGCGGGCTAGCGTTCCGGAGCCGACGCGCTGGGAAGGTTGTACTTCCGCGAGCGCGCGTTGAGTTCTGCAACCTGCTCGACCTTGTCTGACGTCTCGCGGCTCAGAGCGCCCTTTTGCGCCTCGGTCATTCGACCTGTCGTTTTCAATTCCACCAGAGCTTTGTCGATCGCACCCAATGCAATGTTCACCATGCTCGCGCTCTGGCCTACGGCGACGCGAGCCGCCTTCATGGCGGCTGCAGTCGCGGGGAAATTCGCGCCGCCGATCACCGCCATCAGGGGTTTCTTGATCATGTCGGCCGCGCGTACGTAGTCTTGCGCGGTCGGCAAGCCAATCCACACCGCGTCGGCACCCGCTTCGGCGTAGGCGGCCGCCCGATCCAGCATCTCGGTGTATGAGTTGTTCGGCGTCGGAGCGAGGCACCTTGCGATCAAGACCATGTCCGTGCGCCCGTCGGCGGCGGCGTGGATGTTGTCGATCATCCGAGCCTTTGAAAAGACGCCCGGAACGTTGTACGCCGTGGCGCGATTGAGCGGCATCCGGTCGTCGAACGCGGCGCAGCCGATGCCGGCTCTTTCAGCCTCCTTCGCAAAGCGGTAGACGTTGAGGGGCGTCGCACCGAAGTCGTCCACGTCCGCGAGGATCGGGATATCGACGTTCGAGGCGATGACGCCGTTATACGCGATGATCTCGGAGACCGTGACCACTGCCTGATCCGGCAGCGCGACCAATTCCTGATTGGGGGCGCTGCTGCCGACAAAGGCGGCTTTGAACCCGTGGACTTCGATCAGGCGAGCCGTCAGGACATCGTAGGCACCGGGGCAGATCAACGGCTCCGGCCCATTCAGCAGTGCGCGAAAACGTGCGCCCATCGTGCTCGGCGCTGGCCGCCCCTGCGGTGCCTGTCGCGCCTGCGGCTCGAGGGCGGCGCTAGCCAGTGGACGAGCGATCAACCCTGACGCCGCCAGTCCGGCGACCTGCACAAACGCGCGTCGGTTCGTTTTTCTCGCCATCTTCACTCCTCTAGCAGGTGTTACGATCGCGCGGCGCTCGTCGATCGAATCATCGATCCCGCGATCAGGGCTTGGCCGCCGGCAGCTCGTACCGTTTGTTGGACCAGCTCATCGGGTGTGTATCGCCGCGGTGGCACGTATAGCAGGTCACCATCTGCGGTCCCACTGGAAAGACACCCGTGCCCGGGAAGTTCGTGTTGATCTGACGGACCAGCAGAATCATCTTGCGCGCCATGTCCTTGCGCGGGTTGATGTCGTTCTCCTGCGGGCCACCGCCATGGCAATAGGGGCAATCCACACTGAGCGCGTCACGGAATTCACCCATGATGGAGTCAGGACCGTGCACGGGCGTGTTCGGTGGCAGCACCTTCAAGCTGACGCCGGGCCTCTCGGGGAACGGTCCATCACCAAGCGAGTTGCCGCGGTTGTAGAACTTCTTCGGCGCCATCGTCTCGGGCTTCACATTGCCGCGATGGCACGTCAGGCAATCCACTTCGTGATAGCCAGCCGGGAACACACCGTTGCCGCTCGAAAAGCTCGTGTCGATGATGCGCACCATGCCGATCATCTTGCGCGCCATGTCCTTTTTAGGATTGCCGTCAGCGGCCATGTCCCCCTGGACATGACAGTAAACGCACTGCACACCCAGTGCCTCATTGAAGCTGGCCATGACGAACGGGACATCAGCGTTCGCCGCCAGCACCTTCAGGTTCTTGTACGTGGGCGCAGGACCGGCGCCGCGACCGGCGGGTTGCTGGGCGACGAGCGCGACGGATGCGAGAAGCCACACGAGGAAAGTCCGCATGAATGAGTCCTCCGGCTATCTTCGGGAGAGCGCGATCTGTCGTAACGAAAAGCGGACGTGAGTATAAGCGCAAACCGGACTACGGATATCCAGCGGCGATCTCCGCGCCGCATTGAACGGCGTCATCACGTGTGGGACGCTATGCCCGCGTGGAGAGCAGCACTCTCGATTGGCGCGATCCCCACAGGACGGATGTTGACGGCGTCCCGGTATTTTGGGCCGAGGGCACGCCTCAACTTGGCGCGTCTCTGTCGTTTCGTATTGGCACTGTTGACGAGGAGTTCACCCACAGCGGCATCACGCACCTGGTCGAGCATCTTGCCTTACACCGTTTGCGCGCAGTCGGCCATCCCATGAACGGGATGGTGCACGGAACGCGAACGTCGTTCATGGCCATCGGGACGCCCGAGGAGTTGGTGACGTTCTTTGGCGAAATCTGCCGCTCGCTCCGGTCGTTGCCCCTTGAACGTCTCGCGCAGGAAAAGCAGGTCCTTGCAACCGAGGCCTTGCGACGGCCTCCCAACCTGAACTGCCTGCTATTGAGCCTTCACTGCGGACGCACGCCCTACGGTCGAGGCCCGAGCGAATTCGGCCTGTACGCACTCAAGGCAGCGCAGGTTCAACGCTGGTCGGACCTTCACTTCACCAGAGAAAATGCGGTGCTCTGGATTTCGGGCCCGATTCCCCATAATCTGCGGCTCGACCTTCCATCCGGCGTTCGCAGAACGGTTCCCACTCCTCAGCCGATTCCGTGGCTTCAGCCGCCGTTGTACTGCCACTGGACCATCGCCGGTGTAGCGATCTCGTCGCTCACCGCATGGAGTCCCTCGTTGTCATTGGCGACGGGAGTCGCGTTGTCGCGTCTGCGCGAGCGCCTTCGGTTTGAAGAGGGAATCAGTTATTCAGTGTGGGGCGACCCCGACCGCATTACGCCTTCTCACGCGCACGTGCTGATCGGCTGCGATTGTGCGAACGACCATGCGGAGCGGGCGGCGGATATTCTGTTGGAGGTGCTTGAGGCTGTGGGGTCGGACGGGCCGACGTCGGCCGAGGTGCAGGCGCTGATCGAACAGTCGGAGCGATTTTTTCGCTCCCCCGCCAACATCCCGACGCTGCTGGACCGGCGGGCCCACGCCGAACTCGACGGAGTGACGACCGAACCGTTGGCCGCCTTCTACGACAAACTGTCAAGGATAGAACCTGCCGAAATCGGTGCCACAATGCGGAACGTGATGGACGCGGCGATACTGGTGATGCCCGACGGGTGCCGGCCGGCGCGAAACACCTTTGACGAATATCCGCGTAACTCGCCGACGCTTGTCGAAGGACGAATGTTCAGGCGTTCTCCCAAGCCCAGAAAAGGCGTTGCGCTCGATCGGATCTACCTCTCGCAGGACGGGATCACATTTGCGAGCGTTGACGGACGCGTGCAGACCGTCTACTTCGCGTCCTGCGTCGCGCTGTTCAAAGACCTTGACGGCGGCCGTCGGCTTCTCCTTGGAGAAGATGGCTTCACGATCGAGATCGCAGCGGCCGAATGGGAAGACGGCATCGAGCTGGGCGCGCTGATAGACCTCGCGACTCCAGACGAACGCATCATGCGATAACCGGGCGCACGGCTTATGGCTTTGCTGCTTTCTGCGCCGAGTCGAGGATTTGCCTGAACACCGCGATCTGATCCGCCGAGGGCGCGTTGCTCTTGAACGTGCGAATGTAGGCGTAAATGTCTTTGGCGCTCGCGTCGCTCAGCGACTGCGCCGCATAGTTCGGCATGCTGGTGGACGGCTGCACCGGCGCCGCGTTCGCGCGGCCGCGCAGAAACGCGATGAAACTCGCTTCGCTGGCGAGCGTCGCCGGCCAGGTCGGAACAAATCGGCGGGCACCGGTCTCGCCGCTGTACCCGTGACACGAGTAGCAGGCGTAGTCGAAGTAGAGCTTCTTGCCCTTCACCGAGTCGCCAGTGACCGGGCTCGCCGGCGGCGTGCCAGCACGGGCCCCAGCAGCAGCGGCAGGACCCTGCTGTCCCCCGCCTGCTGTCCCCTGTGCGAACACCACCACGTGAATGATGAGCACGACGATCACGCAGGCATGTAGTCGATACGTCCTGGGCATCATGTCCCCTATCGCGGCTGCGTGATGACGTCGATCATGTAGGGCTGGCCACGTTTGACCGCAGCGATGCCCCGTTTCAACGCCGGGCCGAGTTTCAGCGGATCCGTGATCGGCCCTTCCCCAGCCATGCCGTATGTCGCCGCCATCATGCGGTAGTCGATGTACGGGTCGCGCAGCGTTGTGCCGATGTGTCCGCGTTCGCCGCCGCGGCCGCGCACACCGCACATGTATTCGACGAACATCAGCTCCTGATGCCAGGCGCGGTTGTTATGCATCACGGTGAGCAGAGGAAGCCCATGATGTTGAGCCGTCCAGAGCACCCCTGGCGCGTAGTTCAGATCGCCGTCGGTCTGGATGTTGATCACGATCTGCCCGCGGCTCTTCGCCGCCAGAGCCGCGCCCACCGATGCCGGGGCGCCATAACCCATCCCGCCGGCACCCTGTCCACCGAGATAGCTGTACGGTTTGTCGTGAATCCAGAGCTGGGTGTTGTGCGCGCCGGAAAAGTTGCTGGGCGATGACAGGATCCAGTCCTCGTGCTCGAGAAGCGGCCACAGCTCGGCGTAGATCCGCGCGGTCGCGATCGGGCTCGCGTCCCACCCCGCACGCTTCTGCTCGAGGGCACTTTTGAGCGCGTCGATGCGCGCGCGCTGATTCGCCTCAGCGTGTTTCGCGCTTCGCTCGCGGATGACGCGTTGCTTGTCCGCGGATATCTGTTTGCGAACTTCTTCGAGCACCGCAGGCAGACTGGCCTCGGCGTCGACGTCGATCGTGCGGCCGCCGGGTGAATTGCCGCGGCCGGTCCCGCGATTGCCGCCGACGCCGGGCGCGATGCCGCCGAAGCCGATGTTGGTGACGTCCCGATTGAGCAACGTCGCGTTCGTTGGTCCCATCAGCGCCACGGTGGCGGCCGGTGCTTCGAGGCCAAGCGTGTAATCGTACGTGGTGCTGGCGCCGGGACCGTACAGCGGATGCCCCTGAGGAAAGCTCATGGGCCCCTGCGTTGCGGCCGAATCGGCGGACGCGCCCACCAGCTCGGTGAGTTGCACGACAAGGTTGACGCCTTGTGGTGTCCGCAGACGACCGACAGCAATGCGAGGATTCTGTGCGTCGAGCAAGCCTTTCGCGATCTCCCGCGCCTGGCTCGCATCGATGCCGGCGATCTTCGGCGGCGTGTACGCCGGCACCTTCAGTTGGCGCGCTTCTTCCTTCTGGAGCTCGATGTCAATCACCACCATCGTTGGACCGCATGGCGGGGTGAGCGCCTCGTTGTAGGCACGCTGGATTGCGGTCAGCGATTCCTCGAGTGTCTTCGGCTGTACGTCCCACTTCGTGAAGCTGCGCACCATTCCCGCCATGTCATTGGCGCTGTGC
>DASTZI010000044.1:0-2127 GCA_035764385.1 Vicinamibacterales bacterium
CGTTTGCCCAGGGCGCATTGCTCGGCTGCGGCGTGGTCACCGGCGCCGGCTCGGTGCTGAACACCGCTCGCGTCCGCGCGGGCGAAACGGTGGTGATATTCGGCGCCGGCGGCGTCGGGCTCAACGCGGTCAGCGGCGCGCGCCTGGCCGGCGCTTCACGGATTGTGGTGATTGACATCCAGCAGACGCGACTCGACGCCGCCCGCGGATTTGGGGCGACCGATGTCATCGATTCCACCACAACCAAGCCGGTCGAAGTCGTCCGCGATCTGCTGCCGGGAGGCGCCGACCACGTCTTCGACTTTGTCGGGTTGAAGGTGGTGGCTGAAGAAGGATTGGCGATGCTCGCCGTTGGGGGCGCGCTTTATCTCGTCGGCGTGGCGAAGCCGGAGGTCGATATCAGCCTGAACATCTTTGGCGCGATCGGCGGCCAGAAGCGCATCGTGGGCGTGAACTTCGGCTCGACCAACGCGAAGCGCGACATCCCGATGTACGCGCAGCTATACCTGCAAGGCCGGATGAACCTGGACGATCTCGTGTCGAAACGGATCGCATTGCGGGAGGTCAACGACGGTTACGTGGCGCTCAAGGACGGAACCCTCAATCGCGTGGTTGTCACGTCGTTCTGACCGTGCTTGCGAGACAAGGAGACGCACCATGAAAGCAGTCGCAGAAAAAACCCCGATCAAGACCATTACGACCCACTACATTGACGGTGCGTTCGTCGCGTCGCATGGTCAGGAAGTGATGGAGATCGTCCGCCCGACAGACGCGACGGTCATCGCCCGCGTCACGCTGGGCGACGAAGAGGATACGCGACGCGCGATCGCCGCGGCCAGGCGCGCCTTTGTTTCGTTCGGCCGGACCACGAAAACGGAGCGCGCCCACGCTCTGCGCCGGCTGCATAAGGCAGTGTCGTCGCGCATCGACGATCTCACCGCCGCGATGGTCGAAGAGTACGGCGGCGTCGTCCGGTTCGCCAGGGTCATCGTGGAGTCGGGCGCGAATGCCTTCCCGGCTGCGGAAAAGGCCCTCCAGGAACTGCCGATGACGCAGAGCTGGGGCAAGACCACTGTCACCTTGGAGCCTGTGGGCGTCGCCGGTCTGATCACCGCGTGGAACGCCAATGCGCTGTTCATCTGCCTCAAGCTTGCGTCGGCCGTTGCCGCGGGTTGTACCGTCGTCATCAAGCCCAGCGAACTCAGTTCGCTGCAGACCGGCGTCATGCTCGAGTGCATCGACGCGGCGGAGCTTCCAAAGGGTGTCTGCAATGTCGTGATCGGTCGCGGAAATACCGTCGGCGCCGAGCTCGTCCGAAATGCGGATGTTGACAAGATTTCGTTCACGGGGTCGGTCGCGATCGGCGAGAGCATCATGCGTGACGGCGCGGCGACCATGAAGCGGGTAACGCTGGAGCTTGGCGGAAAGTCGCCCACCATCCTCCTTGACGACGCCGCTCTCAACACGGCGATTCCATCCGCTCTCATGATGGCCTTCCTGAACAGCGGACAAGCCTGCGCGGCTGGTACACGACTCCTTGTGCCGAGAAGCCGTCTTGACGAAATCAAGCGCGGCATCCGGGACGCGATGTCGATGTTTACCGTCGGCGATCCAGCCGATCCCAATACCGCCATCGGGCCGATGGTCTCCCAGAAACAGTACGAACGCGTGCAGTCATACATTCGCAAGGGAATCGAGGAAGGCGCAGAGGTTCTCGCTGGAGGCGAAGGCCACCCGGCAGGACTCGAGGCGGGCTACTTCATGAAGCCGACGGTGTTCGTCAACGTCAGAAACGACATGACGATCGCGCAGGAAGAAATCTTCGGCCCCGTGCTGTCCGTCATCGCCTACGACTCCGAGGACGAAGCGATCCGGATCGCCAACGACTCGAAGTACGGCCTGCACGCCGCCGTCCTGGGAACCGACCTCCAGCGCGCACATCGCGTAGCCTCGCAGATACGGGCCGGGCGCGTCGTCATCAACGGCATGACCGACGATCCACAGGCCCCCTGGGGAGGGTTCAAGTTCTCGGGCGTTGGCCGTGAATACGGACGGTACGGAATAGAAGCCTTTCTCGAGACCCGGGCCATCCTGGAGTCCTAAGGAGATCCTCAGATGAGCCAACAC
>DASTZI010000045.1:0-12904 GCA_035764385.1 Vicinamibacterales bacterium
GATGATCGGGCAATCGTCGCGGCCCCACGTGTCCGCAGCCCAGTGAATGAGCCCTGATCCAAAGTCCGCGGCGATGAATCCGGCCACGAGCGCTAGCGGCATCCACCAATGCCAGACGTCAACTCGAATGGCGATACGCCATCCGAGCAGTCCGAGGAGAGCGGCGGCTGCGGCGATTGCGCAGGACGAGAACGCGATCTGTCCGCGAGTCAACTCGTAATGCACGGGCAATGCTGACGAGGTCTGGCTCACGGTTCTGATATCGGTTCGAACCGCGTTGCAAGCCAGCACGCCAAGACGCGGGCTGATGAGAGTGTTCCGGTGTCGCGTTAACATCACCGTAAAATCGTCATGTCGGAGCCACATTGATGAAACGCAGCGTCGATCGCATCCTCACCACACACACCGGAAGCTTGATTCGGCCGCCAAAGCTGCTCGGGTTCGTCAAGGCGCGCCAGGCCGGGCAGCACATCGATCAAAGCGAGTACGAGGCGACACTCAAGGACGCCGTGCGCGACGTTGTCGCGCGCCAGGTCGATGCGGGCGTCGACATTCCCAACGACGGCGAGTTCGGCAAGTCGACGAGCTGGTCGCTGTACGTGCTCAAGCGGCTCAGCGGCTTCGAGCTGCGGGAGGTGAAAGGCGCAAACCCGTTTGCGCGCGGGGCGGACCGGCTCCGCTTCGCGGACTTCTACGCGGAGCTCGAAGGGCGAGGCGACGGTAAGGACTGGTCGAACGTGACGAGAAAGGATGCCGTTTGCGTCGGACCGATCACCTATAACGGCCTGTTCGAACTGCAGCGCGACATCGACAACCTGAAAGCCGCGGCGAACGCCGCCGGCGTCGAGGAGGCGTTCCTGCCGGTGGCCGCACCCTCGAGCGCCATCCCCGATCGCAAGAACGAGTACTACAAAACCGACGAGGATCTCGTCGTCGCCCTCGCCGAGGCGCTGCGGACGGAGTACCGATCGATCGTCGACGCGGGATTCCTTCTGCAGGTAGACGATGCACGGGCGGCGGTGACGTACGACCGCATGGTGCCGCCCGCCAGCTTTGACGAGTACTACAAATGGCTCGAGCGTCACGTGGAGGTGCTCAACCACGCGCTCGAGGGAATCCCTGAGGACCGCATCCGCTATCACGTCTGCTGGGGCAGCTGGCCCGGACCCCACACGACCGACGTGCCCCTGAGGAAGATCGTCGATCTAATCCTGAAAGTGAAGGCGGGCGCATATCTGCTGGAGGCTGCGAACCCGCGTCATGAGCACGAATGGAAGGTCTGGCAGGAGGTGAAGCTGCCTCCCGGCAAGATTCTCGTGCCGGGGGTCGTCAGCCACGGCACCAACGTCGTCGAACACCCCGAGCTCATCGCCGAGCGTCTCACACGGTTCGCTTCGTGCGTCGGCCGCGAAAACCTCATTGCCGGCACCGACTGCGGCTTCGCGCAGGAAGAAATCAACCGGCGCGTGCATCCATCGATCATGTGGGCGAAGCTTGAAGCCATGGCCGAAGGAGCGCGAATCGCGAGCCGCGCGTGATCGGAGGACAGCGGTGCGCGATGGTTGCGGCATCTCCTGCCCGATGCTAGTTTGTTGGCGTCATGGGCGTGATGCGGCTGATACTCAGCCTGCTCGTGGTCGGTTCGCATGTTGGCGGCATGGGCGAGGTGCCGTCTGGCGCGACGGCCATCGCCGGCTTCTTCACCATCAGCGGCTTTCTGATGGCGCGCACCATTTTCGAGAACTACAGTACCGCGGAGCGGCGGCTCGAAGGAGCTGCGCGCTTTTATGTCAACCGGTTCGTTCGCATCGTTCCTCCGTTTGCCGCGGTCGCGCTGCTGACATTCGGGCTGCTCTCGATTCGTGCGGGGCGTGGATTTCAGATTCTGCTCGAGGATGGCGTCGTGGGCGGCGCGTACATGCCCGTGGAGGTCCCGACGTCACCGCTGCAGGTGATCTCTCTCGGTCTAACCGGTTTCCCCGTGTTTTCGCGTCCGAACGTGGCGTTGCTGCCGCAGGCGTGGTCACTCGTCACCGAAACGGCGTTCTATCTCATCACACCGCTGCTATTTCTTTCGTTCACGTCGAGCCGCGTGCGCACGTGGCGCGTGGCGATACCGCTGTTATCGGTATACCTCGCATTTCTCACACGCGAGGGGAATTGGCTGCGAAGCGCGCCGGCGGCGCTGTGGGTGTTCTGGCTGGGCATGCAGGCGTATTTCCTCGTGCGAGACCGCGAACACCATTCGCCCATGCTTCGCCGCATCGCCGTCGTTCCCGCCGTTCTGGTCGCGCTCATCGGCTGTGGTCTGATGCACGTTCCCGAGCGGGCGGCGATGTTTGTCGTTCCCATCCTGACGGCCGCGTGGCTCGCGCTCGGTGAATGGGACACGCGGCAGATGGTCGGATGGGATCGGCTGGCCGGCAACATCTCCTACGGCGTATTCCTAGGGCACTTCCTGAGCACGATATCGATGTATTGGATCGCAGAGGCGGTCTATACGCACACCGGTGTATTCGGCATATTCGGCATCCCGGATGTCGCGGAGGTTCGGCTGCGCGTGTCGTCGTTCCTGTTTGCGATTGTGTTCGGAACACTGATCTACATCGCGTTCGAGCGGCCATTCGAACGGCTCCGCGCCAGCCTGCGGCGACGTCGTCGAACACAGATCGCGGTAGAGGCCGTCGCGGTTACGACGGCTGCCGGCGCGTAACCTTTTATCGCTCCGTTCATGTTCTGTTCATGCGTTCTTGTGGATACTGCTGCCCGGTAAACACCCATTCGACCAACGACGGAACCCTCGACGCCGCCCTGTCCCGTGTGCCACTCACCCGAGACCATCTTGGTCAAGGGCAATTCGGTGTATATGTGCGCCGATTGCGGTCAGAAATTCATTCAACCGCCGCCAAAGAAAGGGTGATGGCCGTTTCTATGGATGCCGACACCCGACAATGACTGCAAACGGTGAGTGGCGCCACGGCACGTCGACGGCGAAGCCGGCGCGCTCCAGCAGGCGGATCTCTTCGGCGAGCGGCACGTACACGTCCTCGTCGGCCCACGATTCGTAGACGCGTCGTCCCCGCGTGCGGCTGCCGAACGTCTTCCCCAGATGCGCGAGCCAGAGGTCGAGATCGCGTGCGAATCCGCGCGGGGTCGAGGCCGGTGCGCAGTCGCCGTTGATCAGGACGCCGCCGGGACGAAGGGCGCGGTAGCAGCGCCGATAGAACGCCAGCTTCGCGCGGCGCGTCCGGATGTGATGGAGCGAGTAGCTCGCGACGATCGCATCGCAGGACGGCAACGCCTCGTTCAGAAAACTGCCCGCTGTCATCGTTACCCGGCGAGATAGGCGACCCAGGCGCGTGCGCGCGATCGCCATCATGTCCGGGTCGGTATCGATGCCCCAGACACGTGCGCCCGACGCGGACGCCAGGCAGGCCCGCGCGAGCGCGCCGGTGCCGATTCCGAGATCGACCACAACCTGCACCGGGCGCGCCGCATGACCGAGCGCGCGGGCGACTTCGGCAATCAGCTCGTCGTAGAGCGGTATAAGCGAGCGGATGCGAACGTCATATTGCGCAGGCGATACAGCGAGATGCGAGGCGACCGACATGACGCGGATTCTACCAACGCGCTATATGACTTACTGTTGAGGCGTACGGCTTATCGCGTCCCGATGATCATCGCGGCCGGAAGTGTTCTCGTCATTGCTGCGGTCCTGACAATTATCTGGACGATGCAGCGGCGCCTCATTTACTTCCCAACGAGTGACGTGCCGGCGCCCGGTGCAATCGGTCTGACTGACGTGGAGGAGGTGACGTTCGCGACGATCGACGGACTCCGCTTGAGCGGATGGTTCTTCGCGGCGTCTACACCATCGCCGCGCGTCACCGTTCTCGTCTTCAATGGGAACGCCGGTAATCGAGCGCATCGCGATCCTTTGGCGACTGCGCTCCAGCGGGACGGCTTCCAGGTTCTGCTCTTCGATTATCGGGGCTACGGCGGTAATCCCGGGACCCCGTCGGAGAGCGGGCTTGCCTTGGACGCCAGGGCCGCCAGAGCGTACCTGGCCCATCGTCCCGACGTCGATCCGTCGCGGCTGGCTTACTTCGGCGAGTCGCTCGGAACGGCGGTGACTGTCGACCTCGCCGTCGAACACCCTCCGGCGGCGCTTGTCCTGCGATCGCCGTTCACATCGCTGGGCGACCTAGGACAGTACCACTATCCATTTCTACCGGTGCGTCTTCTTCTCCAGGATCGGTTCGCAGCAATCGATCGTATTCGGCGGATCCGAGTGCCACTCCTTGTCATCGTTGGTGGCCACGATCGAATCGTGCCAATCGACAACAGTCGGCGTCTGTATGAGGCCGCGGAGACTCGGAAGACGCTCCTCGTCCTTCCCGACGCCGATCACAACGACTACGAGTTGCTCGCGGGAGACAAGATGATCCAGGCGATTGCCCGTTTTCTGCAGCCGCTCACGTGACGCGTCACGCCCGGTGCGGAGAATTCTCGCTCGTGATCTCCTCTAGAGAGCGACGCTCGGCATCGACTCCGAACACGCGCGCGACGACGGCCGCGGCCATCATCATGGCGGCGGCCAACACGTAGCCCGCGAGCAAGCTATACGGATCGCCCGTGTCCACGATCGCTCCAAACAAGGTCGGCGCGCCCGCGCCGACGAGCGTGCCGAACGCGTAGAACACGGCGATCGCCATCCCGCGGAGCTCGACGGGGAACAACTCGCTCACCGTCAAATAGGCGGAGCTCGCCGCGGCGGAGGCGACGAAAAACACAAGCATCCACGCGAGAGTCTGGGTCACCGCGTTCAGAGCGCCCGCCACGAACAGGCCGCCGGTTGCCAGCAGCAACACGCCCGATAGCGCGTAGGTCAACGGAATCATGACGCGGCGCCCCCACCGGTCGAATGAGGGACCGAGCACCAGCGGGCCGAGGAAGTTGCCGATCGCGAAGGGCACGATGTAGAGGCTCACGTGCTCGCGTGGGACGCCGTGGAACTTCTCGAGAATCAGTCCATAGCTGAAGAAGATGGAGTTGTAGAGGAACGCCTGAGCGAGCATCAGCGACAGCCCGTAGACAGTGCGTCTCGGATAGCGCTGGATCAGCGTGTGCGCGAGGTGGCGGAGCCCAACGGTGCCTGACACCTTCACCGTCACCACGGTGATCAACGTTGCGTCGGTCGTGGCGGACCTTCCGTGACTACGGACCTGAGCCTCGATCCGCTCGACCGTCGCGATCGCGGCCTGGACGTGGCCGTGCGTGAGCAGCCAGCGCGGGCTTTCGGGCATGTTGCGCCGAACCAGCAGGATCGCGAGTCCAAGCAGCGCGCCGAACCCGAACGCCACGCGCCAGCCGATGGCGATCGGAAATATCGCGGGGTTGAGCACAATGAGGGTCACGCCCGCGCCGAGCGCAACGCCCACCCAGTAACTGCCGTTGACCGCCAGGGCGATGGCGCCGCGCATACGGGCAGGAACCATCTCGTCGATCGCGGAGTTGATCGCGGAGTACTCGCCGCCGATGCCTGCTCCGGCCAGGAGCCGGAAGCCAAGAAACACGGCGTAATGCGGCGCCAAGCCACTGAGAGCCGTCGCTCCGAGGTAGATCGCGAGCGTGACCATGAAGAGCCGCTTGCGGCCGAGCCGGTCGGTGAGGTGGCCGAACACCAACGCGCCGACCACCTGGCCGAGGAGGTACACCGAGTTGGCCATTCCGATCTGCGTCGCTGAGAGTCCCAGCGTATCGGGATGTTGCAGCGTAGGCGCCACGTTCGCGACGAGGCTCGCTTCGAGGCCATCGAGGATCCACGTAATCCCAAGCGCCACTATCAGGCGCTGGTGCCAACGCGACCAGCCGAGCGCGTCAAGCCGGCCCGGCACGTCAGTCGTGACCCAGGTGCCGCGCGGCGTGTCGGGGATCATTGGAGGTCGATCGTAGCCCTCATGCGGGACGCGCTCGCTCGCGCTTGGCGTCACGTCCCGGAGATAATGACGCCAACCTCCGGTTGCAACGGGGCTACTCTCGATGAAGAGACGCCTGTTCCTTCTCGTCGCCGCCTCTGCCATCACACTCGGCGGCGTCGTCGTCACGGTCCCGACGCTCGCGCAAGGCGTTGCCGCCGCGGCTCCCGCGCGCGCCGAGATTCAGCGTTGGGAGCGGATGGCGCAATCAGTCGACATCATCCGCGACGACTGGGGCATCGCACACGTCTATGGGCCCACCGACGCCGCTGCCGTGTTCGGCATGATCTACGCCCAGGCGGAAGACGACTTCAACCGTGTCGAGAACAATTACCTCACGCAGCTCGGCATGCTCTCGCTCGCCGAGGGCCAAGGACGAATCTTCAATGACCTACGCGCGAAGATCTTCGCGGATCCCGCAGTGCTACAGCGCGAATACGCGTCGTCCCCCGCGTGGCTCAAGACCCTGATGGACGCGTGGGCCGATGGGCTCAATTTCTATATCTTCAAGCACCCGAACCTGAAGCCGCGCGTGCTCGCACACTTCGAGCCCTGGATGGCGCTCAGCTTCACCGAAGGCTCGATTGGCGGAGATATTTCCGACGTGAACGTCGGGCAACTCGAGGCGTTTTACAGTCAGGCTGGTAACGCCCAGGTTGGCGACGCCTACACCGTCGATCCCGAGCCTGTCGAGCCGGGCGGCTCCAACGGCATCGCGATCGCGCCGTCGAACACGATCAACGGCCGCGCGCTGCTGCTCATCAATCCGCACACGTCGCACTACTTTCGCGCCGAACTCCAAGTGGTGAGCGACGAGGGGCTGAACGTATACGGCGCCGCCACCTGGGGGCAGTTCTTCATCTATCAAGGCTTCAATGCCGGCGCGGGGTGGATGCACACAACCGCTTCGGTCGACGCCGTGGACGAGTACGCTGAGACGATCGTCAAGCGCGGCAACCAGATCTTTTACAAGTACGGCAACGAGGAACGGCTCGTCGCCGAGCGGCAGGTGACGATCCCGTTCAAGAACCCGGATGGCACGACCGGCTCGCGCACGTTCACCGCGTATCGCACGCATCATGGCCCGATTGTGCGAGCGCAGGGCGATCAGTGGATTGCCGTGAAGATGATGGAAGACCACGTGAAGGCGCTCACGCAGTCGTACACGCGCATGAAGGCGACCGATTACGACGCGTTCCGGAAGACGATGGCGCTGCACACGAACACGTCGAACAACACAGTCTTCGCGGACGCGAAAGGCAACATCGCGTTCTTCAATGCGAATTTCGTCCCCCAGCGCGATACGAGCTTCAACTGGGCGCAGCCCGTGGACGGCAGCGATCCGCGGACAGAGTGGGACGGGCTTCATGACGTCGAGGACTCGCCGTTTGTGAAGAACCCGTCGACGGGGTGGCTGTACAACTCAAACGACTGGCCATGGGCCGCGGCGGGCGCCGCAAGCCCCAAGCGCGAGAACTACCCTGTGTACTTCGACCGTGGCAGCGAGTCGGCGCGGGGTATTCACGCGGTGCGCGTGCTGCAGGACAAGAAGGACTTCACGCTCGAAAGCCTGATCGTTGCCGCCTACGACAGCTACCTGCCGTGGTTCGAGAAGCCGATGCCGGCATTGCTGCGCGCGTATGACGCGCTGGCGGCGAGCGATCCGTTGAAGGCGAAGCTGCGGGATCCCATCGCGCAGCTGCGCAACTGGGACTACCGCTTCAGCGTGAGCTCGGTCGCGACGTCGCTCGCCGTCTTCTGGGGAACCGAGGTGAACGCCGCGATCAATCAGGGTGCGCGCACCGCCGGCGGAGCACGGGACACGTTTCTCGATAGCCAGGCGGCAGCGGTAACCCTGCTGCAGGGTCTCTCAACTGCGGTCGACAAGCTGACGGCCGACTTTGGCAGGTGGGAGACGCCGTGGGGCGAGATCAACCGCTTCCAGCGCATCATCAACACCATTGAGCCGCAGTTCGACGACCAGCAGCCCTCGATCCCGGTGACCTACACCGCGGCGACCTGGGGATCGCTGGCGTCACACGCAGCGCGCGCGTACCCGAACACCAAGAAGTGGTACGGCGCGAGCGGCAACAGCTTCGTGGCCGTCGTCGAGTTCGGTCCAGAGGTACGCGCCAAAGCGATCACCGCAGGCGGCGAGAGCGGCGACATCAAGAGCAAGCACTTCAAGGATCAGACGGAGCGCTTCGTGCAGGGCAACCTGCGCGACGTGTATTTCTACAAGAATCGGCTCAAAGGGCACACCGAGCGGCAATACCACCCGGGGCGCTGATCGTCAGCGCTCCCGGTGCGACGGTCCTGTAATTTGCGTGTTCCAAGGGCTGATTTGGTTCGCGTAGGATCGCAAAGATCACTCGATAAGATCCGCTACAATCGCGCCGTCTTCCTGAAAACCCCAATGTCCCTCGGTCTCGGTACTCGCATAAATCCGTACGAGATCATCGTGTCCATTGGCGCCATGGGCGAGGTCTATCGAGCCCGTCATACTCGGCACACAATCGCCGGCGGCGGTGATGCATGACGTCAAACCGCTGGGCGGACGTTGAGCGGTTGTATCACGCAGCCATGACGCGGCCGACACATGAGCGCTCTGCGTTTTTGGCCGAGGCCTGTGCGGCCGATCCAGTATTGCGGAGCGAGGTGGAATCGCTGCTCGCCCAGTCAGCGAGCGGCGATTTCCTGGCGGTACCGGGCATCGCTGTGGCCGCAGAAATGGCGAACGCGCCTGGAACGTCCGTGTTGACGGGGCGGCGGATCGGTGTCTATCAGATCCATACGCTGCTCGGTGCTGGGGGAATGGGCGAGGTGTACCGAGCGCGCGACACAAAGCTCGGGCGCGACGTCGCGGTCAAAGTCTTGCCGCACACGTTCACGACCGATCCAGATCGGCTCGCTAGGTTCGAGCGCGAGGCGCGAGTGCTCGCGTCACTCAATCATCCCCACATTGCGGCGATTCATGGCGTCGAAGAGAGCGACGGCATGCGAGCGCTCGTGCTCGAACTGGTCGAAGGCGACACGCTCGCGCAACGGATTGCCGCGCGCAAGACCGGATTGCCGGTGAAAGAGGCGATCGAGATTGCACGGCAGATCGCCGATGCGCTCGATGCCGCGCACGAGAAAGGAGTCGTTCACCGCGACTTGAAACCTGCGAACGTCAAAATCACACCGCAAGGCGTCGTCAAAGTCCTTGACTTCGGTCTTGCGAAACTCGAGGCGGGCATCGGCGACAGCGGGGTCGCCGTCACCGAGGCGCCGACGATCACCGTCAACGACACCCGCGAAGGACTGATCGTCGGCACCGCAGCCTATATGAGCCCCGAGCAGGCGCGCGGCCAGGCGATCGACAAGCGGACCGACATCTGGGCGTTCGGGTGTGTGCTGTACGAAATGCTGACCGGTCGCGCAGTGTTTGCGCGCAATACGCTGACAGACACACTAGCCGCGGTCGTCGAGCGCGAACCGGACTGGACGCTGCTGCCCGGCACAGCGCTGGCACCGGTGCGGAGATTGCTCGAGCGATGCCTCCACAAGGAACTGAAGCGGCGCCTGCGTGACATCGGCGACCTCCGCCATCAACTCGACGAGGTGGAAGCCGGCCTTCAGCTGCAGTCGATTGCCACGGCCGGTACCGCAGACAGTGCCGCTTCTTCAAAGCAAACGGCGCTGCGGTTCGTGCCGTGGGGTGTTGCGGCGGCGGCCATTCTCGTGGCGGTCGTGACCCTGCTGCGCGGCGCCTCGCCTCCTGCGTTCAATGAGGCGACGCCGTTCTCGTTTACGGTACCGCCGCCGGCCGAAGGGGCCCCTTTTCCCATCGCGCCGATGTTTCTCACGGTTGCGCCCGATGGCAGTGGCCTCGCAGTCGTCGCTGGAGAAGTCAGCGGCAATCAGCGTCTCTATCTTCGGACCATCAATTCAATCGAAATGCGCGCGCTGCAAGGAACAGAAAACGTCGATCAGCCATTCTGGTCGGCCGACAGCCGGTCGATCGCGTTTGTCGACAGGCTGCAGTCCAAATTGAAGCGAATCGACGTTGCCGGTGGACCATCGCGTACGATCGCCGACGTCCCCGGCGGACAAACGCTGCAGGGCGGCACCTGGAACCAGAACGGCGACATCCTGTTCGGCATCATCGGCGGAGGGAACCCGCTTTTCAAGGTTCCGGCCGGAGGCGGCACTCCCGTTCCGGCGACGACGCTCGATCGAGCGGCTGGTGAACTGGGTCACTTTTGGCCGCACTTTCTGCCCGACGGCGACCATTTCCTCTACACCGTGCCAAACGCACGTGCCGATCGCAGCGGGATTTACATGGGCAGCCTGAAATCATCCGGCTCCACTCGCGTCGTCGATAGCTTGTCGAATGGTGTGTACTCGGAGCCCGGGTTTCTCTTGTTCGTCAGAGACGAAACGCTGCTCGCGCAACGCTTCGACCTGGCCCGTATGACGCTGATCGACGAACCGGTCGTTGTGGCCAATGGGATGGGCACCGGCGCTGGCAACGGCCGAGCGCCGTTCGCGGCGTCGCGTAATGGCGTGCTCGCCTATCGGCCCCAGAGCGGCGGAGTCTACACAACGACCTTGACGTGGCTTGATCGATCGGGAAAATCGCTCGGCACCGTGGGATCGCCGAACCTGCATCGCGCGATCGCGGTTTCGCCGGACGGCACTCGCGTCGCCGCACAGATTGGCTGGACGGTTGGCAGCGACATCTGGGTCACGGACTTCATACGTGGGATTCCGACGCGGCTGACGTCCGATCCGTCCAACGAGGAATGGCCGGTGTGGTCGCCTGATGGCACGCGGATCGCGTTTGCCTCGAACCGCGACGGAAGCGTGTTCAATATCTTCGACATGCCTGCCGACGGATCAGCGACGCCGCATCTGCTCTTTCAATCGGACCGCAGCAAGAAACCGGTGCAATGGTCGAAGGACGGTCACTGGCTGTTGTTCGATTCGAACGGCATATACGCGCTGCCGCTCGACGGCAATCGAACGCCCATCGCAATTGGATCGGGAACCCGTCAAGCGTCGTTCGCCAAAGTTTCTCCGGACGGAGCCTGGGTGGCCTACGCGTCTGATGAAACGGGACGATCCGAAATCTTTCTGCAGCGGTTTCCGAGCCCTTCGGGACGCTGGCCGGTTTCGAACAACGGCGGCACGCGCCCGCATTGGCGGGGTGACGGCCGTGAACTCTACTATCTGGGCTTTGACAATCAGTTATATGCGGTACCTGTCACGCCGGGTTCGCCGCCGGTGATCGGCGCCGCGAAGGCGCTGTTTCCCGTTCGGCTGACGAGCGCGCCGACCGGCGCGACGATGTTCGATGGGATCGAGCCGTCTTCCGACGGGCAACGTTTTTTGATTAATCTAGCGGGGGAGTCGGCCAGCCCGCAAGCGGTGACCGTCAAGGTGAATTGGCCGCTCACCCTGAAACGATAGGTCATCCGAATCGTCAAGACCGATGAGTGATTTGATAACGGTGTGGTCTTCGCCGTACGACATCGCGGTCGGCTCGCGTCAATTAATGGCAAAACAATAAAAAAGGCCAGCCCCACCTGTGCTTTCGAGGGCGGCCTGGCTGCATCCTTTGGTGGCGTTCGATGAATTCCAGGACGAGCCGTTGCCGATGCGATCCGAATGGCCGACCTGCGCAGAACCCGTCGTGCTGCTCGTCCAGTTATTACACGTGTGATCGGCGTCATCGTCGTACGCGCGGCCGTCCCATTTGGAGCCGGTGAGGATCTCATGCTGAATCGGCGGCGTATCGCCGATTCCGTTAATGAGCTGTCCATGCTCGTTGCGTGTGGACTGCTTGAATAGATTGCTGCCGCGTTGCGCCTGAACCAGCGTGTCGCCGTGAAGCTCGCCCAGGTTCGCCGAGATAACGGCGTTTTGCGGCGGCCCCAGTTGCGCGAACGACCAGTTGAACCAAGGTCCGGTGCCGATACGATCACGCGCGTTGACGGCGGGCTGTCCGGGGCGAGCCTGGGTGCTGAGATAGGCGTGCCAGGTGTGACCGCCCGCGCCGACAGCTGCCGCAAGTGCCTGGCAGTGCGCGTCGGCGCCGGCAAGTCCGCCAAGATCTCCGCCTTTCCCCATGCTGACACTGGTGACGAAGAAGGTCATTTTGGCAGGAGCCGGATTGGTGCCCGGGGGCGGCGTGATGCCCTGCGTGTTGAACTGAGCGCGTAGCAGGCACGACGCCAGGACGAAGATAGACGCGACAAGTACGTACGCACGCCGCCGGGCCACAGATTGATTCGCCATCCTAGTTAGTCGCGAAACAGTAGAACAGGCCGATGCCGTGCGTCCTCGGCAAATCTTCCTGGGCACAGCCGCGCGTTCCGTGAGCGGAGTTCCAGGAACCGCTGCCGCCGCCATTGCGGTCGGGAAAACCGATCTGGGCGTTGAGCCTGCCATCGGAGGCATTCAGGTCGCCGCCTCTGCCCGCGGCTGGGCTCGCGTTGCTCGTCCAGTTGTTGCAGGTGTGATCCTGAGCGTCGGTGAACGCGGTGCCATCGGTCTGAGTGCCGGTGAGCATTTCGTGCCGCGTCGAAAAGCGAGTGGTCTTTGCGTAATTCCAATCGTTGTCGCGTGGATCGGAATAGTCATACAAGCCAGGCACGATCTGCCCTTTTTCCGTCAATCCGGTGAGCTTATTCAGATTGTTTCCCTGATGCGCCAGCTCCATCGTGTCGCCGTGCAGGTGCGCGAGATCCTGCGCGATCATCTCGCCTTTGAAGTTGTACCAGGGACCCGTGCCGATGCGGTCGCGGGCGTTCACGGCCGGCTGGCCGGGTCGCGCCTGCGTGCTCAAGTACGCATGCCAGGTGCGATTTCCGGCGCCTGCGGCAGCGGCGAGTGTTTGGCAGTGTGCGTCAGCGCCAGCCAATCCGCCGAGATTGCCGCCG
>DASTZI010000046.1:0-7691 GCA_035764385.1 Vicinamibacterales bacterium
AACGCTACGCGCGAAGCAGCCGTCGGACAAGCATCCAGGCGCACATCGTGGCGGCGATTTTGCTGGCCGGCATCGCCCTGTTGCTGCTGATGCAGTTCCTGGCGACATCGCGCGTTTCCATGCGCCACGACGTTGACCTCGCAAGGGTCAGCCTCACTGGATAACTATGGGCCAAGCGCACGATCCACCGCGCTGAGACACGAGCCTCATGTACACCAAACCCCCTGAAACCGACGCGCCGAAGAGCTGCCCCTTTTGCAACTCGGTCAACGTCAGGACCACCAGCAAAGAAGTGAACGCTTTCACGTACTGCCGTTGCGCGGCATGCGGCCAGATCTGGAACGCAAGCCGACTGCTGCCCGGATGGCGCAGGCCGTCCGGCCGATTCAATTAGATGTGCAATTCACCACCACAAAGGACACTACAGATGACGACTACGGACGGAACGATCAAACGCCTAACCGATAGAGGCTTCGGCTTCATTGCCACCGCGGAAGGCACTGAGTATTTCTTCCATCAATCCGCTTGCGCCAGCATGCCGTTCGACGAACTGCGTGAAGGACAGTCGGTCTCATTCACGGTGGGCCAGGGTCCGAAAGGTCCACGCGCCGAGAACGTCAGCGTGCGGTGACCCTCGCGATCGTGCGGGAGCCGGCCGTTGCACGCGCCGAGGACGCGATTCTCGAGCGTGGCACATCAAGGAGCTCGACGCATTGTTGCTGCAGGTTGCGACGCAGCTGGCGAAGCGCGTTCACATGTTCACGATGCCATTCGTCCCGAAATTCGTAAAGCGACCTCCGGAATACCAGGCCGGAACTCACGACACTTTTCGAGCAGTTCCCCACTTCCGAATAACGCGACGACGTTACTTGCTTAGGAAAATCGGCGCTCTACAGATCGCGCGATTGTTGGCGCGAACTCGCGAGAGTGATCACTTTTGTCGATTTGTGTTCGCCGAGAAATTTTCTTGCGATCGAAACGCGCGAATTTTTTATGAATTGGCGCGCCCGACAGGACTCGAACCTGCGGCCCCCGGCTTAGAAGACCGATGCGCCATCCAACTGATCTACGGGCACCGGTAATGGGGATCGGTCATCACCCGGATCTTGGAGATGCAGGTGAGCTCGACGCGGAGGGCTGGGGTCGGTCGTTCAGGGCATGGAGTTGCGCGACATCGGGATTGAGGTACCGCGCCGTTGTCGTCAGGTTCGTATGGCCAAGCCACAGCGACACGGCATGCATGGAACGGAGCGGTTACGACCGCGTTAATGTAGACAATTCCGTCGGGAATCGGCTCGAGCTGCTGGAGTCGTCGTCATGTTGACGTGTGGGGGGTGATTCATTCGACGACCAACTCGGGCAGTAGGGATCATCCTCCACCCGAGCGATCTCGAACAAGCTGCGCGAACTGGCGGAGTTCGGTGACGTTGAGGTCGGAGACCGCCCAGAAGTTCGTGTGGTCTCGGGTCCACGAGAGCGCGTTGTACCCCTGGCGGCCGACGAACGACTCGCCGGCATCGGCGCTCGACGTCGAAGGCCAGACGAACAGGTTGATGACGTGCTGGCCGCTCCGATACGACAGCGCGGCGATCGGCCGGTTCTCCACGTAGTCGAGCCGCCCGCCGACGAGCGGGAACCCCTGATCCTTCAAGTCAACGACCGGCGGGGAAAAATCGAGCTTGCCGGCAAACCACGGCTTCACGGTGTGCTGGTCGGACGAGAGCACATCGGTCAGGTGGCTGGCCATGAGCGATCGGATGTGCGCCGACACGACCTCTTGCGCAATCTGATCGTCGTGCGATCGTCGTGACACGATCGGTCCGGCGATTGCGGCGATGATGACGATCGCGGCGGCGCCCGCCAGGGCGAGCCGCTGCGGCGAGAAGGCACGAGACCACCATTGCGACGGCTCGGCCGTTGCGCGGACGGCCGCGCGGACTTTCCGCTGCAGGCTGGCTGGCGCGGTGAAGTACAAACCATCCGTTTTCAGCGCCGAGCTCAGCGCGCGCTGCGACTCGTAGATCGCCTGGCACGCTTCGCATTGGCGCACATGATCGTCGATCTCCACCTGGCGCACCAGGTCCAGCTCGCCGTCCAGGTGGGCATGGACGAGGCTCCTCACCTCGCTGCAATTCATTGTGCGACCTCCCGGGTCGCGTCGGACCCCAGCAGTTGCTGCAACCGCGCGCGTGCGCGTGCAAGGCGCGACATCACCGTGCCGATCTTGATGCCGGCGACATCGGCGATCTGCTTGTACGACAGCCCCTCCAGCTCGCGCAGGATGATGACCTCGCGCCACGCGAGCGGCAGCGTCTCGAGCGCCTGGCGCACCATCGCCCGATCGGCGCGCCTGAGCAGCAGGGCCTCCGGCGTCTGCGTATCCTCGACGGCCGTGTGAATCTCCTCGTCGAACGCATCCGTCAGCTCCTGCGGACGATGGCGGCGCAGGAAGTCGTAGCAGCTGTTGCGGACGATCGCGAGCAGCCAGCCGCGCGCATTATTGCCGCGATAGCCGCCAAAGAACCGCAGCGCGCGCACACACGCTTCCTGCACCACATCGTCCGCGTCGGCGTCGCTGCGCGTAAGCCATCGCGCGAGGTTGTAGGCCGCGTCGAGATGCGGCAACACCACTTCATCAAATAGACCGGCGGGCACCGCGATTTATTCCAAAGCGGGCAGAGTACCACGGCGTGGAATAACCGCGCGCCGCGGCCGTCTAGCACACCAGAAGGAGATACAACCCATGACGCTACGAAACACGACCGATTGGTTTCTGAATCCCCCGCAATCCGCTCCGCGCTCAACGATCCTTGTCCGCCTAATGGCCGGCGGCGTATTCCTGTCAGAAGGGATCCTAAAATTCGTCTACCTCAACCAGGGCATCGGACGCTTCACGAAGATCGGCATTCCGGCACCGGGCCCGATGGCTGATTTTGTCGCAGTGCTTGAGATCGTCGGCGGCCTGCTCCTGATATCCGGCTTCCTGACCCGCCTCATCTCCGTTCCGTTCATCATCGAGATGATCGTGGCGATTCTTTCAACCAAGGTGGCGCTGTACCTGGGAACGTCGCCGCTTCCGCTGCCACCCTCCCCACCGCAGGTCGGGATCTGGGCTGTGCTGCATGAGAGCCGGTCCGACTACGCGCAGATCATGTCCGCGCTGTTCCTGCTCTTCGCCGGGCCGGGACCGTGGTCGCTCGACGGATGGCTCGCGCGGTCGAGGAACCGTCTGCAGGCGTCGAGCACTGTCAGCGCGACCATGAGGGATCCTCAGAAGGCGGCGTGACGCCCGACGGCGCAAAATCATTCGCGGCGCTGGTTGGTGGGATGTGGGCGGCGTCACGCCAACGAGTTGCCACGGCCTCGAATTGATCAATCCGCGGCGCAGGCGCTGAACATCTCACCGCGAAGCGGTGATGTCGACGTTCGCTCATTGGCCGGATACCTGCGCCATGGCGCAGAGCATCGCTCGATGTTCGATGTCGCAGGCTGGACAGGGTCAGGGAGAAATGCTCGGGAAATCGAATGCGCGGATCCGCGTGGCGGATCTCGAGCAGTTTTGTCGCCAGAACCGTTCTTCCCCCCCGAGTTCGGCAACGACACGGCTGACGGCCACGAGAGCCGCACTGGTCGGCTTAACCAGCGCACAAATAGTCAGAAAGCTGCAATTTCCAACTCATGGCAGGGACTTCGTTCTTAAGACCGGGCTAGGCTCGGCTTCGAAACAAAAGCCAACCGACCGTTCGCTTCGATATTTCAGTTCTCTCATCCGCTTCGCTCGACTCGGATCCGATAAGCCGTCACGCAGATCCGATACCTACGCATCGATCGACACGATCGTCCAATGGATCTGCCTTCCCGCAGATGGTCCAATGTCCGAGTGATACGCCTCTCAAACTCGAACAACAAGGAGGACGAACAATGAGCCCTTACTTCCGCGCAGTGCGCATCGGTCTCGTCGGTCTGGCGATGCTCGGAGTGATCAGTAAAGCAACGAGCGGCGGAGCGCAGAGTGTCACGGCCGAAGAGACCGTGCGTTCGGTGCAGCGCATGCTCGAGCGACTTCCGTACTACGGTGTCTTCGACTTCATCGTGTTCCGGGTAGATCGAGGCACTGCGTACCTCGCCGGCTACAGCTTCGAGGGACGCCTAAAAATGGACGCGGAAGCGGCCACGAAGCGGGCAAGCGGCGTCGATGAAGTGGCTAACAAGATTGAAGTGTTGCCGGCATCGCAGAACGATGATCGAATCCGTTGGGAAACGTTCTATCGGATCTACACAGACGACTTCCTGTCACGGTACGCGCCCGGCGGCGGGTTCGGAGCGCTGCAAGAGCTGCGGGACGAGCGGCACTTCCCTGGCATGCAGCCCGTGGGACCCTATGCCATCCACATCATCGTCAAGAACGGCCGGACGATGCTGCTCGGAATCGTCGACAGCGCGGCGGACCGCCAGATTGCGGAAGTGCGAGCGCGCGAGGTGACAGGAGTCTTCGAAGTGGAAAACGGCCTGACGGTTGTTCGTGCAACGAAAAAAGGGGGATCGAGGTGACAAGCCGAGGTCACAGCATGCTTCGACGGCGGCAGTACATGCTAATTGGGATCACGCCGTGAGATGCGCCGGTTGGCTTACGTGTTCGTGATAGCCGTCCAGCTCGAAAACGCGATCGGGCACTGCAGGTTCGCCGTAAAGCTGAAGGGGACCCAACTCTCGCGCCCATAGACTTGAAGGCCCCGATATGCCCGACGGCGTTCAATGGACAGAGCCACGGAGCCCAAATAAACGCTTACCAGGAGTACGTCAGGTGTCCGAGCGCGCGGCGACCAAGAAGGTCGCCACCGAACGCTTCGTAATGCAGGTTATCGAGCAGATTTGCAACATCGGCGCCGGCTGTAACGTGTCTAGTGAGCCGGTAGCTGGCGTTGAGATCGAGGACTCCGTAGCTCGGAACCGGACCGGCATACATCCCCGCCAGCCACGGGAACGCATCCACCCACCGGTACCGCACTGATCCCCCGATCCGATTCCGGTCGTACGCCATGCCGACGCTGAATTGATGGCCCGGGGTGTTGGGTAACAGCGGGCTCTCAGGGAGGTCGCTCACGCTCGAATGAAATCCCGTGTACGAACCCTGGGCCTTCAAGCCGGCTGGCAGCACGTAGGTCGCGCCGAGTTCCACGCCATCGGTCGTCGCCGAGCCAAAGTTGACGAAGGAGAGCAGCGCGACGATCGGCGCACCGCCGGCGTCGTTGGACAACGCCGCAAACACATCCGGCGGCAGTACGCCTTTGAGCGTCTGTGTAACAGTTGCCGCCGCTGCGGGCGAGAGACTCGACGGAGGCCTGTAGGGGCCGAAGGAAGAGTTGAGCCGGCCGAGCGATGTGCCGACCTGCGGCAGGATGTTGCTGATGAAATCTTTCAACTGGTTTCGATAGAAACCAACATTCACGAGCAGACGACCACCGATGACGCCCTGATAGCCGATTTCGGCGCTGTCGATCCGTTCCACGCGCAGAGCGTTATTCCCGACCGCGAGAATCGGAACCTTCCCAAGCCCGAGGGATGTATTTCCGATGACGGGTGCCAACGCTGATTCAACCGGAGAGAGATCGATCGGCGGGGCAACAGCAAGGTTCAGAAAATACTCCGTCAAGTTCGGCACTTGAAACGCCCTGCCGTACGTCACACGCAGCGTTTGAGACGGCGTCAGCCCGTACATCGCTGCCACGCGTGGCGACAACCTTCCATCGTATAGCGTGCTGCGATCCCATCGAGCCGAACCGACAACATTCAGTTTCGCGGTGAACCGGTATTCGACCTGTCCGAACACCGACCCATTTTGGGTCGAGCGCTTGCGATCGTAGACGGTCTGCGCGCCGTTAGGATCGGCCGAGTCCACCGTCTGGCCGCCGAACTCCACGCCCGCAACGACGCGGCCTCGCGCTCCGGCGAACTGTCGATTGCCCTGCGCCTCCACGGCGATGTGAGACCCGCGAATGTACAGGAGCGAGTTCGCCGTCAGGTTCCTGGTCCCGTTCAGATGATTGCCGGTGTAATAAGCAAGGACGTTCCACCGCGGCGACGCAACGTCGAATCGGAACCATGGCTGGTCAACGTCAGTGGCTTGTGACCGCGCAAGCGGCGACAGAGTTACGGGACCTTGTTCGTGCGCGGTGCCGACCTCGAACGTGAACAGACGCTCCGAGGGCATGTACTTGTCTACTCGGAGGCCGCCGAATTCGAGCCGATCCTGATCCTTGCCCAACGTCGGCGCAACCAGATCGCGCGGCAGCGCCGCTGGGGCGTACTCCGCTGTCTCCACCCGCGACTGTGTGAAGTCGCTGCTGCGATGGTATCCGCCAAGGGCTTTCAGGTACCAATCGCGCCCGAGCGCTAACGCTTGCCGGAACTCCAAGCGCTGCGTGTCGAGCTCTCCCACGGTATAACGCACCTTGCCCCCAAGGCTGTCGCGTGGGCTCTTCGTCTTCACGTTCAGAACACCGTTGAAGGCTCCGGCGCCGTAGAGCGCAGCAGCGGGCCCGCGCACGAACTCGAGCTGGTCGGTATCATCCAGCGGAAGCGACAAGGCCGACCAATCAACGTAGCCGAGATAGTACGGCAACGACGGATCGCGGCCATCGATGCGGGTCAGAATGCTCTGGTTGTACAAGGTGTTGAAGCCGCGGCTATTGAGGTTGAAGTCGTAGAGGCCACTCTGGGTGAGCTCCACGCCCGGAGCGCCGGCCAGCACCCGCGGCAATTGCCCGTGGGGTGCCTGCGCTGCGAGCTCGTCGCTCCCGACCACCGTAACCGCAGCCGGCGCCTCAACGAGCCGCGCCGGCTGTCGCGTTGTGCCGTCCACGACAACCGATTCAAAGATACTGAGCGGCCACTCCACTACGGTGCGCAAGGTCGTCGTTGTGCGGGAGGTGATGACCACGCCAGGCTCACGCAGCGCGTGCGGCCCGAGCGTTGCCAACACCGTGTACGTGCCCGGCGCTACTCGGCCAAAGACATACTTGCCGGTGGTATCCGTCAGCTCGCTGAGGCCAAGCTCCTGAACGAGCATCACGACGCCGCCGACGCCTGAGCCGTCCTGGCGAACCACGACGCCCTCGAGCCGCCCGGGACCACTCGCGGGCTGCGCGGCGGCAATCGCGGGGCGTGCCGCAAAGCACAGCGCGACACAAACGACGACCAGCCGGTTCAGAATCATGCGCGTGCCCGTAGGCGCTATGGGGACGAGCGATTCGCGCCGGAACTCACCGTCATCGATGACCGACATTAGCAAGTGCCTCCATCGCGAACCTCCTCATGCGAATGCCACGTCCGTGACTTCGTCTCGACGCGGAATAGACGACGAGAGGCATCAGCGACAATTGGGGGCAGCGATTTATCTGTTCGCCGGTATGAAACTTTGCGCGAGGAGAATGGCGCCGCGAGGAGCAAACGTCTATACCACTTTGGTATCGGGTTCGCCGTTCAACCATAGGAGGTGGTCGGACCCCGCGAAGGCCGCCAGGATGCTGTGCCCGGCAGAAAGAGGCGCGACGACTCGTCGGCGGACGCCTTGAGGCGGGTCAGGGGCCGAACGTGAACACATACGCACGCAGCCCAGAGTCGCTCGAAGAGAGAGTCAGCACGTGCCGCCGCCGCGGCGCTGCGGCGACCAGGCGAATCATCCCCGAGCG
>DASTZI010000047.1:0-3897 GCA_035764385.1 Vicinamibacterales bacterium
ACGCATACAGCTACTCCGGCGGGCTCTGCCTGGCCAACCAGGGTCTGCTCGAATTTGTCGAGATGTTCAAGGCGCCGATCAAGATGCTGCATCCGCTCTTGACCGCGACCCAGGAAGGCAACTTCAAGGGCACCGAAGGCTTTTCCGCGATTCCGTTCAATGGCGTGATCCTCGCGCATTCGAACGAGTCGGAATGGCAGACGTTCCGCAACAACAAGCACAACGAGGCGTTTCTCGACCGCATCTACATCGTCAAGGTGCCGTACTGCCTGCGCGTGTCCGAGGAGATCAAGATCTACAGCAAGCTGCTCGCGAACTCGTCGCTCGCCGGCGCGCCGTGCTCGCCCGGAACGCTTGAGATGATGGCGCAGTTCTCGGTGTTGACGCGGCTCAAGGAACCGGAGAACTCCAGCATCTATTCGAAGATGCGCGTGTACGACGGCGAGACGCTGAAAGACGTCGATCCGAAGGCGAAGACGCTGCAGGAATACCGGGAATACGCGGGCATCGATGAAGGCATGACGGGTACGTCGACGCGCTTCGCCTACAAGGTGCTGTCGTCGGTTTTCAACTACGATCAGACCGAGATCGCGGCCAATCCCGTGCATCTGATGTACGTCCTCGAGCAGCGGATCGCGCGCGAGGACCTGCCCGAGGAATCGAAGCGCCGCTACATCGAGCACATCAAGGGTCACCTGGCGCCGCGCTACGCCGAGTTCATCGGCAAGGAGATCCAGACCGCGTATCTCGAGTCGTACGCCGAATACGGCCAGAACATCTTCGACCGCTACGTGACGTTTGCCGATTGCTGGATTCAGGAAGAGGAATTCCGCGACCCGGAAACCGGCGAAAGTTTCGATCGCCAGGCGCTGAATGCCGAGCTGGAGAAGATCGAGAAGCCGGCGGGCATCGCCAATCCGAAAGACTTCCGCAACGAGATCGTGAACTTCGTGCTCCGCGCGCGTGCCAACAACGCGGGCCGCAATCCAACGTGGAACAGCTACGAGAAGCTGCGCGAGGTGATCGAGAAAAAGATGTTCTCCAACACCGAGGACCTGTTGCCCGTGATCTCCTTCAACGCCAAGGCGTCGACGGACGAGCGCGAAAAGCACCAGAACTTCGTCGCGCGCATGGTGGCCAAGGGTTACACCGAAAAGCAGGTGCGCCTGCTGGCCGAGTGGTACCTGCGCGTGCGGAAGTCGTCGTAGAGGACCGCCGAACGAGACAGGAGACTTTCATGAGCCACCTGATCGATCGCCGCGAGAACGCCCGAGGCAAGAGCGCCGTCAACCGCGAGCGCTTCCTGCGCCGCTACAAGACGCAGATCAGCGCGGCCGTCCACAAGATGATCGGCGAGCGACGCCTGGCGGACATGGAGCGGGGCGGCGACGTGCCCGTTCCGCGCAAGGACATTTCCGAGCCTTCGTTCGGCTTCGGCCACGGCGGCGACCGCGAGATCATCCTGCCGGGCAATCGCGACTACGTCGCCGGCGATCGCATCCCGCGTCCCGACGGCAGCTTGAGCGGCGGCGGTGCCGAAACGGGGCACGGCGAGAGCGAGGACGCTTTCGTATTCTCGCTGTCGCGGGAAGAGTTCATGCACATCTTCTTCGACGACCTCGAGCTGCCGCATCTCGCGCGAACGATGCTCGGACGCGCGGTCAAGCCCGCGCCGATCCGCGCCGGCTACACGACGACGGGCGCGCCGGCGCAGCTCGCCCTCGTGCGAACCCTGTCGCATTCGCTCGCGCGTCGCATCGCGCTGCGCAGCGGCATCGTCGCCGAAGCGGAATCGGTTCAGGCGGAATTCGCGCGCGCCGTCGCGGCTGGCCAGCAGAAGGACGCATTCGATCTCTATGCCGAGTTGCAGCGGCTGTCGCGGCGTGGCGGTGCGCTGCCGTTCCTCGAAGAGCTGGACCTTCGGTATCGCAACCGCGTCATGCGGCCTGAGCCGGTGGCGCGGGCAGCGATGTTCTGCCTGATGGACGTCAGCGCGTCGATGGACGAGGAGAAAAAGGACCTCGCCAAGCGCTTTTTCACGCTGCTCTATCTGTTCCTGACGCGCAAATACAACGAGGTCGAGCTGATCTTCGTCCGCCACACCGACGATGCCGAGGAAGTGGACGAGAACACGTTCTTCCACGACCCGCGGTCGGGCGGCACGATCGTGCTCTCGGCGCTCGAGCTCGCGGAAAAGATTCGGCGCGAGCGGTACGCCGACGGCTGGAACGTCTACGCAGCGCAGGCGTCCGACGGCGACGCGTTCGGCTCCGATCCGGCGCGCAGCGCGCGTTACCTGCGCGAGCAGCTGTTGCCGCACACGCGGTATTACACGTACCTCGAGCTCACCGGGCAGGAATCGCACGAGCGGATGTCGACGCTGTGGATGGAATATCAGGTGATCGCGTCCGCGACCGACAACTTCGCGATGCGCCGCGCCGCGCAACGCGACCAGATCTACCCGGTGTTCCACGACCTGTTCCGCAAGGACATGCAGTGAGGCTCGCATGAACCCGATTTCGCACGGTGCCGACTGGGACTTCGCGCTGCTCCAGCGCTACGACGAGGTCATCGCCGCCATTGCGGCGGACTTCAAGCTCGACACGTACGCGAACCAGATCGAGATCATCACGTCCGAGCAGATGCTCGACGCGTATGCGACGGCGGGCATGCCCATCGGGTATCCGCACTGGTCGTACGGCAAGGAGTTCATCCGCAACGAGCAGGCGTACCGCCACGGCGCGCAGGGGCTCGCCTACGAGATCGTCATCAACTCGGATCCATGCGTCGCGTACCTGATGGAAGAGAACACGGTCGCGACGCAGGCGCTCGTCATCGCGCACGCCTGCTACGGCCACAACTCGTTCTTCAAGGGCAACCACGCGTTCCGCCAGTGGACGAACGCCGACGGCATCCTCGACTACCTCGTCTTCGCGCGTCACTACGTCATGGATTGCGAGGATCGGTACGGCGAAACCGCCGTCGAGGAAATCCTCGATGCATGCCACGCACTGATGGCGCATGGCGTCGATCGCTATCGCCGGCCGACGCCGCTGACGCTGAAGGCCGAGGAAACGCGCTTCAAGGAGCGCCAGCGCTACCGCGAGCGCCAGTTCAACGATCTGTGGCGGACGGTACCGGACAAGGCGGAACCGGACAGGAAGAGCAGGAGCGACGCGTTCCCGCCGGAGCCGCAGGAGAACATCCTCTACTTCGTCGAGAAGCATTCGCCGAAGCTCGAGCCGTGGCAGCGCGAGCTCGTTCGGATTGTGCGCAAGCTGTCGCAGTATTTCTATCCGCAGGTCCAGACCAAGGTGATGAACGAGGGCTGGGCCACGTTCTGGCACTACACGATCCTCAACGCTCTGCACGAGAAGGGTCTGGTCGACGACGGCTTCATGCTCGAATTCCTGAAGACCCACACCAACGTAGTGATGCAGCCGGCGTTCGATTCACCGGCATACAGCGGGATGAATCCATACGCGCTCGGGTTCTCGATGATGAGCGACATCCGCCGGATCTGCGAGCGGCCGGAGCCCGAGGATCGCGAGTGGTTCCCCCACATCGCAGGAACCGACTGGCTTAAGACGCTCGACTTCGCGATGCGCAACTACAAGGACGAGTCGTTCATCGCGCAATTCCTGTCGCCGCGGCTGATGCGCGAGATGCGGCTGTTCGCGCTCGCCGATCATGCCGACGAAGATGCGTACTACATCGAGAGCATCCACGATGACAAGGGCTATCGCCGCGTGCGCAAGATGCTGGCCGCCCAATACGCGCACGAGTCGCGCGTGCCGGACGTGCAGGTGCTGCGGTTCCATCGCGACGGCGATCGATCTCTCGAACTGCGCCACTTCGCGCACCGCCGGCGCCCGTTGACGGAAGCCGCGAGCGAAG
>DASTZI010000048.1:0-4773 GCA_035764385.1 Vicinamibacterales bacterium
TGTACCGCTACGAAATCCGGCGCCTCCGCGAGCGGCTGCTCCGCGGCGAGTTCCCCAAGCACACGTACTTCGATCGCGTGGTTTCTCTGCGCAACAAGTACTCAGTTCTGGCCTTGCGCCCGGCCGAGTTTGTCGAATAAGGAACTGCCTGTACCCTAATTACCTGATACCTCAGGCCTGGACCACGCCTGATACCTGATACCTGATACCTGATACCTGTCATGCGCACTGTCGCCATGCGCTCAAAACTCCCGAACACCGGCGTGACCATTTTCACGACGATGTCGCGGCTTGCGCTCGAGCACGGCGCAATCAACCTGTCGCAAGGGTTCCCGGATTTCAACTGCGCGCCCGAGTTGATTGATGCCGTCGCGCGCTATATGCGCGAGGGGCACAACCAGTACGCGCCGATGCCGGGGACGATCCCGCTTCGCGAAGCGCTGGCGATGAAGATCGAGCGCCTCTACGGACACCGATATGACCCGGTGACTGAAATTACGGTCACCTCGGGTGCAACGGAAGCGCTCTACGCAACCCTGACGGCGCTCGTGCATCCCGGCGACGACGTGCTGCTGTTTCAGCCCGCGTATGATTCGTACGTGCCGGCGATTCAACTGAGCGGCGGCACGCCGGTCTTTGTCACGATGCGGCCGCCCGAATACCGTATCGACTGGGACGCCGCGCGCCGAGCGCTCACACCGCGCACCCGCGCGATCGTGATCAACTCCCCGCACAATCCCACGGGCATGATCCTGACCGCCGACGACATGCGCGAGCTCGAACTTCTGCTCGCCCACACCGACGCGGTCGTCGTCGCGGACGAGGCGTACGAGCACATCGTCTTTGACGGCGAGCGACACGAAAGCATGTCGCGGTATCCCGCAATCGCCGAGCGGGCGATCGTAATTGGTTCCTTTGCCAAGACGTTCACCACGACAGGATGGAAAATCGGATGGGCTGCGGCGCCAAAGCCGCTCAGCGCCGAGGTGCAAAGCATCCATCAGTGGGTCACCTTCGCGGTGAACGGGGCCATTCAGATGGCCTTCGCCGAGATGCTGCGCAACGATCCGGAGTGCCGCAGCATCGGCGAGTTCTACCAGCGGAAACGCGACTTGTTCCTGTCGCTGATCGCCGGGTCGCGATTCCAGCCGTTGCCGTGCCGCGGAACCTTTTACCAGATGGTGGACTACTCGGCGATGACGACCGACCGCGATACTGACGTCGCGATGTGGCTGCTGAAAGAGCACGGCGTCGCGTCAATCCCGCCATCCTCGTTTCTGTCCGGCGACGAACCGGCGCCTCCGATTCTCCGTCTCTGTTTCGCCAAACGCGACGAGACACTCGAGCGCGCGGCAGAACGTCTGCGGAAGGTATGAGTCTCGGGCTCGTCTTGCGCCTCGCCGTCGCCGCATCGCTTCTCCAATCCGCCACGGCGAAGGACGTCCGGCCATTTCCAGACGCGAACGTGTTTTTCGAAGCCGTGCGCGCCAACCTGGCGCGGTCTCAGGACGATCAGAAGCTGTTTGCGTACAAGGAACGGCGCACCGAGCTCAACCTCAATCCGTTCGGTCGACTTGGGACCGGCGGCAGCCGGGTCAGGGAAGTGACGCCGGTCGAAGACGGAAACGCTGTGACCATTCGTGTCATCGAGCGGGATGGAAAGCCGGTCACCGACAGCGAAGCGGTCCGCCGTCCGATGCGAATGTCCGCTCGCGGCCGCAGGGTCGTGGACGACGTCGCCGCAACGCTCGACATATCGATGAGCCGGCGCGAGCATCTGAATGGGCGTGACGCAATCGTCGCCGTGTTCAAAGCGCGGCCCGACGCAAAGCCACAGACGCGCGAGGGACGTATCGCGCGCGATTTTGCCGGCGAGATCTGGATTGACGAGCTCACGCGCGAAGTGACACGCATCGACGCGAAGGCGATCGACGACGTGGCATTCGGCTATGGAGTGCTCGCACGCTTGAACAAAGGCGCGACGGTCACGCTCCGCCGCGAATTGGTTCACGGCAACCTGTGGCTGCCCGTATCGATGCGTTTTAGCGGAGAAGGACGCGCACTACTCCTACGAAAGCTGACGATCGATTTTGCGGTGGATTGGTTCGACTACCGGCGGGTGCTTTGAAGCTGGTTGGTGGTTGGTAGTTTGTGGTTGGCGGTTACCACTAACTACGAACAACGAACCACCGACCCTCATTCCTCAGTATCGGTGTCGTCCGTGTCAGTGTCGGCATCCGTATCCGCATCCTTCGCGCTCGTTGCGACATCATCGATATCCATCGAGTCGCCGTCGTCGAGGTCATCCACAGCGTAGATGCGGCCGCCCGTACGCTCCTTGATCGGACCTCGCGGCTTGTGTTCCTGCTGAGAGTTCTTCTTGCCGCCCCGCAGCCGCTTCGGCGGCGCGGGCGGACCGAAATTCGCTGAGCGGTCACGGCCGCCGCCACCGCCGGGCCCGCCTGGACGCGGTCCACCGAACCCACCGCCGCCACCAAAGCCGCCACCGCCCGGACGCGGGCCGCCAAACCCACCACCGCCACCAGGACGCGGCCCGCCGAAGCCGCCGCCGGGACGAGGGCCACCAAATCCACCACCGGGCGGACGCGGCCCTGGCGGACGATCCTCCCGCGCGCGCGCTTCACTGACCGCAAGATTGCGTCCCATGAAGGGCTGCGCGTTGAACTTCTCGATGATCTTTTCGGCGACGCTGCGCTCCGCGAACTCGACGAACGCGAACCCGCGCGGACGTCCCGTTTCGCGATCAACCGGCATCACAACGTGAGTGGGTTCGGCGATCGGTGCGAAGTGACCTCGGAGATCCGCTTCGGACGCGCCGTAGGGAAGGTTCCCTATGAAGAGACGGACAGCCAACTGTGCCTCGGTGAGACCGACAGATTCTATCTCAGGGTTGCGGCAAACGCCGAATAGGGTGTGAGCATCCTGCGCTCGAACGCATCGGCAAGCGGTACACCGCGTGCGATATCTTGCAGAAGCGCGACGACCCCCGCGCCTCCGACCTCATCGAACAACCGCCGCGCCGCGTCGGCACTTTCGGCGTAGGCAACTCTGGCCTGAGTGCCGGATAGCGGGTCGAAGCTGCCCGCGAGCTGGTCGAGCGGAATCCGTGCAGTCGATCCCGCCATCGTTTCCGCAGCCCATTGCGCCCCATGCGGCTCGAATATAACCGCCAGGCCTTCGTTGAGCCATGTCGGCACTCCGCGCGGGGCAATGGCGCGGATCATCGCGTGCGTGAGCTCGTGCGCGAGGACCCGTTCGAGCTCGCCGGGCGCCTGCTGCAGGGCGCCTCGCATGGGGATCCGGATACGGCCGTCATACGCCGCTGCGGCCCACGCAGGTGAGCGGGTGGTGTCGCGGAACGCCTGCTCGGTGTAGAGCACAACCGTGATGACGTGGTCGGGGAACGTGTAAAGCGCCGTCCCGACGCGCCAGTACGCGTCCTCGAGAATGTCGACGGCGCGCCGCGCCAGCTCTTCGTCGGCTGGCCCTTCGAACAGAACCGTGAAGTGGGCGCTTTGAGACTGGAAAAATCCCTTCTCGGGCGACGGCTCGTCGCGGAGTCGAGCGAGTCGTGAGGAGACCGTTTTGTCACCAGGTGCGTAGCTGAGCGCCGCTTCGTAGACCGTGATCGCGCCCTGCAGATCGCTTTGTCGATAGAAGAGATCTCCGAGCAGCAGGGACGCGATGGTCAAGTTGGGCGCCAACTTCAAGGCCTGTTCTAGCGACTCGCGGGCATGCGCCATATCGCCAAGTAGCTGCGCGGCCAGTGCGGCGCCAACATAGAGCGATGCGTCGCGCGGCTGCTGACGGATCGCGTCAGCAAAAGCGACCGCCGCATCCTCGGTGCGGCCTTCCCGAATGGCTTCCCAGCCGGCGCGTCCGTTCGCTACCTGGGCGAGCGCGGGTGCCGCAGCGAGCGCGACAACGGCCAGAGCCATGACGGCAAGCCTCATCTGCTCAATGGTAAACCCCTCGACTGTGCTCGGGGCAAGGCCTTTGCACCCCCAAAACCGGAGGAGATCCATGAAGGCACCTCAGCTCTTGTGCGGCGTACTCGCGCTGGCGATGAGCGTCAGCGCCTGCAAGAGGCAGACTTCGCAAGCAGAGCCAAAGCAGACCGCCAGCCAGACCGCCGACCGAATCAAATCGGAAAGCGTCAAAGCGGGAGAAAAGCTTGAAGACGTGTGGCTTACGACCAAAATTCGCGCAAAGTTCGTGGGCGATCGCGACATCAAGGCCCGTAATGTCGGTGTGTCGACGCACGACGGTGTCGTGACCTTGACGGGGCGCGTGCTGAACGAATCGGAGCGCCAGCTCGCGTTGACGCTCGCGAGCCATACCGACGGCGTGAAGCAGGTGGTCGACAACCTTGACGTCGAAGTAGCCGGTCCTCCGCCGTCCCACGTGGTGAACGGCGGTACACCCGGCGCCGCCGCGACAACCGGCACTGCCCCTCCGCCGGCGTCGGCCCCAGTCGCAGCGTCGGATGACGCGCGCATTACGATGAGCATTCAGTCCAAGTACTTCGTGGACGACCGCATCAAAGCTCATCACATCGTTGTGACCACGAACGCAGGGGTCGTGACATTGAATGGCGAGATCGCGGATGAAACGGAGCGCGCGGAGGCGTTGTTGCTCGCGCGGACGACCGAGGGCGTCAAGCGCGTTGAAGACAACCTGACTTTTTCACAGCCATCTGCGCCGACGTCAACCGCTGCCACGCAGGCGACGCCGGCTGCGGCGGCAGCGGGC
>DASTZI010000049.1:0-6267 GCA_035764385.1 Vicinamibacterales bacterium
GTCTTCGTCCATTACTCCGCGATCAGTGGCAACGGCTTCCGGTCCCTGGAAGAGGGTCAGGCGGTCGAATTCGAGATCGTTGACGGCCCGAAGGGTCCGCAGGCAGGGAACGTCACCAAAGCCTAGAACCACGTTATGACCTGCCCGGCGTCGTTCACGACGCCGGGCTTTACCCCTCCCGGCAATCCCTCCTACCCTCAAGAAATCTTCGCTACTCCTCAGGCTTGGTACCCTTCATCGCCCGCGCGGTGAACGCGACCTTGCCCTGCTTCACCGCGACACGAAAGGCAACCTCCGGTGTTCCCTTCTGTTTGAGCGCGCCAACCTGCGTCTTAATCAGATCCGCGAACTTGTGGAACGGGATGGCTTCCTCCCCCACCTCGCGACGCGCCTCGGCGAGACTCTCGTACAGCTCCTGCACCTTGTCCATTTGTTTGACTGGATCGCTGAAGGTGGTGACATTCAGGACCCGATCGATCGGGCGCTTCGGCTGTTGCTCGACTGCCGGACGGAGGTTCGCGAATGGCCCGGGCCGCCCCTCCTCCTTCGCCTTCAGGCCGCGGTCCCAGAGATCGGCGAACGTCTGAAAGCGCGATTGCAGCGTACTGAACCGAAACCGCGCACCGGTATTCGGGATATGCGCGTTGTCGAGGCGGCGGACCATGGCGTGCACGCGCCCGCGCGTTTCCCACGGGGGACGCGGCAGCCGGCCGGCGAAATACATGTTGTATTCGGCTTCGAGACGTTTCAGCTCCGTCTCAAGCAGTCCCAACTCGCGATCGAGATCGGAGACGTCCTGCTTCGCCACGCTCTGAATTCTAGACCACGTGGTTCAGAAGATCGTCGCGATCGATTGCGAGGCGAGGTTGAGCACCTGCGTCGGCAGAATGCCCAGGTAGAAGATGGCCGCAATGGCAACGGTGAGCGCGGTCATGCTGATGGCATTGACGTGAATGCGCGGCGGCTCGGTACCGGGTTCCTGCATGTACATCATGACGACCACGCGCAGGTAGAAGAAGACGGAGATGACGCTCGTCAGCACGCCGATGACGGCGAGCCCGTAATAGCCCGCGCTCACGGCGGCGCTGAAGATGTACCACTTGCCGATGAAGCCGGCGGTCGGCGGAAGGCCGCCAAGCGAGAGCAGGCAGACCGTCATCAACGCCGAGAGTCCGGGATGGCTGTACCACAGGCCCGCGTAGTCGCGCAGCTCGTCGTTCTCGCGGTCGCGTGTGCCAAGCAGCGCGATCACGCCGAACGCCGCGAGGTTCGTGATGGCGTAGGCAGCGAGATAGAAGAGAATCGCCGCTTTGCCGACCTCATTGGCGGCAACAAGGCCGACCAGCAGGTAACCCCCGTGTGCGATGCTCGAATAGGCGAGCATCCGCTTCAGGTTCGTCTGCGCGACGCCAACAACGGTCCCCAGAATCATCGTCGCCGCGGCAATCACCCAGACGATCGGCGCCCAGTCCGCGCTGAACGGCTCGAACGATGAGAGGAACACACGCGCGAATGCGGCGAAGGCCGCGGCTTTCACACCCGTGGACATGAACCCGGTCACGATCGCCGGTGCACCCTCGTACGCATCGGGAGTCCACATGTGGAATGGCACCGCGGAAATCTTGAACGCGAAGCCGACAAGCAGCAGGCCGAGCGCCACGAGAATCAACGGGTTGTCCGACAGCGACTGCGCCGCCAGGTAGGAGCCGATGCGGTCGAGCCGCGTGCTCCCGGTCAGGCCGAACGTGAACGCGATGCCGTAGAGAAAGAACGCGCTCGAAAACGCACCCAGCAGGAAATACTTGAAGGCGGCCTCGGTAGCGCGCGGATCCTCGCGGCGGATGCCGGTGAGGACGTAGACCGCGAGCGACAGCACCTCGAGCGCGATGAAGATCACGAGCAGATCGTTGGCTGTCGCCATCATGATCATGCCGGTGAGTGAAAACAGGATCAGCGTGTAGTACTCGCCGGCAGGAATGCCGTCGCGGTCAATCACCTGCGACGAGAACATGATCGTCAGGATGCCGACCGCGACGAGTACGAGCGTCACGAACAAGCCGAAGTTATCGCCGGAGATCACACCAAAGCTCGCCGTGTTGCCGTTCCACAGCACTGCAGCTGAAACCGCCGCGCCGATCAGGCCAACGATGCCCAGGCCACCAACGGGCCCCCGCTCGCCGGGATCACGAAACGCTTCCCAAGCCATGCAGGCTAACGCCGCCAGTGTCACCGACAACATTGGGACGATCGCGTCGAAGGCGGGGCTGATCATCGTCGTTCGGATCGTTCGGGCCGTTCGAGTCGTTCGGATCGTTCGGCGATTCGTTCGAGTCGTTCTGCACGTTCCAATCGTTCGACCCGCAGCGTCTGCGTGTTCTGCAGACGGTCCACGATGCGCGTCACGGCCGGCTCGGTCGGCTTGAGGAACACGGTCGGGAACACTCCCATCAGCAACGCCACGACGCACAGCGGAACGACGGAGCTCCACTCGTGCGGCAGCAGGTCCGGCAGTCTGCTGTTCTCCGGGTGCGTGACCTTGCCGTAGTACACGCGCTGGAACATCCACAACATGTAGACCGCCGACAGAATCACGCCGAGGCCGGCGCCGACGACGTAGCGCGGATCCCACCGGAAGGCGCCGAGCAGGATCAGGAACTCGCCGATGAATCCATTGAGGCCCGGAAGACCAATCGACGCGAGCGTGATGATCATGAACGCGGCGGTCAACCGCGGCACCACGGCCTTCAGCCCGCCGAACTCGCTAATGAGACGCGTGTGGCGCCGATCCGACAGCATGCCGACGATGAGGAAGAGACCACCGGTGCTGACGCCGTGCGCCAGCATCTGGTACATCGCGCCCTGCACACCGTTGACGTTCATCGCGCAGATCCCGAGCACGACGAAACCCAGGTGGCTCACCGACGAGTAGGCCACGAGTTTTTTCATGTCGGGCTGCACCATCGCCACCAACGCGCCGTAGATGATGCCAACCACCGCGAGCACCGCGATCCACGGAGCGAAGTAGTGTGCGGCGAGCGGAAAGAGCGGAAACGCAAACCGCACGAATCCGTACGTGCCCATCTTCAGCAGCACGCCGGCGAGGATCACGGACCCAGCCGTAGGCGCTTGCACGTGCGCGTCGGGCAGCCAGGTGTGGAACGGAAACAACGGAACTTTGATGGCGAAGGCCACGGCAAAGGCGAGGAAGAACCAGAACTGCGTGGCCGGCGCGATGTCGAGCGTGTACAGCTTGAGCAGGTCGAAGCTGTACATGCCGGTCGCAGCATTGTGCAGGTACGCGAGACCCAGGATGGCGACCAGCATCAGCACGCTGCCGGCCATCGTGTAGAGCATGAACTTGATGGCTGCGTAAATACGCTGGTCGTACCCCCAGATGCCGATCAGGAAATACATCGGGACGAGCATCGCGTCCCAGAAGACGTAGAAGAGAAACAGATCGAGCGAGAGGAACACGCCGATCATCGCCGCCTCGAGCAGCAGGAGAAAGACGCAGAACTCCTTCACCTTGCGCTCGATTCCAATCCACGATGAGAGGACCGCAACCGGGGTCAGAAAGCCGGTCAGGACGATCAACAGCAGGCTGATGCCATCGACGCCGATGTAGTAGTCGATGCCGAAGGCCGGGATCCATAGGTGACGCTCGACCAGTTGGAATTCCGGCGAGGCGGGATCGAACGACGCCCAGATGGCGAGCGTGACGACAAAGGCGGCGACCGAGATGATGAGCGTCACCCAGCGGATGAGCGACGTCCGTCGACCGTCCGCGTTGCCAATCAGCAGCACGAGCAGCGCTCCGACTGTCGGCAACAGCCACGAAATCGAAAGCAGAGGCACGTTCAATCAATCACCGTAGGCCGGGTCCTTTTGGACCCGGCAGATCTGTCTATCTCCACAGGTAGTACCCAAGGATCAGCACAACACCGATAAAGAGCGATCCCGCATAGGCGCGAACCGATCCGCTCTGCAGCCGCCGCAGCAGCGACGAGCTGCCGTCGATCATCGACGCGGTGCCGTTCACCGCGCCATCGATGATGTGGACGTCGACGCCGCGCCACAACCCTTCCTGCGACACGATTCGAATCGGCTGCACGAGCGTCGCGTCGTACACCTCATCGACGTAGTACTTGTTCAGCAGCAACCGATACACACCTGGGAAGGCCGCCGCCATCCGGTTGGCGATCTCGCGACGCTTCAACCAGATGAACGCCGCCAGGCCGATGCCGACGAGGGCGACGATGCTCGACACCACCATGAGCGACAGCTCGAGGCGGGGTTCATCTTCCACGCCTGCTTCGCCCGCCCCACCCGCCTCCGCAACCTGCCCTTCCGCCAGCGTCGTCACCGATCGCGCCGAGAAGGACGGCGCCAGCCAGCTGCCAATCGCGTTGCCTCCGCCGAGCGCCTGCGGAACGCCCAAGTAACCGGCCAGAACGGACCCGAGCGCGAGAACGACGAGGGCAAGCGCCATTGCGGGAGGCGCATCATGCATGTGCGAAGGGTGCGAGGGGTGCAATTGGTGCGAAGGGTGCGCGACGTGGGTGCCGTGCGCCGTCGGTTCTTCTTCGTTCGAATGCTCCGGTGCAGGTGCTTCGTGGCGGCGTTCGCCGTGGAACGTCAGGAACACCAGCCGGAACATGTATGTCGCCGTCAGCAGCGACGTGAGGATCCCGATAGTCCAGAGGATCGTACGGCCGTGCGCGAACGTTTCAAAGAGGATCTCGTCCTTGCTGAAGAACCCGGCGAGACCAGGCACGCCGGCAATCGCGAGCGATCCGATCAGGAACGTCCAATAAGTAATCGGCAGGCCGGTCTTCAGACCGCCCATATTCCGGATGTCCTGCTCGCCATGGAGCGCATGAATCACCGCGCCGGACCCAAGGAACAGGCATGCCTTGAAAAACGCGTGCGTGTAGAGATGGAAGATACCGGCGCCGAACGCTCCGACCCCCATCGCGAGAAACATGTAACCAAGCTGCGAGACCGTCGAATAGGCCAGCACACGCTTGATGTCGTTCTGCACGAGCCCGATGGTGCCCGCCATCAGGGCTGTGGCCGCTCCAATCACCGCGACGACCGCCATCGTTTCAGGCGCATGGCTGAAGAGCACCGCGTTTCTGCCAATCATGTAGACGCCGGCGGTAACCATCGTTGCCGCGTGAATCAACGCCGAGACCGGTGTCGGACCTTCCATCGCGTCGGGCAGCCACACGTACAACGGAATCTGCGCTGACTTGCCCGTCGCACCAATGAAGAGCAGCAGCGTGGCGAGCGACAGCGTGGAAAAGGTCGACTCCGGTGCGAGCGGCGCGACCGCCGATGCAATGCGCTGGAAATCCAGAGTTCCGAAGCGGACAAACAGCAGCAGCGTCCCGAGGATGAATGCGTAGTCGCCGATGCGGTTGACGACGAACGCCTTCTTGCCGGCGTCGGCCGCGGATTTCTTTTCGAACCAGAAACCGATCAGCAGATACGAACACAGCCCGACGCCTTCCCACCCGACAAACAGCACCAGGACATTGGCGCCGAGGACGAGCACGAGCATGAAGAAGGCAAACAGGTTGAGATACGAGAAGTAGCGCGCGTACTCCGGGCCGCTCTCCTCCTGCATGTAGGCCGTCGAATAGATGTGAATCAACGAGCCAATGCCGGTGATGACGAGAATCATGACGGCTGCGAGAGGATCGACTCGCAGCGTCAGGTCGAGGACGAAGTCACCCGACGCGATCCACGTGTACAGCGTCTGCTCAATCACGCGTTGCGCCGGCGCGAGATTCACGAGCTGCCAGACCACCATCACCGACACAGCGAACGAGGCGAGCATCACGAGCGACGCGAGGCCGCCTGAGACGCCCTTGGGCAGGCGCCGTCCCATCGACGCGTTGATCGCGAACCCGAGCAGCGGGAATAGCGGAATGAGAGCGAGCATCACCACTTGAGCGACGTAAAGGCGTCGGGATTGAGCGACTCGCGGTGACGGAACAGCGCGATCACGATCGCGAGGCCAACGGCCGCTTCGGCCGCGGCGACCGTCATCACGAAAAACGTGATGATCTGGCCGTCGACCGTCCCCTGCGACCGCCCGAATGCCACGAATGACAGGTTGACGGCGTTGAGCATGATCTCGATGGAGAGCAGAATCGTGATGAGGTTGCGGCGCAGAAACACCCCGGCGGTGCCTATCGCGAACATGATTGCCGACACGATCAGATAGTGGCCGAGCGGAATCACCGCTTCTCCTCGCGCGCC
>DASTZI010000050.1:0-6409 GCA_035764385.1 Vicinamibacterales bacterium
CTGCTGCTTATCGGTCCACCGGGCGGCGGGAAGACGATGCTTGCCCGCCGGCTGCCAGGCATCCTTCCGTCACTGACGTTCGAGGAAGCGCTCGAATGCACTGCTATCCACTCTGTCGCCGGGACGCTCCCGTCAGGTTCAGGTCTGTTGACGTGGCGTCCTTTCCGGGCGCCGCATCACACGATCTCGAATGTCGCGCTCGTGGGCGGCGGCGCGATTCCGCGTCCTGGTGAGATCTCGCTGGCGCACAACGGTGTCCTCTTTCTGGATGAGATGCCGGAGTTCGATCGCCGCGTCCTTGAAGTGATGCGACAACCGCTCGAAGAAGGTCGCGTAACGATTGCGCGCGCCGCGCGCACGGCTGTCTTTCCTGCTCGATTTGTCCTCGTTGCCGCGATGAACCCCTGCCCCTGCGGATTTCGCGGCGAAGAGCGGCGCGTCTGCCGCTGCACGCCTGCGGACATCGCGCGGTACAACGGCCGCGTCTCGGGTCCTCTTCGCGACCGCATCGATCTGATCGTCGACGTGCCGGCCGTTCCAATCACGACGATTGCCGACGCTGGGCCCGGTGAGACTTCGAGCGCCGTGCGTCAGCGCGTCGTCGCGGCACGCCGCCTTCAACACGCGCGTTACGGTCTTGACGGGCCACGGATGAACGCGGACCTCCGCGGAACCGCCGTGGAAACCTACTGCGCGCCTGACGCAAAAGGGCGCGCGTTGCTCTTCTCCGCCGCCAAGCAGCTCGGATTCAGCGCGCGGGGCTATGACCGAGTACTGAAGGTGTCGCGAACAATCGCGGACCTGGCATCGTGCGATCGCGTTGAGCGGGAACATGTCGCGGAGGCGCTTCAGTATCGGCCCGTCGAATGACGGCGGCAGACAACTGCAGTTTTCGCCCGGTCTTCGCCAGAGTTAACGTTTTTGTCACGCCTTCCCGAAACCCTGTGTTAGTCTGTTCGCCACCGCGGCGAACTCAGCTGCGGAGACCCCTACCCCCAGCGCCCAAATCGAACTCTAGATGCCTTCAAAGCGCTACACGATTATTGTGGCCGATCGCAGCTCGGGAGTGGTGCGCCGCGCGACCATCTCGCTGAGGCCTGTGCTCGTTATTTCCGGACTGGTGCTCAGCGTTCCCGTGCTGATTGGTATCGGCGCGGCGTGGAAGGCGAAGAGCGACGTCGCCAACCTCGAAGCGAGCCATCGCGCCCTCGAGTTGGAGAACGCAAGTTTCCGTTCCGCCACCGACGAACTCACGACGCAGATCACGTCTCTCGAAGCGGCAATCCGCGACATTAGTGCACGGTCGGCGCTCGACCCCAACGTGGCGCGGACGATGGACAAACTTCCCGCCCTCGTGAAGGCGAGCGCGATGGGCGGCAGCACCGAAGCCGACCGGACCGCGCAGCGGACGATTTCGTCGCTTGGAACACCGGAAGACACATTCGGACTGCTGCGCACGCTCCTCGAGAGCCTCGAATCGCGGCTGAGTGTGGTCAGCCGCTTCGTCGATCGTCGAAACGCGCTGGCGGCGGCGACACCGTCTATCTGGCCCGCAAAAGGATGGCTCTCCTCGACGATGGGACACCGCGCCGATCCCATCACCGGCGGCGCCGATTTCCACTCTGGGCTTGATATCGCTGGCGAGCGCGGTCAACCAGTGTTCGCGACCGCGGACGGCACCGTGACGCACGTCGGCTTCGACGGCGGCTACGGCAACCTGATTGTTCTCGATCATGGTTTCGGTCTGCAGACGCGTTACGGGCATCTGCTCAACTACAGCGTCAAGAGCGGCGCGAAGGTCAAACGCGGCGACATCATCGGCCACGTTGGCAACACCGGCCGATCGACCGGATACCACCTCCATTACGAGGTCCTTGCGAGCGGCAAGCTGCTCAACCCGCTCCAGCTCCTCTCGCAGCAGAAACCCCGGGCCCCGTAGCCCGGCGTCAGCATTTCGGGTCTCGACGCTTTTTTCCCGTAAACTAGGTGGATACGCGCCGCCCTGGCGACGCGTCCATGGTGGCTTGGCCTACCGTGGTTTGCCCTGGCCGTCCTAACGGAGCGGCCAGCGGCGTGTTGGAAGCACGACGCCAATAATGCTCGGTCAAATTCTCGCGAAGGTCATCGGCACGCAGAACGAGCGCGAAATCAAGCGCCTCCGCCCGCTCGTAGCCGAAATCGGTGCGCTCGAACCGCAAATACAGGCGCTCACCGACGAACAGCTACGCCAGAAGACGGAGGAGTTCAAAACGCGTGTCGCTGGGGGCGAGTCACTCGACGACGTGCTCCCCGAGGCGTTCGCCGTGGTTCGCGAAGCCGGCAAGCGCGTGCTGAACATGCGGCACTTCGACGTGCAGCTGATCGGCGGCATGGTCCTTCATGGCGGACAGATCGCCGAAATGAAGACCGGCGAAGGCAAGACGCTCGTCGCCACGCTGCCGGCGTACCTGAACGCGCTCGAAGGCAAAGGTGTCCACGTCGTCACGGTCAACGATTACCTGGCACGCCGGGACTCGGAGTGGATGGGACGCCTGTACCGCTTCCTCGGTATGACTGTCGGTGTCATCCAGCACGAGCTCACGGATCAACAGCGGCAGGTCGCCTACGGCGCAGACATTACCTACGGCACCAACAACGAGTTCGGCTTCGATTACCTTCGCGACAACATGAAGTTCGATCTCGCGTCCATGGTGCAGCGCGGCCACCATTACGCGATTGTTGACGAAGTCGACAGCATCCTCATCGACGAAGCGCGAACGCCTCTGATCATCTCGGGCCCCGCCGAGGAATCCACCGACCTGTACTACGAAGTCGACCGGATCATTCCGCGGCTGAAGAAAGGCGCGGTCACGCAGGGCAACGTCAAGAACGAGGAACGCGAGGAGCTGGAAAAGACCGGGGACTACATCGTCGATGAAAAGCACAAGACGGTCACGTTGACGGAAACCGGTATGGCGAAGGCCGAGCAGATGCTCGCTCACCGCCTCGTGCCGGGATCGAACGGCCTCTACGATCCCGCTAATATGCCGCTGCTCCATCACGTTCACCAGGGCCTGCGTGCTCACACGCTGTTCCGTCTCGACGTCGACTACATGATCAAGGACGGCGGCGTCGTGATCGTCGACGAATTCACGGGCCGATTGATGCCCGGCCGCCGCTGGAGCGATGGCCTGCACCAGGCGGTCGAAGCCAAGGAAAAGGTCAAGATCGAGCGCGAGAACCAGACGCTCGCGACCATCACGTTCCAGAACTACTTCCGCAAGTACGGCAAGTTGTCGGGGATGACCGGCACCGCGGAAACAGAGGCGCCGGAGTTCGCGAAGATTTACAACCTCGACGTCATCGTCATTCCGACGAATCGTCCGCTGAAACGGATCGAGGAGCCGGACCTCGTCTACCGCACCGAGCGCGAGAAATACGACGCCATCGTCAACGACATCCTCGATAAGCAGGCGAGTGGACGGCCGACGCTGGTCGGCACGGTCTCCATCGAGAAGTCGGAGCGTCTCTCGGGTCTTCTACGCAAGCGCGGCATCAAGCATGTCGTGTTGAATGCCAAGTACCACGCGCAGGAGGCGGAGATCGTCGCCCAGGCGGGACGTAAGGGAAACGTGACGATCGCGACCAACATGGCCGGCCGCGGAACGGACATTCTGCTCGGCGGCAACGCCGAGCACATGGCGCGGCAGCAGACGTTGTCTGAGGAGGTTGCCGAGCGGCTGCCGAAGGGTGAAGAGAAGTTCGTCGACGACGAAGAATTCGTCTATTTCTTCCACGTCGATGGCTTCTACCGCGTGCCGCGCCCTGACTGGGAGCGGATCTTTTCGCACTTCCGGCGGATGACCGACACCGAGCACGAAGACGTCGTCAACCTCGGCGGACTTCACATCCTTGGCACCGAGCGCCACGAAGCGCGTCGCATCGACAACCAGCTGCGCGGTCGTGCCGGTCGGCAGGGAGATCCCGGCTCCTCACGCTTCTACCTGTCGCTCGAAGACGATTTGATGCGCATCTTCGGGTCGGATCGAATCGCGGGCCTGATGCAGCGGCTGGGCATGGAAGAGGGCGTGCCCATCGAACACGGGATGGTCACCCGTGCAATCGAGCGCGCGCAGAAGCAAGTGGAGGCGCAGAACTTCTCCGTCCGCAAGCATCTGTTGGAGTACGACGACGTGATGAACAAGCAGCGTGAGAGCATCTACACGCTGCGCCGCGAGGTCCTGGTCGGTCAGGTACACCTGTCCGAGGAGGAGCTCGTCGACACGCGCGCGTACCTCCTGGCGCTCTCGGAAGATTCGCTCGACGAGCAGATTGAACGGTTCGCCGGCAAGGAGATGGATCTCGAGGAATGGGATCTCGAGGCGCTTCGACGCGAGGTCTCGCGCATCTTTGGTCTGGAGCCGGCGCAGCTCGATTCACTGAAGTTCGACGAGATGAACTCGGACGAGATCGGCGACGAGATCTGGAAGCTGGTCAAGGCGAACTACGAGGAGAAGGAAAAGCTCGTAGGTCCTGAGCTGCTGCGGCGCGTCGAGCGCGACATCATGCTGCAGATTGTCGACGCCCAGTGGAAGGATCACCTGTATTCCCTGGATCACTTGAAGGAAGGCATCGGCCTTCGCGGATACGGCCAGCGCGATCCGCTCGTCGAATACAAGCGCGAGAGCTTCGACCTGTTCACAGACATGAAGACGCGGGTCGAGGAAGAGATGGTCCGCTACATCATGTGGCTGCGTCCGGTGCTGAACGACCAAGCGCCTGCGGCTCCGCGTCCCGTCGCCCGCCGCGCCACGCCGATGACGATGAACAAGGCCGAAGCGGCGTCCGCATTCGGGACTTCGCGCGGCGCGGCTGCTGCCACGATGCCTTCGCCAGGGCCATCTTCATCGAGGCAAGGCCCGGTCCCGGCGCGGACAGGCGGCGATGATGTGATCAAGACCGTCCGCCGCGAAGAGCCGAAGGTGGGCCGTAACGATCCATGCCCCTGCGGCAGCGGGAAGAAGTACAAGAAATGCCACGGCCAAGCAGCATGATATGGAATTGAAAACCGGCTCCCTCACGCTTCTCCCCACCAGCACCGAACTCGCCACCGCGCTGACATTCGACGACGTCCTGCTTGTGCCGCAGCACTCGACGGTGCTGCCAACCCAGGTCGACGTCTCGACACGCCTGACGCGCAATATCAGGCTGAATGTGCCGCTCGTCAGCGCCGCGATGGACACCGTCACCGAATCCGCGCTGGCCATCGCGATGGCGCAGCACGGCGGCCTTGGCGTGATTCACAAAAATCTGTCGATTGAAGAGCAGGCCTCGGAAGTCGACCGCGTGAAGCGTTCCGAGAGCGGCATGATCGTCAACCCCATCACGCTCGGGCCGGGCAACCGCATTTACGAAGCGCTCGAGCTGATGAAGAAGTACCGCATCTCGGGCGTGCCGATTACTGACGATGGCAGCAAAGAGGGACGGCTCGTCGGCATCCTCACGAATCGCGATTTGCGGTTTGAAACCAACGTGAATCGGGCGATCGACGAGGTGATGACGAAGAACCCTCTGTACACAGTGCCCGTGGGGACGACGCTCGATGAGGCGCGCGAGATCCTGCATCAGCACAAGGTCGAGAAGCTGCTCGTCGTCGATCGCGATTACCGGCTGAAGGGACTCATCACAGTCAAGGACATTCAAAAGGCCGTGAAGTATCCGGTCGCGTGCAAGGACGCCCTTGGACGGCTGCGCTGCGGCGCCGCCATCGGGGTCAGCCGGGACGCGTTCGAGCGCGCGCAGGCACTGGTGGGCGCCGGCGTCGATGTGCTCGTCGTCGACACGGCGCACGGGCACTCGCAGGGCGTCATCGACATGATTGCGCGCGTGCGCCGCGAGTTCCCCAACACCGAACTGGTGGCGGGCAATGTGGCCACGCCTGAAGCGACGGAAGCACTCATCGATGCTGGTGTCGACGCGGTCAAGGTCGGCATCGGCGCCGGATCGATCTGCACCACGCGCGTTGTCGCCGGCATCGGCGTGCCGATGATCAGCTCCATCATGGACTGCGCGCGTGCCGCGTCAGCCCGCAACGTGCCGATCATCGCCGATGGCGGCATCCGCTATTCGGGCGACATCGTCAAGGCGCTTGCCGTCGGCGCGAGCTGCACGATGGTCGGAAACCTGTTTGCCGGCACCGACGAAAGCCCCGGCGAGCTCATTCTCTTCCAGGGCCGCAGCTACAAGGAGTATCGCGGCATGGGGTCGATCGGTGCGATGCGCCGCGGCAGCCGCGACCGGTATTTCCAGGACGAGTTCGATCTCGAGGGCGGCCGCGCGTCGGACAAGCTGGTGCCCGAAGGAATCGAAGGTCGGGTCGCGCACAAAGGAAGCGTGGCTGCGATGATTCACCAGCTCGTCGGCGGTCTCC
>DASTZI010000051.1:0-31673 GCA_035764385.1 Vicinamibacterales bacterium
GGATACCGTCGTCCCACAGCCGCGCCGTCGAATAGTACGGCGATCCTTCGCGCTCGTATTTGTCCAGAATCGGCTGCCGGATTTGCGCTTCCTCTTCTGCGCTCAGCGTCTTGTTTTCGCGTGCGAGCTGCTCCCGTTTGACCGTCGCGAGCACGCCCGCGGCCTGCTCGCCGCCCATCACCGAGATACGCGCATTCGGCCACATCCACAGGAAACGCGGTTCGTAGGCACGTCCGCACATCCCGTAGTTGCCCGCCCCGAACGAGCCGCCGATGATTACCGTGAACTTCGGCACCGTGGAGTTCGCCACCGCGTGCACCATCTTGGCGCCGTCCTTGGCGATGCCCCCGCGCTCGTACTGCTTGCCGACCATGAACCCGGTGATGTTCTGCAGAAATACGAGCGGAATGCCGCGCATGTTGCAGAGCTCCATGAAGTGCGTCGCCTTGAGTGCCGACTCCGAAAACAGCACGCCGTTATTGGCGACGAGCCCGATTAGCAGCCCATGCAACCGCGCAAAGCCGGTGACGATCGTCGGAGCGTATCGCTCTTTGAATTCGTCCAGGCGCGAGCCGTCCACAAGACGCGCAATGACCTCCCGGACGTCGTACGGTTTCCGCACGTCGGCGCTGACCACGCCGTACAGCTCCTGCGGGTCATAGGCCGGTTCTTCGGGTGCAGTGACGTCGGACGGAAGCGTCTTCGAGGTGTTCAGCGTGGATACAATGGATCGCGCGAGCCGCAGTGCGTGCGTATCGTCCTCGGCGAGGTAATCGGCGACTCCTGACAGGCGTGTGTGAACGTCGGCACCACCAAGTTCCTCCGCGGTCACGTCTTCACCCGTGGCCGCTTTCACCAGCGGCGGGCCGCCGAGAAAAATCGTCCCAGTCCCTTTGACGATGATGGTTTCGTCAGACATGGCGGGCACGTACGCGCCACCCGCGGTGCACGAGCCCATGACGACAGCAATTTGCGCAATGGATTGCGCAGACATCCGCGCCTGGTTGAAGAAGATGCGTCCGAAATGCTCCCTGTCGGGAAAGACCTCCGCTTGCAGCGGCAGAAACGCGCCGCCCGAGTCGACCAGGTACACGCACGGCAAGTGGTTGTCGAGGGCGACCTGCTGTGCGCGGAGGTGTTTCTTCACCGTCATGGGGTAGTAGGTGCCGCCCTTGACCGTCGCATCGTTGGCCACGATCAGCACTTCTCGCCCCATTACACGGCCGATGCCGGTCACGAGGCCCGCGCCAGGTGCATCGTTGTCGTACATCTCCCAGGCCGCCAGCGGGGACAACTCGAGAAACGGCGAACCTTCGTCCAGGAGCAGGTCGATGCGCTCGCGGACGGGCAGCTTGCCCTGTTCGCGGTGGCGCTGGAGGTAGCGAGGACCGCCGCCTTCTCGGGCCTGCGCCAGCCGTTCGCGAAGCTGCGCGACGGCCGCCGTCAGCTGGTCGCGATTCGCCTTGAATTCGGGGCTGTCTGTGCGGATTTTGGAGGAAATCCTGTCCATCGCGAACGATCCGAACGACCCGAACGAATTACCAACCGCAACAGTCGGTCTTGAACCCGCATTCCGGGCAGCGCCAGACTGCGTGCATGCGGTACATCTCCGCCTTGCCGCAGCGTTCGCAGATCATCGCGTCTTCCTTCGAATCGCACGTGCGGCTTGCGTCGGGCTTGGCCTCGTCAGGGCTGGTCTGAGGGGGTTCCGACTGCGGCATACCGTTCGGCATTATAGATTTGAGCGCAGCTCAGCTGCATGAAATCTTTACAAAATGTACGGTTTGAGTTCGGTGCTCCCTTGTCTGTATGATTTGCAGACGTGGTGGAGCGGGTTTTCGCGTCTGCCGCACGGACCCGTGACCTATGGCAAGTCAACCTTCTTCGGCCACCGCGAGCAAACGACGCCGGCGCGTCTTGGCCATTGACGACGAGCCTGCGATGACCGAGTGGTTGAAGATGGTCATCGAAGCTGAAGGCTACGAAGTTCGCACGGCCCTTATCGGGACCCGTGGCGAGGAAATCTTCAAGCAGTGGCGGCCCGACGTCGTCGTCACTGACCTCATGCTTCCAGACCTCGATGGCGTTCAATTGTTGCGCCGGCTCAAGGAAGTCGATCCCTCCCCTGAGGTAATAGTCATTAGCGGCCAGGGAACCATCGCCCGCGCCGTCGAAGCGGGACAGGCTGGAGCCTTCTTTTTCCTCGAAAAACCGGTGAGCCAGGACGGGTTGATGAATATCCTCGGCCGCGCCATCGATCGTACGCAGGAGCGCGCCGAACATCAGCAGTTGAAAGACCAGATCCGCGGCCAGTACAGCTTCGCGAACATCGTCGGCCAGAGCAAGAAGATGAAGGAGTTGTTCGAGCTGGTTGAAAGTGTCGCGGCCAGCGACGCCAACATCCTCATCCAGGGTGAGAACGGCACGGGCAAGGAGCTGATTGCCAACGCGATCCACTACAACTCGAATCGGGTCAAAGGTCCGTTCATCAAGATCAACTGCGCGGCGATTCCGAAGGACCTGATCGAAAGCGAGCTCTTTGGCTACAAGAAAGGCGCATTCACCGGCGCCAACACCGATAAAGTCGGGCTGTTCGAAATGGCCGAAGGCGGGTCGCTGCTGCTCGATGAAATCGGCGAGATGCCGCCCTACCTTCAGACGAAACTCCTGCGTGTGCTGCAGGAGCGCGAGTACCGGCCGATTGGCAGCGACCGCATCGTTCACGTCGATTTCCGGCTCATCTGCGCCACCAACATCGACCTGGAAACGGCGCTTCGCGAAGGGAAGCTGCGAGAGGATCTCTATTTCCGCATCAACACCATCACGCTCCGCGTTCCGCCGCTTCGCGAACGGAGTGAGGACATCCCGCTGCTCTGTAATCATTTCCTGGCGAAGTTCAATCAGCGGTATCAGAAAAGCGTCAGAGCCATTTCGCCCGCTGCCTACCATCTGCTGATCCGGAACCGCTGGGCGGGGAACGTACGCGAGCTGGAAAACGCCATCGAGCGCGCCGTGCTCGTGTGCAAGACGGGAGAGATCACGCCGATCGATCTCCCGGAGACGATCCGCGAGGAGGGAAGTCCGGCGCAGGAGTTCACGATTCCTCCACACCGAACGCTCGCAGAAATCGAGAAGATGGCCATCGTGCAGACGCTGCAGCGGACGAACTGGAACAAGCAGGAGGCGGCGCAGATTCTGGGCTTGTACCGGCCGACGCTCTACAGCAAGATGAAGAAGCACGACATCAAAGACCAGCGCGCGGCGCAGCGCGCGGCCGCGGCCTCAAGCACGACCACGAGTTAGTCCTCCTACCTCAAGTACTCTTTTTCGAAGCCGCCTTGTCGCAGAACGCTACGACCGCGCCACCGGTACGGAACGGTTGGCGTCTGTCGCAACGACGCGCGGGCATTGCGCGGCAGTAGGTCGTGGGCAAAAACAAAGTGCCACCCCAGAATGTCGCGTTCCGCGGCGTAGGTGGGGAAGCTCTGAACAGCCCGACAAGAAGCGCCGGGATGTGTGGCACCGACGTTGTTTCTCACACGCGCTGAGCAGCAGATGGCGGATGCCGCGCATCCAAAAGCGTGGCACCCATTTTGGAAGTCAATTACCGTTGGGCCATTGAAGGAGGAGCGTGTGAACCAAACTCGTGTCGTGGTCGCCGGAGCAGTCGTCGGGGCGCTTATTGGCGCAGCCGCTACGTACCTCTTCTATACCGATGCAGGTAAGCACGCGCGCGAACGCCTCGAGCCGGCCGTCGACGATTTGCGGCGAGAATTCGGCAGGTTCCAGAAAACGATCGAGAAGCTCGGGGAGATGGCCAACGACGGTATTCGCGTCGTGAACGAATTCAACGCGGCGCGCTCGCAGTCGCCGTTCTCGGGTCCCGGCACGTCGCATTGATGGAGCCGCGCGAATGAACGCAGCCAATCTGGACACGACGAACCTGCTGCTCGGCATCATGGCAGCGGTTAGCGTCCTCGAGGCGATTCTGTTGATCGGGTTCGGCGTCATGGCGTATCGCCTGTATGGACGGACGATGCGCGCTGTACGCGAAATCGAGCAGCGTCAGATCGCCCCGCTCGTGGCACGCGCGAACACGCTGATGACGCGCGTCGACGCGATTCTCGGAGATCTCCGCGACGTGACGGCGCGGGTCAGCACTCGAACGGAACGGGTGGATTCCGCGATTCAACAGACGATCAACCGCGTTGACGAAACGGCGTGGCGTGTGCGCTCGTCAGTCAACTCGCGGTTTCAGCGTGCCGCTGCACTCTTTTATGCGGCACGCGCGGCGGTTGATGGCTTTTTTCATCCAGGACGGCGCCCACCGCGTGGTGCGCCTAAACACGCGTGAATCTGCCGCGCCGAAGCCGGGAGGCAGAGTCGGGACGTGCGCATTCATCAATCGGTAGACGGTCGGATATAGCAGGCCACTCAGAGGGAGGAGCAAAACACCATGGCGGACTTTGATCGATACGACAACGAAGGCAGCGGGGCGGGATTCATGATGGGCCTGCTGACTGGCACCGTGCTCGGAGCAGGGCTCGGCATGCTGCTGGCGCCCAAGGCGGGCTCGGAGCTGCGCGGCGCGCTCGGCGAACAGGCGCGCAATTTCAGCAACGTCGCCTCGGAGCAATACAAACACGCCCGCGAAACGGCCGGCACGTGGGCCGAGCGCGGCCGCGAGATGGTGGACAAGGCTCGCGACGCGGTGTCGCGCGGCGCCGACGAAGCGCGCAACTACGCGAGCGGCAGCAGCAGCTACGGCGACACCGGAAGCAGCTACGGCAGCGGCGGCTCGTACGGGCCAGGATCGAGCGGCTCGAGCGGCGGCTCGGACTTCGGTCGCTCGTAACGGCACGTCAGACCGGGAATCGGGGTTCGGGACTCGGGATTCGTGATCCTGGGTCTCGCCGGCCCCCGGAATACGTCGAATCCCGAATCCCGGATCCCGAATCCCGGATAATGACGCCGTGAACCGGCTCCGGGCCGAGCTTCGGTGGACCGCGCAGGCCGCATGGCGCGGTCTCGTCGAGCTCGTCAACAGCAACGACCTGACCCACGCGGCGTCAATCGCGTACTACGCGCTGCTCTCGCTGTTTCCGTTTCTCCTGCTCATCATCTCGCTGCTCGGCTCGATCACCGCGAGCGAAGATCAACGTCTCGCCGTTCTCAGCTTTGTCTTCCGCTACTTTCCGACGCGGCTGGATTTCGTCGCCGCGCAACTCGACGCGTTCAGGCAGACGCGCATCCAGGTCGGTGTAGCCGGCAGCCTGGCGCTCATCTGGTCGTCGCTCGGCGTGTTCGGCGCCATCACGAGTGCCGTCAACGAAGCATGGGGCGTCGAGAAGCAGCGCAGTTTCCTGAAGCACCGCATGGTGTCGTTTCTGATGCTCGTCGCCGCAGGCCTGGTGATGATTGTCGGCCTGCTGCTCGTGACGACGATCCAGGTGGCCGAGGCATCGTGGTTCGGTGTCATGCTGCTGCGGTTTCAGTGGCTGCGTGCGGTGCAGACATGGATGTTCCGGTACGCCGCGACGATCATCCTGATCTTCGGCGTTGGCCTCGTGTTCTATTTCATTCCCAATGCGAAGACGCGGTTTCGAGATGTCTGGGTGGGCGCCGCGTTGACCGGTGTCCTCTGGCGTCTGGCCTTCGACGGCTTTTCTTTCTACATCGCGCGCAATTCTCGCCTGGCCTTGATTCAAGGCTCCATTGCCGCCGTCGTGGTGTTCCTGCTGTGGATCTACGTGTCGTCCGTTATCCTCATGTACGGCGTTGAATTCACCGCTGCGTACGCTCGCCTCCGTCGTCATCGCCCGGAGCAGATGCCTGCTGCTCCGACGCCCAGGGTGTGATTCGCGGACCCGAAGGGTCCGCGCCGCTTCCTCTTGGACACCCCAACTCTCCACGCGCGGGGCGGACCTCGTCAGGTCCGCCTCTGTGTTCGCACTGGCCGGATTCGCGATCGTTTCGGTGCCGCAAGAAATCGAAATTGGCCGCGAGGAACAGGCGCAGGTGCGGAAACAGATGGCGCAGCTCCGGGAGCCGCAGGTGACCGCATACATCACGCAGATCGGCAGGCGGCTCGCGGCGGCGGCGCCGGGTGCGAAGTACCCGTATTCGTTCACCGTTGCGAACTACCGGGAGATCAACGCATTCTCTCTGGCCGGCGGACCGGTCTGGATCAACCGCGGCGTCCTTCACGCCGCTGGCAATGAGTCGCAAGTGGCCGGCGTGCTGGCGCACGAAATCGCGCACATCGCGCAGCGTCATGCCGCGGATCAGATGACGAAAGCGATCGTCGCCAGGTGGAGCCTCGGCATGCTCGGTGCGATGCTGGGCAATGCTGGTGGAGCGGGGACGGCGCAGGTCGCTGGCGCCCTCGTGACCAACGGTGTGTTCCTGAAGTTCAGCCGCGACGACGAGCGGGAAGCCGACCAGGTGGGACTTCAGATCATGACAAAAGCCGGTTGGGACGCTCGCGGGATGATCGAGCTCTTCGACGTGTTGCGGCGCGAGGCGAATCGTAATCCGGGCGCGGTCGAAGCGTTCTTTTCCACGCATCCCTCGCCGGAGGACCGGATCGCGCAGTTGAGAGCGGCGACGGCCCGCGGCCGTGGCGGCGTCCGCGACACGGCGGAGTTCCGCGCGGTGAAATCGCGAGTCTTGAAATTACCGATGCCGCGCGCGATGCCGAGGTAGACTCGGCACGTGCCCTCGATTGCCACGGATATCTCCTATATCGACCTGAATTTCTGCGACACGCCGAAGGCGATTGCCACCGGTGTCTACGCGGGCGATGGCGGCGCCGTATTGATCGACCCTGGCCCGGGCTCGTGCATCGACACGCTCCGCGCATCGCTCGCGGCGCAGGGAATCGGCGTCGGCGATATCGAGTCGATCCTCATTACGCACATCCATCTCGATCACGCGGGAGCCACCGGCCTGCTCGTCCGCGACAACCCGCGCATACGCGTGTTCGTGCACGAGAAGGGCGCTCCACATGTCGTCGATCCGTCGAAACTGATCAACAGCGCCAATCAACTCTGGGGCGTCGAGGGGGTCGCGCGGTTGTGGGGGCAGGTGATTCCCGTGCCCGAAGCAAACCTGCAGGTGCTTGGCGCGCGCGCGCGCATCACGGCGGGTGGGCGGACGTTCGACGTGCGATATACGCCGGGCCATGCGTCGCATCACGTCAGCTACTTCGACGATCGAAGCGGCCTGGTGTGGGCCGGGGACACGGCGGGCCTTCGATTCACGTCGAAGGTGTTCACACTGCCGCCGACGCCGCCGCCGGACATCGATCTGGAGGCGTGGCGTGACAGCCTTGCGAAAATCCGCGATTGGAAGCCCGAGACGGTCTTCATCACGCACTGTGGTCCGTATGCCGGTGCCGCCGCCCATCTGGACCATATCGAAACCAGCCTCCGCGACGTCGCCGAAATGGCCCGCCGCGCCATCCAAACCGACGCGTCAGACGACGCGAAGTACGAGCGATTCAAAGAGAACGTGTTCGCGTATGTCCGCAGCGCCGTCGACGAGCAGGAAATGAGACCGCTCGAGTTCGTCGGGCCACTTGAATTCAACTGGCGAGGGCTGGTTCGGTACTGGAAGAAGAAGGGATTGGCCTAATCTTTTTCTCCGGTTCTATCCTTCAGCAGGAAACAGCAAATCAGACTGACGACCGAGCAGGCGGAGATGTACCAGGCAATCGCGGTGGACGTCCCGTACTCCCGCAGCAGCAGCGTCGCGATGATCGGCGCGGGACCACCGGCGGTAATCGACGCCAGCTGATACCCGAGCGATGAGCCGCTATACCTCAACGACGCGGGAAAGCTCTCCGCGATAAATGCGGCCTGCGGCCCGTACTGCATATCCTGAATCGGATTCGACAGCAGGATGGCGATGAACACGAGCGGCAGCGATCTGGTGTCGAGCAGGCCGAAGTAGATGAACGGATACACCAACATCATGGCGCAGCCGATCGCGGTAATCGTCCGCCGTCCGTACTTATCCGACAGGTGGCCGAACAGCGGATTGGCAAAGCACGACACGAGCGCCATCGTCATCACCATGTTCAACACCAGCCCCCTGCCGAAGCCGAGCACGGTCGTCGCATACGTGATGATGTACGTCGTGTAGATGTAGAAGCAGACCTGCTGACTGGTGCGAAGCAGTGCCGTCAGCGCCACCTCTCTGCCATTGCGGCGCAGCACCTCGACGAGCGGCGCTTTGACGATGGCGCCGCTTTTCTTCAACTCTTCGAAGACAGGAGTCTCCTTGACGCCCGAGCGGATGTAGAAGCCGGTGATCACCAGCGCGACGCTCGCAAGGAACGGGATTCTCCAGCCCCAGTCGAGAAACGCCTGATCGGAGGTGAGCCCTGTCATCAGCGCCAGCGCGCCGTTGGCGAGCACCATCCCTGCAGGCGCGCCCATCTGCGCGAAGCTGGTGGTGAACCCGCGACGCTTCGGGTCGGTCCACTCCGAGGCCATCAGCACCGAGCCGCTCCACTGGCCGCCAATCGCGAGCCCTTGCAGGATGCGCCCAAGTGTGAGGAACACGGCTCCCCATATGCCAATCACTTCGTAAGACGGCGTGAGCCCGACCGCCATCGTCGAGGCGCCCATCACGATCATCGTGAAGACGAGCAGCTTCTTGCGGCCCACCTTGTCTCCGAAGTGGCCAAAGATGGCGGCGCCCACAGGCCGCGCCACGAAGCCAACGAAGAACGTGGTGAACGACAGGAGAGTGGCGACAAACGGTTCAGAGCCCGGAAAGAACTTCTGCGGAAAGACCGCAGCGGCCGCGACGCCATACAGAAAGAAGTCGTACCACTCGATGGTGGTGCCGACCGAGGCCGAGATTACAGCGCGAAGCTGGTGGCCTCGGAGAGCGCGGTCCTGGCCGTAAGGGAGTGTGGCGGTGTCAGTCACGGGCGCCATTGTATTCGGCCCCGCAAGCGGACCGGTTATTCCTGAGTCACGAACAGCTTCAGCGACCAGGACATCACGGTCGCGAGCACGAGAAGACCGGCCATCGCCATCAGACCGGCCGAAAACGAGCCGGTCGCATCTCTCAACCACCCGACGGCGTACGGGCCGACGAACCCGCCAAGCGTCGCGACGCTGTTGATGAACGCCAGGCCGCCGGCTGCCGCGAGGCCGGTCAGGAACCGCGTCGGAATGGTCCAGAAGATCGCACGCGCGGACGTGATTCCGGACAGCGCCACGGTGATCCAGATCAGCGACAACCAGAAGTTCGCGGTCGCAATCGCGAGCACGAGCCCGGCTGCGGCGACGAGACACGCCAACGTCAGGTTCTTGATCTTGCGCCCGCTCCGGTCGACCCACGCCGCCCAGGCAATCATCGCCACGGATGCGACGACGTAGCAGGCGCCGGTGACGACGCCAATCGTGAGATTGGTCAATCGTGCGTCCTTCATGATCTGCGGCAGCCAGATGCCGACGCCGTACGACCCGGCGGTGAATCCGAACTGTGCGACGGTCAGAATCAAGACGCGCGGGTCTTTGAGCGCGAGCAGAAGGTTCCGCGTTTCGCGCTCGCGGCGTTCGCTGTCAATCCGTGCACGCACCAGGCGACGTTCCTCCTGCGTGAGAAACGACGCATCCTCAGGACGGTCAGGCAGGATGAAGAGGGTGGCAATGCCCAGCAGCGTCGCGGGCAAGCCCTCGACGATGAACAGCCACTGCCAGCCTGCAAGGCCGGCGAAGCCGTCCATCTGCAGGACGAGACCCGATACCGGCCCGCCGACGACGGTCGAGGCGGGGATCGCGACGAGAAACCAGGCGAGCATCCGTGCGCGGTACTCCACTGGAAACCACGTCGCCAGATAAAAGGTGATCCCCGGAAAGAAGCCTGCTTCGGCGACACCGAGCAGGAGACGCAGCACGTACCAGCTTTGCGGACCCTGCACAAACGCGGTTGCCGCAGAGACCAGGCCCCAGCTGATCATGATTCGCGCGATCCAGCGCCGTGCGCCGAAGCGATAGAGGGCGATGTTGCTGGGAATTTCGAAGAAGCTGTAGCCGAAGAACAGGATGCCGGCTCCGAACCCGAACTGCGTCGCTGTCAATCCCGTCGCGCGGTTCATCGTCAACGCGGCGAAGCCGACGTTGTTGCGGTCCATGTAATTGAGCAGATATCCGATCGTGAGGAACGGGACGAGCCGCCACGCGGCCTTGATGAACGCGCGATGCTCTATGGCGGCGGCGTCCTCGCCTGGCGCGCAGGTCGCGGTGTCAGCGGGACGCACGCGCATCGATTTCCCTGCACAGCTCAGAGGCGAACGCCGTGGTGCTTTGGGTGCCACCGAGGTCGGCGGTGCGTTTCGCGGGATCGCGAAGCACGGCATCCACCGCCCGCTCGATGAGACGTCGCGCCGCGCTGAAATTCTCCTGCCCCTGGCGCCGACCGAACCAGTCCAGCAGCATGGCGGACGAGAGGATCAGCGACGTGGGGTTCGCCTTGTTCTGGCCCTGGATGTCCGGTGCCGAGCCATGCTGCGCTTGCGCCATGCAGTGGCGCTCGCCGAAGTTGATCGAAGCGGCCAGCCCGAGGCTGCCGGACAATTCGGCCGCTTCGTCGGACAGGATGTCGCCGAACATGTTGGTCGTCACGACGACGTCGAAACGGGATGCCTCGCGAACCAGCAACGCCGCCATCGAATCGACCAGCTGTTCATCGTAGGTGATATCTGGATGCTCCCGTGCGACAGCTCGCACCTCGCGCAAAAATAACCCCTCAGTGACGCTGAGGACATTGACTTTATGCACTGCGGTCACGTGGCGTCGCCGCGCACCCGCGAGCTCGAACGCCGCGCGTGCGATCCGCGTCGAGGCCGCCGCCGATATGCGGCGGATCGACAGCGCCAGATCTGGTGTCGGCATCAGCTCACCGCTGCCGCTATACATATTGCGATCGGCGTAGAACCCTTCCGTGTTTTCGCGCACGATCACGAGGTCCATCGGCGTGCGACTCCAGTGCTGGAGGCCTTCACGCGTGCGGCTGGGGCGAACGTTGGCGAACAGGTCGAGCTCGATTCGGAGTGCGGCAGACGCATTGACGCCGCCTTGATCGCGCGGAGGATAGCTTGCCGTCGAGACAGGTCCGAGTATCACGCCGTCAGCGCGCCGGCACGCGTCCAGCACAGCGACCGGCAAGGTCGTCCCCGTCCGCTGCAACGCCGCCAGGCCGATTTCGTGAACCTCGATCGTGAGGTTCAGCGACAGTGTTCGCGTCAGGTGCTGGAGCACCAGTAAGGCCGCGCGCGTGATTTCGGGGCCGATGCCGTCGCCCGGCAGGACCGCGAGATTCATGCGACCACCCGAGTCGGCGCTCCAGAAGATGCGGTAACGGACCAGTCGGTCATCGACAATTTTGGATTTCTGGATTCTCGCTCAGTACGGAACCTGCCTGCGGCCCGTTTCGTAAGTGCATATGGGCCGAAACCGGACCTCGGCACGACGCGCGACGCGCCGAGGCGGCTCTTGCGACATCCTGCGAATCCAGTTATAAACACTCGCTTGCACTCTTTCAGAGGTTTTTACATGCGTAGAGCATTCGCGTTGGGTGTTGGAGCCTTGCTCGCCGGTGGTGCGTTGCTCGCGCAGGAGGGCGGCGGCGGTCGCGGCATGGGTGCGGCGCCTGCTGGTCCTCCGCCCGCATGTCCGCCCAGCGGGTACGGCGCACAGGCGTACTACTCCGGCTTCGGCCAGAACGGTGGTGACGGGCAGACCTTCTACGAAATCGCGAGCCCCTGTATTGGCAAGGACGTTCGCGAAGTCGCCGAATCGGTCGGCATGGGTCGCAACAAGTTGCTCGGCGTCAAGAGCGTCATCGGCGTGCAGTTCCGGGTCGACGGGACGATGGCCGACGGCACCGGGATGGCCAAGCTCGCAAACAGCGAGTTCCAGATGGCGTACTACATCCCGGCGATGCGGCTGATGCTCAAGGGGACGAAGGCCAACGGCCAGCCGCTCAACGAAATCCGCGTGTTCGCCGATCAGTATGCGTGGAACGAAGCGCAGGAGGGTCGCGGAGCGACCGCCGCGACAAACACGCTCAACGATCGTCTGCCGCTCACCAAGCTCACGCCATTTGGCGCGATGTGGTCGGTCATCGAAGCCGAGGGCCACACCGTTGTCAGCAAGACCGCGGACGGAAAGACCGTCCTGACGGGCACCTCGCCGTATGACGGGATCGAGGTCGCCGTCACCGTTCAAGACTCGAGACAGCACCCGAAGCTCGGACCCTACGATCCGACCGAGCTCATTCGTTTGCCGGTGGCCGTGACGGCCAAGGCGAACGGACACACCTGGGGCGCCACGTTTGCCGACTATAAGGGCGACCTCGAGCCGAACGTCTGGATGATTTTCCCGACGACGCTGAAATGGACGCTCGACGGGAAGCCGCTCGCCGATATGAAGGTGACGTTCTTCCGGTCGAATCCGTACATCGTGTTCCCGATACCCGATGTCGTGAAGCAGAAATCATCCAACTAGACGCGACAACGACAGAAAGGACTTGCGACCATGGTCAAGAGATTTGTCATCGCATCCGCCGCGGCGCTGGCGCTGCTGATGATTGGCGCTCCGGCGCGGGCGCATCATTCTGCGAACGCTGAATTCGACACGCAGAAGGAATTCACGATTACCGGTACGCTGACCAAGCTCGAGAACGTGAACCCGCATTCCTGGTGGTATGTGGACGTGAAGGGGCCGGACGGCAAGGTCCAGTCCTGGAAGCTCGAGTCGCTGAGCCCCGCTGGTCTGATCCGCCAGGGTCTGAAGGTGAAGACGGATCTCAAGATTGGCGACAGCTACAGCTACCGCATCTCGCCGGCGTGGAAGGACCCCGATCCGAACAGCAAGCTCGGATTCATGCGGTCGATCACGGTTGCCGGCAAGGAGTACGTCGTCGTCGAGCTGTAGGAGGAGATCGTGAGCCAGACTACCCGATCGTTGTTCGTGGCGGCGTGCGCGATGGCGATTGCCGTCGCGGTCGCCCCTGGCCCGACATCGGCGCAGGCGCCTGGTGCGCAGAGTGGCGCGTCGTCGCAGATGCCGCCTGCCGCACAGCGCACGGGCAACCTGCCGCTCCGCAACGTGCAGTGCTCGTATTCGCCCTGCGGTAAGCGCGTCTCGCCCCAGGATGGCGGGATCATGCAGATCAAGCCGAACGGCCAGACGCCGCGCGATGCCGATGGCCATCCGGACCTGACTGGGAACTGGGGCGCCGGCTTCCCGAATCCGATCGGCCAGCCGGGCCTTCGCCGGCCGGGCGGCTTCGAAGCGGACCAGTCGGCAATGCAGCGCGGCGCGCAGTGGAACAAGCCGCTCTATAAGCCGGAGTACTGGGAGAAGGTCCGAAGCCTCGATTACGGGAAAGCGGACGTCGATCCCGCGTACGGCTGCTATAAGCCTGTCGGTGTGCCCCGTCAGAATGTGCCCGGCCGCATCGTTCAGAAGAACGGCCAGCTCTGGCTGCTGAACAACGTCGAGAACGGCCTGCGCATTCTTCCGCTCGACAACCGGAAGCGTGACGAGAACGACCTTCAGTTCTCCACGTTTAACGGCATGGGGCTGGCGCACTGGGAAGGCGACACGCTCGTTGTCGATTCAGTGGGTTTCAACGATGTGTCATGGCTCGGGTGGGAAGGCTACTTCCACTCGGACAAGATGGAAGTCGTCGAGCGCTTCACCCGCAACGGAGACCTCCTCTACTACAACTTCACCGTCAACGATCCGGACGTGCTGCTGGAGCCGTGGACCTCGTACACCTACGTTCGCCGGCTGAACCCGAACCCGAACCGGCAGGACGAAGCGACCGAGTGTGACGAGCGCGATTTGGAGCTGCTTGCCGATCCGTTCTTGCGGGGTTAGAAGGTCCGGCTGAAGCCGGACCCCACGTACGTAGAGGCCGGCTTCAGCCGGCCTTTCTGGAAGTAAGTAGAGGCCGGCTTTAGCCGGCCTTTTTGTTTTAGAATCCGCCCGCCAGACGTAGCCGGAGGTCATTCCGATGCGAACAGCTATTCCGCTCTCAATCGCGGTTCTTCTTACTGCCGCTGCACTGATGGGACAGGGGCGTGGTGGCGGACAGGGACGTGGGGCTGGGGCGCCCGCAGCGCCAGCCGCCCAGGCGCCGACGTGCCCGGCGAGCGGATATGCCGCGCGCGGCAATTACGGGATGTTCGCCCAGAACGACGACGGCTTCACGGCCTATGAGATTGCGAGCCCATGCATCGGCAAGGACGTTCGCGATGTCGCTGAATCGATCGGGATGGGACGCGGCAAGGTCATGGGCGTCGAGAACGTCATCGGCGTCCAGTTCAAAGCCGACGGCACGATGGCCGACGGCAACGGGATGGCCAGACTGACCAACGCCGAGTTCCACATCGCCTACTACCTGCCGGCGATGCGCATGTTTCTCAACGGCACGAAGGCAAACGGGCAGCCATTGAAGGAGATCCGCGTGCTCGCGGATCAATATGCGTGGAATGAAACGGAACAAGGGCGGGGCGCGACGGCCGCGGCCAACACATTCAACGATCGTCTGCCGCTCATCAAGCTGACACCGTTTGGCGCGGTGTGGTCGTTGCTCGAGGCAGAGGGGCACACGACAGTTACCAAGGCCGCCGATGGGAAGACGGTGCTCACCGGGACCTCGCCGTACGACGGCATCGAGATTTCAATGACGGTGGAGGATTCGAGGCAGCATCCCAAACTGGGCCCGTACGAACCCACGGAGGTCATCCGTCTGCCGGTCGCAGTAACCGCGAAATGGAATGGCCACACCTACGGTGCGACCTTTACCGACTACCGCGGTGATCTGGAGCCGAACGTCTGGATGATCTTTCCGACAACCATCAAGTGGACGCTTGACGGCAAGCCGCTCGCGGATCTGAAGGTCACGTTTTTCCGTTCCAATCCGTACATCGTGTTTCCGATACCTGATATCGCGAAGGGAACGCCAGCGACACAGATCGCAGCAGGGCAGCTGCCGCCGACGGCGCAGCGGACCGGGAATCTTCCGCTGCGCAACGTTCAGACGTCTTACGCGCCGGCCGGCAGACGCGTGTCGCCGCAGGACGGCTACGCCATGCAGTTGATGCCAGCGGGCCAGACGCCGCGGGATGCAGACGGTCACCCGGATCTCAGCGGCAACTGGACGGGCAACATCCCGAATGTGTTCCAGGTGCCGGGGCTGCGGCGCAACGGCGCGTTCGAGGCCGACCAGTCGGCCATGCAGCGCGGGGCGCAGTGGAACAAGCCGCTCTACAAGCCGGAATACTGGGACAAGGTGCGCAGCCTGGACTACGGCAAAGTCGAGGAGGATCCGTTCTACGGCTGCTACAAGCCGCTCGGGGTGCCGCGCCAGAACGTTCCGGGACGGATCGTCCAGAAGGATCGGCAGATCTGGTTGTTCAATGGCGTCGAGAACGCGGTTCGCATCCTGCCGCTCGACAACCGCAAGCGGGACGAGAACGACTATCAGTTTTCGACCTTCAACGGGATGGGATTGGCCCACTGGGACGGCGACACGCTCGTTGTCGAATCAGTCGGCTTCAATGGCATCTCGTGGATCGGATGGGAAGGATATTTTCACTCGGACAAGATGGAAGTGACCGAACGCTTCACGCGTGTTGGCGACCTGCTGTACTACAACTTCACCGTCAACGACCCTGAGGTGTTGAGCGAGCCGTGGACGTCGTATACCTACGTGCGGCGCACCAATCCGAATCCCAACCGGCAGGATGAAGCGCCCGAATGTGACGAGCGCGATCTCGGGTTGCTGGCGGATCCATATCTTCGCGGGTGATACAGAAATTCAAACGCGCAGCGCCTTTCAACCTGTTCACGATCACGAGCCGCAGAGACTCGGAGACACAGAGAACAAGATTTTCCTCTGAGTCTCTGTGTCTCTGAGGCCCGTGACTCTTTGTATTTCGAATTTTGCTTTTTGAATTACCAATGAGACCGCTCGAAGGAACCCTTGTCCTCGATTTCTCCACGCTGCTCCCAGGTCCCCTCGCGACGCTGATACTGGCCGAAGCGGGTGCCGAGGTCATCAAGATCGAGCGGCCAGGGGGCGACGAGATGCGCGCGTGGCAACCACGATGGGGAAGTCAGAGCGTCTATTTTGCTCTCCTCAACCGCGGTAAAAAGAGCGTCGTCATCGATCTCAAGGATGCCGAGCATCGCGAGAAGCTGAAGCCACTGATAGCGCGAGCCGATGTTCTCGTCGAGCAGTTTCGGCCGGGCGTGATGACCCGTCTCGGCCTCGATTACGCGTCGGTGTCAGCGATCAACCCTCGCATCATCTACTGCTCAATCACCGGCTACGGTCAGACAGGCGCCAAACGGGACGTCGCGGCGCACGATGTGAACTACATCGCCGAGTCGGGTCTGCTGTCGCTCTCGATGGGTCCGCTCTCGCATCCGGTCGTGCCGCCGGCGTTGATGGCGGATATCGCCGGCGGCTCCTATCCGGCCGTGATGAACATCCTGCTCGCGTTGCGTGAACGGGAGCACACGGGACGCGGTCGACATCTCGACGTGTCGATGAGCGACAACCTGTTCACGCTGACGTACTGGGCGCTCGGCCGCGGCTTCGCAACGGGCGAGTGGCCGGGCAACGGAACCGATCTCGTGACTGGCGGCAGCCCGCGGTATCAGCTGTATCCGACGCGAGATGGCAGAATCCTCGCCGTCGGCGCGATCGAGCAGCGCTTCTGGGACACCTTCTGCGATGTCGTCGGGCTCGATCCCGAGCTGCGAACTGATACGACGGATCCGACTGCGACGATCGCACGACTGCGCGACATCATTGCCAGTGAAGACGCCGCTGTGTGGTCGAGCCGGATCGCCGGCCGCGACTGCTGCTGCTCGATCGTGGCGACGATTGAAGAGGCGTCGCGTGACGCCCACTTCACCGCGCGTGGGCTCTTTCAGTACGCGTTGCGAGATGACGAAGGGCGATCCATGCCGGCGATGCACGTGCCGATCGATCCCGCGTTCCGCGGCTAGAATGCATTTTAATTTCCGAAGGAGACTCCGTGGCCGACGAGACGCTTTACAACAAAGGTATGACCGTGCGCCGGCAGGTGCTTGGCAACGAGTACGTCGACAAGGCGACGGCCGACGCCGACGACTTCAATCGCGATTTTCAACGCCTGGTGACGCAGTACTGCTGGGGCGAAGTGTGGACGCGGTCCGTTCTGACCAACAAGCAGCGCAGCCTGAACAACCTGTGCATGATTGCCGCGCTGAACCGCGCACATGAATTCGAGTTGCACGTGCGCGGCGCGATTCGCAATGGCTGCACGCCCGAAGAAATCCGGGACTGCCTCTTTCAGGTGGCGATCTATGCCGGAATTCCCGCGGGCGTCGAAGCCTTTCGCATCGCGCGCAAGGTCCTGCGGGAGGAAGGTCTTCTCACGTGACGACGATCCATTAACCTTCCTGCCGAAGGACCTCTTGAATCCGTTCGGGCGCGACCTTGATCTCTACCCCTGCCCGTTCTTCCTGCAGCAGCATCGCCACCCGCGAATCGCGCTCGCTCCAGCCGCGATTCACGGCTTCGGTCAATTCCTCCAGTGCGAGGTTGGCGAGGCGCATCGGGACGTTGAGCTCGCGCCCGAGGGCGGTCGCCAGCGACACATCCTTGTGGGCAAGGTGCAGCCGGAAGTTGGGCGGATCGAAGACGGCCGGCAGGAACTGATCGGCGAGACGATCGAAGACGCGGGCGCGGCCGACGAATCCCTGTCGAACGACGCGCCATAACACGAGCGGATCGACGCCTCCCTTCACGCCCATCGTGAAGACTTCAGCCAGCGCCGCCTGCAGCGTGTAGCCCGCGCAGTTGTGCACCAGCTTGGCCACCGACGCCGCGCCGATTGGTCCAATGTAGGACGGCTGATCGCCGATGTCGCGCAGCAGGCGTTCATGTGTGCGGTAGATCGCCTCGTCGCCGCCAACCCAAATCGCGAGCGTTCTGGTTTCGGCGCCTTTGGGGCCGCCGCTGACCGGCGCATCGAGCAGATGAAGCCCCCGTTCCTTGAACGTCTCGTGGATGCACCGGATCGTCGTCGGCGAGTTGGTGGTCAGGTCAAACAACACGGTGCCCTGCTGCATGCCATGAAGCAATCCACGTTCGCCGACCGTGACGTCGCTGAACTCTGCTGGTCCCGGCAGCGAGGTGAACACGACTTCGGATGTTTCGCCGATCTCCCGCGCCGTCGACCTTGCGACTGCGCCGGCAGCGACGTGCGGCGCGACAGCCTCGGGACGAATGTCGTTCACATACAGCTCGTGACCCGCGGCACGTAGGCTCGCGGCCATGCGTCCGCCCATCGTGCCGAGTCCTATGAATCCGATCTTCATGGTGGCGATCCTTGTTGAAACGCTCGGCGGCACGCTAGACTACGCGCCGCTCATCTGACAATCGTAAAGGGTTCAATGGAATCATTCTTTGAATGGCTGCAGGGGCTGTCCATCTCCAATTGGATCGCCACCGACGAATCGATCTGGAGTTTCCCAACCATTCTCTTCTTTCACAGCGTCGGCATGGGATTGACAGCGGGCGTGATGTTTATCATCTGCCTGAGGCTCGTCGGGGTCTGGCGGCCGCTCCCTGTGTCCTCGATGCGGATGCTCTTCAGGATCTTCTGGTGGGGCTTCGGGCTGAATGCCATCACCGGCAGCCTCCTCTTTGCCGCGCATGCGACCATCACCGGCAACCAGCCGATCTACTACGCCAAGCTGACGTTGATAGCGGTGGGCGTCGTCCTCGCGTTCCCGTTGCAGAAATTCGTGAAAGGCGACGGCAGCGACGGAATCATTCCAGTCGGCATCAGGGGGTTGGCCGCCGCAGGCCTGGCCGTCTGGGTCGGCGTTATCACGACGGGACGTTTCATAGCCTATCTACAGTAGGGGCGGACCTGAAGGTCCGCCCCTACGTTAAGGGCCTCTACGTTCGGTGACACCATGAATTTCGTTCATCTTCACCTGCTGATCAATCACGTGCCTACGGTCGGTACCATCATCGCGTTTGGCGTACTGCTGCTCGCGCTGACGCAGAAGAGTGACGATCTGCTGCGCGGATCGTTCGCCTTGTTTTTCGCCATCGCGCTCGTCTCCCTGCCGACGTATATGACCGGCTATTCGGCCGAGGCTGTGGTCAAGGAACGCCCCGGCGTCAATCTCGAGCTGATTGCGCTGCATCAGAGCTCGGCGCTGCTCGCGCTGACATTCATGGAAGCAACGGGCGTGGTGGCGTGGTTTGGATTGTGGCAGGCACGCAAGCCGGGCGGGCGCTCGAAGTGGGCGGTGCCGTCGGTGCTGCTGCTTTCGGTGATCACGATTTCGCTGATGGCGAACGCCGCCAATATCGGCGGCGAGATCACACACCCGGAGATCCTCGCGCCGGGCCAGCAGCCGGCCGCGGCGGTGGGTGCTCTCGCACCCGCGTCACTGCGCAGCGCGGCGATCAGGTACTACCAGTTCCATCATCCCAACGCGTGGCCGACGCTGGAGGCGCTTCACTTCATCGGACTGTCGCTCTTGTTTGGCGTGGTGCTCGTCGGCAATCTGCGCATCCTGGGCTTCATGCGAAATGCGCCCTTCATCGACATCCACCGGCTGTTGCCCTGGGGCGTCCTGGGGTTCGTGATCAATTCGGTCACCGGCATGCTGTTCTTCGTCGGGCAGGCCTTTCAATACATCGACAACATCGCGTTCCACTTCAAGGTTCTGTTCATGCTGCTGGCGGGCGCCAACGTGCTGTACCTCACGCTGTTTGACGATGTATGGGCGCTCGGCACCGGGGACAGCGCGCCACGGTCAGCGAAGATCCTTGCCGCTTCCCAGATTTTCTTGTGGCTCGGCGTGATCTACTTCGGCCGGATGCTGCCCTACATCGGAGGAGCTTTCTAGGGATCCCCGATCCCCGATCCCCAATCCCTGGAGGTGTGCTATAAGCAGCGCACTCTCAGGGAGGAAGACGGATGCGTCACATTTCGATTCGACATCTCGTTATCCCTTCGCTGTTCCTGATCTCACTTCTTACGACACCAGCCCGAGTGTTTGCGCAGGATGCCACCATTACGGGCACCATCACCGATGCGACGGGCGGCGTGCTGCCCGGCGTCACCGTCACGGCCACCCACGAGGCCACCGGCAACACCTTCGTGGGGGTCACCGATACGAGCGGCGTCTTCAAGTTGCCGGTGCGAACCGGACCGCACCGTGTGACCGCTGAACTGCCTGGCTTCGCGACCGTCACGCGGACCGTTGATCTGCTCGTCAGGCAGACAGCCGTGTTGAACCTGCAGCTCTCGCCGTCCACCGTGCAGGAATCCGTCACGGTCACCGGCGACGCGCCTCTCATCGACACGGTGAGCTCCACCGTCGGGGCAAACGTCGATCCCCGGCAGATGCAGGACCTGCCGCTGAACGGGCGCAACTGGATCGACCTGACGATGCTCGCGCCCGGGTCGCGGCAGAACACGTCGAGCGACACGCCGATGGGTGGCGCCGGCAACTTCCAGCTGAACATCGACGGCCAGGAAGTCACCAACAACATGGTGCAGTCGTTCGGTCAGCCGAAATTCAGCCGCGATTCGATTGCCGAGTTCGAATTCGTGTCCAACCGCTTCGACGCGAGCCAGGGCCGGTCGATGGGCGTGCAGATTAACGCCATCACCAAGTCCGGGACGAATATCCCGGTCGGCACCTTCTCGGGCTACTTCCGCGACGACGCGTTCATCGCCAAGGACTTCATCCAGAACCGCGTGCTGCCGTATCAGGACCAGCAACTGAGCGTCACCTACGGCGGTCCAATCAAGAAGGACCGGATCCACTACTTCGCCAACTACGAGTACGAACACAACCCGGTGACGTTCAGCCACTCGAGCCCGTGGCCCAGCTTCAACTTCGACGAGAAGAGCAACAACACCGAGAAGAAGGGCGGGGTCCGACTCGACTTCCAGTTCACGTCGCAGACGCGTTTATCGTTCCGCGGGAACTGGGCGCGGGTGCATTTGCCGCTCGATCCGCGCTACTCGGGGGGCGCCACGCGGCATCCTTCAACTGGCATCGAGGTCGGTCGTCAGAACGACAATCTGACCGTGAACCTGACGCAGGTGCTGGGGCAGAAGACGATCAACGAGATCAAGGGCGGTTATTCGGGTTACTCATGGTTCCAGGATTCGATTCTGCGGTGGCCGAACCATCCGCAGGCACCGGAGCTGACGCATGGCTCGCCCATCATCAACCTGCGCGGCTACACGGTGGGACAGGCGCACAGTTTCTCGTATCAGAACATCAAGTACGAGCCGTGGAACATCCGCGACGATTTCACCTACTCCATCGACAAGGGTGGCCGCCACGACGTGAAAGTCGGCGGTGAGTACTTCCGCACCTACGATCCGGTCTGGCACTGCACCTGGTGTCAGGGCGTCTACGATGCAACCGGTGGCGCGCCGCCGGCCAATATCGAGCAGATATTCCCGGTCTGGAACAACGTCGACAGCTGGAATCTCAATGCGTTGAATCCGGTGATCCGGTCCTACACGATCGGCATTGGCGATTTCTCGGTAGAACCGATCGAAAACCGCGTCGGCGCCTGGCTGCAGGACGACTGGGCGGCGTCACGGAAGCTGACGCTGAACCTCGGCGTCCGTTACGACATGAGCACGGGGATGTTCGCCGAGGACGTCGTGGTGCAGCCATGGCTCAACGGCCACCGTCACGCGGACAAGAACAACGTCGCGCCGCGGTTCGGGTTCACCTATGCCGTTGATTCGCGGACGGTGGTGCGCGGCGGCTTCGGTCAGTACTTCGGTGACAACGGCTTCTCCCAGGCGCACTGGACCAACCTCTGGGCGGGGCAGGTCCATCCGGTGTTGCTGAACGATGGCCGAGCCGATTTCGCGAGCAATCCGTTCAACGGTCCTCGGCCGACGCTCGATCAAGCCAGGATGCTGCAGGCGCAGGGGAAGTATTTCAGCTCAATCACGACGAGCTTTGCCTCGCCGACATCGCAGATGCCCTATAGCTATCAGTCGTCGATTGGCGTGCAGCGGCAGCTTGGCAATGTGATGGCGTTCGACGTCGATTACATCTACACCGCCGCCCGCCACCAGACCGTTCAGCAGGACATCAATCTGGCGTACAACCCGGCGACCGGGATCAACTACGCATTCACGGACCGGACACGGAAGCCGTATGCGTCGTACGGGTGGGACCAGGTGTCGATGAGCCTCACCGAAGGGCAGGACAATTACCAGACGGTGCAGATGTCGTTCACCAAGCGGATGGCGAATCGCTGGCAGGCATCGGCAACCTATTCCATTTCGGCGGATCGGCTGTACCAGCGCGAGCCGATCGCCCCTGGCTGCAACTATGTGTTCACAATTAACGCGGCCGGCAACTTCGTGTGCGATGTACCGATCACGCTCCACCCGGCGCTTCAAGCGCAGTGGTACGACGCGGGCGTGCAGCGGAATCGCTTCACGTTCAATGGCATCTGGGAGCTTCCGTACGCGTTCCAGCTGAGTGGCCTGTATATCTTTGGCGACAACGGGTGGGCCACGCCGACCACGGGGCAGGATGTGCTCGCGACCGGCGGCACGACGGGACCGACCAGCCGCGTGCGTCCGACCAACTCGCCCTTCTACAGTCAGGGCGCGCTGATTCCCTGGAGCAGCTTCGACCTGAGCTCGCTGTCGCGCGTGGACATGCGCTTGCAACGGAAGTTCACGATCAACAAGCGCTACACCTTCGACGGGATCTTCGAGATGTTCAACGTGTTCAACCGCACCAACTACGGTGCCTGGGTGACCAACGAAGGGAACGCGCGCTACGGACAGCCGACCGACAACAACAACATCGCGTTCATGCCGCGTTTGGTGCAGTTCGGGTTCCGGACGACCTTCTGAAGCGGTCGTCCGCGTCGAACTGCAGCAGGTATCAGGTTTCAGGTATCAGGTGTCAGGCCGGATGGGTATCAGGCCTGACACCCGCACGCCTGAAACCTAGACCACCCCTGATACCTGACACCTGACACCTGTTGTAATATCCCCCTCCAACTCAAGGGTTTCCTGTAGCCAACGAACCGCCGGGGCTCTCCCCAGGAGGACGTTTTGACATACGACTTCGCCTTTCGTCGGGTCCTGATCGTCGTACTGCTCGCACTTCCACTCTTACTACCAGCGACCGCGTTTGCCCAGGAAGCGGCAATCAGCGGCACCGTAACCGACCAGACCGGCGGCGTGCTGCCGGGTGTCGTCGTCCGCGCCGTCAACGAAGCCAACGGCAACAGTTTCGAGGCCGTGACCGATTCGACCGGCAAGTATTTGCTCACCGTCCGCATTGGTGACTACCGCGTCGGCGCGGAACTCGCCGGGTTTGCGACCGTTGAACGTCGCGGCGTTCCGGTGCAGGTCGGTCAGCAGGTCTCACTCAATTTGCAGATGGCGCCGGCCGCGCTGCAGGAATCGGTCACCGTCACAGGTGAAGCGCCGCTTGTCGACACGACGCAGTCGAACCTTGGCAGCAACATCGACTCGCGCCAGGTTTCCGACCTGCCGGTCAACGGGCGCAACTTCATGGATCTCACGCTGCTGGCAGCCGGCAGCCGTCAGAACTTCGTTGCGGAAACGCCGGCGGCGAGCTTCCAGTTGAACGTCGACGGTCAGCAGGTGACGCAGCTGATTGCGACCAGCTTCGGCCAGCCGCGCTTCAGCAAGGACACGATTGCGGAGTTCGAGGTCATCACCAACCGGTTCGACGCCAGGCAGGGCCGCTCGACGGGCATCCAGGTCAACGCCATTACGAAGTCCGGTACCAACACGCCGGCCGGATCGTTTGCAGGCTACTTCCGTGACGATCGCTTCAACGCCGCCGACTTCATCCAGAAGAAGGTGCTGCCGTACTCCGACCAGCAGTTGACGACCACCTGGGGCGGTCCGATCAAGCGTGATCGCATCCACTATTTCCTGAACTACGAGTACGAGCGGTCGCCGTACACGCGGCCGTACACGACGCCATATCCGGCATTCAACATCAATCTCCAGGGCACATACACGGAGAAGAAGGGCGGCGGGCGCCTCGACATTCAGTTCTCGCCGAAGACGCATCTCGTCTACCGGCAGAACCTGCAGCGCTCATGGGATCCGTACGATGCGCGGTGGGCGGGTGGCAGCGTCATTCATCCCTCGTCGCCGAGCTCGGTCCCGAAGACCGCCAACGACATCACCGCGCGCCTGACGCGCGTCATCAGCGCGTCTGCGGTCAACGAGGTCGCCTATAGCTGGGGACGCTACTGGTGGCAGACGAATCCAGTCGTGAACTGGCCGAACCATCCGCAGGCGTCGGCCGGTTTCACGCACGGCACACCCCGCATCCTGCTGCGCGGCTACACCATCGGCCAGGCGCACACGCGATCGCCTCAGGATCTGACCGATGGCGGTCCGAGCGTGCGCGACGATCTGTCGTTCTCGTTCGTCCGCGGTGGACGTCACGACGTCAAGACAGGCGCCGAGTACATTCACAGCGATTCGCCGATTTTCCTGTGCATCAATTGCGGCGGCACATTGGACGCGCAGGGCGATGCGGTGCCGTCCAACATCGAAGCGCTCTTCCCCGTTTACAACGACGTGTCGAGCTGGAACCTCAACGGGCTCATCAGTCCTGCCGGGGCCGCGGCGCAGCGCGTCCGCTTCTATCAGCTGGCAGTCGGCGACTTCCACGTGGACAGCCCGATTCGCAGCTTCGCGACCTGGATGCAGGACGACTGGACACGCGGCAGGCTCACGCTGAACCTGGGCGTGCGCTACGACTACATCGACGGCACGTGGGCCGAGGATCTGCCGTTCGATCAGTGGGTGCCCGTGCGGTCCGTAGACAAGAACAACTTCCAGCCTCGTCTCGGGTTCGCCTACAGCATCAACGACCGTACGGTCGCACGCGGCGGATGGGGAATGTTCTCCGGCGGCGCGATCAACTCGTCGCACGCCTATCGCGTCGACGCACAGGTTGCCAACATTCAGGTGAACTACGACGGCCGTCCGGATTTTGCGACCAACCCGTTCAACGGTCCGATTCCGACCTACCAGCAGGCAGTGGCGACGGCGACGCAGCGCTCGCCGTTCCTGACGCTGCCGTCGATCAAGTCGAACCTGCCGTACACGCACCAAGCCAACGTCGGCATCCAACGTCAATTGGGTCCCTCGATGTCGCTCGCGACCGACTTCGTCTACACGAAGAACAAGGACGTCGTCAGCATCATGGACGTCAATTTGGCGTACAACCCGGCGACGGGCGCGAACTATCCCTTTACCGATCTGACACGGAAGCCGGTGAGGGGCTGGGGCGCGGTGAACCAGAACGTCCTGCAGCCGAACGGCCCCACGTCCTACGCGTTGCAGATGGATTTCACCAAGCGGATGGCGAACCATTGGCAACTGTCGGCAACCTATCTGCTGCAGTTCGACTACGAGTATCAGTACGCGCCGGTCAACCGCGATAAGGGCTGCCAGTACCCCATCACGAACCCGTCACCGGGCGTCTTCACATGCGACGTGCCGATGACGCTGAACCCGCTGCTCGTCGACGAACGATTCCTGAACGGCGATCAGCGGAACCGGGCGACGGTCAACGGCATCTGGGAACTGCCGGCCGGCTTCCAGTTGAGCGGTCTGTACTTCTTTGCCGATAACGGCAAGATGACGCCGACCTCCGGCTTGGACGTCCTCGGCCTGGGCGCCTCGACGACCGCGAGCCTGGTTGGTACGAACGCGGGCATCACGGGATCGGCGAACCGGCTCCGCCGCGATGGATCACTCATCGAGCGCAACAGCTTCAACCGTTCAGACCTGCATCGCGTCGATATGCGCATCCAGAAGCGTTTCCGGCTGAACGGCCGCGTGACGCTCGACGGCATTGCCGAGGTGTTCAACATGTTCAACCACGCGAACTACAACGCGTTTGTCACCAACGAAGCCGCAGCCAACTACCGGCAGCCGCAGTACGACTCGAACATCGCGTTCCAGCCGCGGACGGCGCAGTTCGGCTTCAGGACGACTTTCTAGCGAAATCCCACATCCCAAATCCAAGTCCCAAATCCCAACATTGGGATTTGGGGACTTGGGGTGGAGCTTCGGATTTAGGGTTTCGGATTTGGGGTTTGGGATTTACTATTTTCGTCTCGAGGAGGTTTCGCAATGATCCGTAAGTCATCCTGGATTGTCCTGGCACTATCTGGCCTGTTGCTCGCCGCCGTTCCGGTGGCTGCGCATCACGCGATCGCGGCGCAGTACGACATGGACAAGGCTGGTCAGTGGACGGGCACGCTGAAGAAGATGGAGTTCATTAACCCGCACTCGATGCTGCACCTCGATGTGACCGGACCTGATGGCAAGACAACCGAGTGGATCTTCCAGACGACGAACGCTGGCACGCTGCGCACTCGCGGTCTGGCGCGCACCGGCGCGGGCTCGCTCGAAGTCGGCGCCAAGTACACGGTCAAGGGATTTGCGGCGCGCAACGGCAACCCGATGGGATTCCTTCGAGTTCTCGTGTTTCCCGACGGGAAAGAACTGACGTTCTGGTTCGGCGATCCGAACGGTAATTAGGAGAGACGGCCATGATGCGCCGAGTTCTGTACTTCAGCGTAGCTGCATTCATCGCGGTGACGTGTGCCTCGCTTGCGTTGGCGCAGGGGCGTGGCGCTGGTGCTCAGAATGCCACTGCGGGAGCGGACGTTCCCACGCCGCGCCTGCCTGACGGTCATCCCGATCTGAGCGGTGTGTGGGGTGCGGGTGGTGGCGGCGGCGGCGCCCGTCAAGCCGAAGACGACGGCAGCGGCAACTTGGCGGAGGTGTTCCCGTCGCGGCGCTGCGCGCCCAACCAGGTGAAGTGCAGCGAGTACACGAACCAATCGGAGGACGGCGAGTTCACCGCGCGCCAGAACGCCAATCGGCCCGTCTACAAGCCGGAGTTCTGGGACAAAGTCCAGGAACTCGACATGTGGACGAACAAATACGATCCGATCTTCCAGTGTCAGCCGCTTGGCGTCCCACGCGCCGGGCCGCCCACGCGCATCCTGCAGACCGCCAACGACGTCGTCTTCCTCTACGTGGGGGGCGGCGCCAGCACGCAGCCGGCGGAGTACCGCGTCATTCCGACCGACGGCCGGAAGCACGATCCGGTGAAGTCACAGGACGTGTACTTCTGGGGCCATGCCGTCGGACGCTGGGAAGGCGACACGCTCGTCGTCGACTCGATCGCGTTCAACGATCTCACTTGGCTCGAGAAGGGTGGTTACTTCCATTCCGACAAGCTGCATGTCCTCGAGAAGTTCACGCGGCAGGGCAACACGCTTCGGTACGAGGTAACGGTCGAGGATCCGGAGGTGCTGGCCGAGCCGTGGGTACTGACGCCGCGCGTCCTGCGGCTGAACCCCAATCCCAACGCGGCGTGGCTGCCCGAGGGGACACCGTGCAAGGACTACGACCACGACAACATGGTCACGCAGATTCGACACTAGTTGCCCAATCGCCTGTAGCGCGAACCGTTACGGTTCGCGCTAAGGGTGACAAGGACCCCGTCATGAAGAGAGTTCTGATCTCGGTCGTATTCGCCGCCATTGTTGTCGTCGGCGTCGCCGCACAGCGGCAGGGCGGTGCACCGGCGCGTTACACGCCGGCGCCCGGAGCCAAAGATCTCCGCGCGGTGCTCTTTAACTGGGCGTGGTACATGGGCATGCTGCGCGGGGCGCAGGAGAACGAGTCGGTTGCGACGCTCGAGCTCAAGGCGACGGGCACGACGCAGGTCGACGGCCAGCCATGCCGATTGACGAAGTACCGCATCAGCAACAACTACCAGCTGTCTGGCCAGCGGATCCAGATCGCCTGTACGCGCGCCAATGGACAGGCGTATCAGAACGTCGAAGTCGTGAGCGGACAGTTCGCTTGGGATGAGGACATCCCCGGCGCCGAGATCGTGGCCGGCAAAGGGAAGGCGACGCCGAAACCGAATCTGCTGCGCGAGCGGATGATTCGTCTATGGGCGAGTCCGCAGGGTGCGCCAAAGGCTGCGGCCGCCGCGAAGGAAAATGCGAGCGTGAGCTGGGATACCGGTAAGGCGGTTGTCACGTTTCCCATTCCGGGTGCGGCCGGGACGATCGCCAAGGCGACGCTCAGCGCGCAGAATCAGGCGGAGCATATCGAGGTTCGGGATGGTGCCGTCGTCACGACATTCGATTATGCGAAGTACGACGATTACAACAATCCACTGAACAAGATCGAAGCGTTCATGCCGGGCACGATGATCGAGAAGCGCAACGGCGCGGTCGTGCGCGATCTGACGACGACGGAAACTGAAACCGGGAACCTGTATGTGGTCATGCCGGTTCCGGCCAGCGTGAAGAAAGCAGCTTCGCCTCAGTCCAACTGAAGGTATCAGGTATCAGGTATCAGGCGTGGTCTAGGCTTTAGTCCCTGATACCTACTGTTTTCTTTACGCTACACTCCGTCTATTCAATGAGGTCCGTATGAATTTCCGCAACGGCCGCTTGCTGGCCGCGACGCTTGTACTTTGTGCTTCCGCCGTCGGTCACAGCCAGGACGCGGCTGGCGTTCTTCGCGAGGCTGACACCGCGCTGGGCGCATCGAGCCTCAAGTCGATCCGCTACTCAGGCACGGGATTCGCCTATGCGTTCCTGCAGAATGCGCGGCCGGACGCTCGTTATCCGAAGTTCTACGCGAAATACACACGCGCGATTGATTTCGAGAAGGGGATTTCGCGCGAGGAAACCACGCGGAGTCAGTTCGAAAATCCGCCCAGCGGCGGGGGACAGCAGCCGTTGTACACGGACACAACTGGCGCGGCGGTGACGGGGGAGAACTCCGCCTGGGGCGGGGGCTCGGTCCTGCTCACACCGCAGGGATTTGTCCGCGCGGCGCTCGCGGCGAAACCGACGATGGCCCGTGCGGGGGCATCGACCGTGGTGTCGTTCATGGTGCGCGACAAGTACAAGGTGAACGGCTACGTCAACGCGCAGCATCTCATCGAGAAGATCGAAACGTGGACGCCGCAGCCGACGCTCGGCGACATGTCCATCGAGACGACCTTCAGCGACTATCGCGATTTCAACGGCGTGAAGTTTCCGGCGCGCATCGTCCAGAAGCAATGGATCTATCCGATGCTCGAGCTGAACGTCACCGAGGTGCAGCCGAATGCGGCGGTCAACCTCCAGGCGCCGGCCGGCGGTGGAGGTGCCGCTCGCGTCGAATCGACGAAGGTCGCTGATGGCGTGTGGTATCTCGCCGGCACGCCGGATCCGAACAGCCAGCTCGTCGAATTCAAGGACTTCCTCGTGCTGGTGGAATCGTCGGTCACGGAGGGTCGCGCGCTCGCCAACATCGCCGAGGCGCATCGCCTCGTGCCCGGCAAGCCGATCAAGTACCACATCAACACGCATCACCATTCGGATCACTCGGCCGGGCTGCGCGCGTTCGTCGCTGAAGGATCGACGATCGTGACGCACGAGATGAACAAGAAGTTCTACGACGATGTGGTGCTGAAGGCGCCGCACACGCTGGAACCGGATGCGCTGACGAAAACACCAAAAACCGGGCAATTCGTCTACGTCAAGGACAAGGGCAAGTACGTCATCACGGACGGCGCGCGAACGATGGAGATCTATCACGTGGACAACGGCCACGCGAGGAACCTGCTGATGTCCTATCTACCAAAGGAAAAGCTGTTGATGATCACTGACATCTTCAACGACTTCGGCATGCCGCGGCCCAACGATCCGCCGGCGGGCCTCGTCAGCCCGTATTACGCCGCGCTCGACGCGCGGTTGAAGGAACTCAAGCTGGATGTGCAGCAGCTCGCGCCGTCGCACGGGCGCGCAGTCGTGCCCTTCAGCCAATTCGCCGAAAAGGTGCAGGGCAAGGTGCAGCCTCCCGCACCGCGACCGATAACAGAAACCCGATAGTGGAGGGCGGTCCTTTTGGACCCGCCAAATCGGCAGAGGAACACGCATGAAACGTTCATTAGTTTGCGCCGTTGTTGTCGTTGCCGCGACGACGATCACCTCGGCTCAGTACCCCGAAGGGCACTGGCAGAACTTCGCGCCATATCCGCAGCCGACGCAGGAGGTCGGCGCCGCGGTGGTCAATGGCAAGCTGTACATCCTCGGCGCCTACGGCGCGAATGCGCCTGGCGGCCTCGCGGGGTGGCTCAACGAGTACGACCCCGGCGCCGACAAATGGACGAAGAAGACCGACATCCCGATGCCCGTCCATCACCAGGCAATGACCGGCTTCAGGGACAAGGTGTACGTGTTCGGCGGCGGCGTGAAGATTTCGCCAACGAGCGACAACTGGTATCCGACCAACCGTGTGTGGGAGTACACGCCGGCCACCAACGCGTGGCGTGAGCTCGGTCCGATGCCGACCAAACGCGGCGGTGGGATCGCACTTGTCCTGAACAACAAGATCTGGGTCATCGGCGGAGCGGGGTATCACCCGTTGCAGACCGAGGATGTATCGATCGCGGCCAACGTCCCGCATCGCACTGTGAACACGGTGGAGGTGTTCGATCCCGCCACCGGCATGTGGGAGAGCAGGGCGCCGATGCTGGTCCCGCGAAACCACCTGGCGGGCGGAGTCGTCAACGGGAAGATTTACGTGATGGGCGGCCGCGTCGGCTCATCGTTCGTGGGTGCGAGCAGCACGGACGCGGTCGAGGAATACGACCCTGCGACCGACATGTGGCGTATCCGTTCGCGAATGCCGTACCCGCGCAGCGGGATGGCGTTCGCGAGCGATGGCAAGTTGATCTACATGTCGGGCGGCGAGTACCTGAATCGCGACATGGTCGGCGTCTTCCGCAATGCGGAGGCGTACGACCCGGCGCGTGATCTCTGGTACGAGCTGCCCCCGATGTCCGTTGCTCGCCACGGGTTCGCCGGCGGCATCATCAACGGTGTGTTCTATACCGCGACGGGTCAGCTGCAAAGCGGCACCGGTGGCGGCGGCCCGGGCGGGTCTCCGCAGGTGGAAGGATTCGTTATCGGGAAACTTGCGCCGGGGACTCGTTAGTCATGAAACAAACCATCTTTGTGATGATCCTGGCGGCCGCGGTGGGTGTCGCGGCGCAGGGCCGCGGCGGACGCGGCCAGGGTGACGGACAGATTCAGGGCATCGCGCCGGGGCAGCCGGCGGGCGCACCACGATGGACGAGGCTCGCGCCGATTCCCGAAGCGAACGAGGAGCGCAACGGCGTCGTCGCTGGCGGGAAGCTGTATCTGTTCGGCGGCAATCCCGTCGGCATGACCGGCACACCTCCGGGCGCGGTGTGGGAGTACGACGCCGCCGGCGACAAATGGACGAAGAAGAAGAACATGCCGCTCGCGGCGCACCACGTCGCCGTGGCCGAGAACGGCGGGAAGATCTACGTGTTCGGCGGAGGGGTTCAGAAGCAGGCAGGTGGGTCGAGCTACGTGCCCGCGAACAACGCCTGGGAGTACGACCCTGCGACGGATGCGTGGAAGGCGCTGGCGGCGATGCCGACTGCGCGGCTCGCCGCTGTCGCTGCATCAGCCGGCGGCAAGATCTACGTGATGGGCGGCGCGGG
>DASTZI010000052.1:0-4211 GCA_035764385.1 Vicinamibacterales bacterium
AGTTGCTCGCACTATCGGCCGCACATGGCCTCACGTATTTCGGCACGGTCAGTCGTCCAACCGAGGTCACTGACTGGACCGGCGACACAGGGCGCGTGGAATCGTTCTTCGATCCAGACCATCTGCCAGAGTTGGAACGGCGCTTGGGCCTGGCGGCCAATGGCTTCACGCCGGACCACGCGGTCGTCCTTGTGTGCGGGCTGACAGCGACGATCCGCGGTGTGCTTGTTCGCCTGATCGATCGCGCCTTCATCCCGCACGCCAAGGTGATCCGCGATGCGCTTGGCATTCCGCCTGAGGCGACCGCCAGCCTGTTCTACGAGTTGTACGATGCGACGCCGGTCATCGACGTCGATAGCCCCGCCGTCATCGAGCCGCTCCGCGCGCGTATCCAGGCGTTACGGTCGACGCGCCCCCCAGCGCGTCCATGAGATGGCAGCCGATGAACCTCCACTGCGAATTTTCTCCTGGTGTGAGTCGGCTTCTTCAGCGGTAAGATCCTGCTTCTTTCCAGCCTTCTTGAACCTCTGTCTTCACCGACGCACGTATGAGCAGCACCTTCGACTCGGGCGCGGAATCAGCAGCGTTGCACGATCGACAGGCCTGCTTCGACGGCCAGCGAAAGGCGCTCGAGGCAGCACTGAATGGCGCGCCGCTGGAGAGGTCGCTTGGTGCACTGGTCTCCACCGCCATCGCCCGGCTCGGTCCGCACGTTCGCGCGGCGTTTTACCTTGCCGATCCCGAGCACACCTCGCTGCATCACGTCGTGGGCATGTCTCCCGACTACGCGGCGGCAGTGGATGGCTTCACGATCGGTCCGGACTCGCTGGCCTGTGGCCTGGCGACGCACACCGGTGTGCCAGTGCTTACGGCCGATGTGAACACGGATCCGCGGTGGGCGGCGTGGCTCTGGCTTGCCGAGCAGTTTGGCTATCGTGGGTGTTGGAGCTTCCCGATCCGCACCGAAGGGGGAACGTTCGTCGGCACCTTCGCCATCTATTGGCCGCAGCCGCGCGAAGCCACGCCGCTCGATCTCGACTTCGCGGCCGTCCTGACGCAAACCGCTGCCATCATCATCGCGCGCCACACCGACCTGGAGGTGCGGCGCCAGGCAGAAGAGGTGCTGCGCACGAGCCAGGCGCAGCTCGAACTGGATCTCGCTGACAGCACACTGCTGCACGAGGTCAGTGCCGAGATGATGCACGAGGGCAGCATCGAGAAGCTTTACCACAAGATCCTGGACGCGGCCGTGGCGATCATGCGCTCGGATTTCGGCAGCATGCAGACGTTCTATCCCGAGCGCGGCCGGAGCGGTGAACTGCGCCTCCTCGCGTTCCGCGGCTTCACGGCGCAGGCCGCAAAGTACTGGGAATGGGTGCACGCTGATTCAGCAACCACCTGCGGCATCGCCTTACGCTCCGCCAGGCGCATCATCGCCCCGAACATCGTGAGGAGCGACACCATCGCGAGTGCGGAAGAAGTCGCGATGTACGTGCAGACCGGCATTCATGCCTGCCAGAGTACGCCGCTCCTCTCGCGAAGCGGCGCGTTGGTCGGAATGATTTCGACGCATTGGGCTCGCCCGCACGAGCCCAGCGAACGCCAGCTGCGGCTGCTCGACATCCTGGCGCGGCAAGCCGCTGACCTCATCGAGCGCCGGAAGGCGGAAGAAGGGCTGCGAGAGGCCGACCGCCGGAAAGACGAGTTCCTGGCGATTCTCGCGCACGAACTACGGAATCCGCTGGCGCCGATTCGTACCGGCCTGGAGTTGCTGCGGCTCAGCGCAGACAAACCCGAGTCGCTCGAGCGCATTCGCCCGATGCTCGAGCGGCAGGTCGGCCACATGGTCCGCATGATCGATGACCTGCTCGACGTCTCGCGCATCACGTCGGGAAAGATTCAACTGCAACTCGAGCCGTCGTCGCTGTCAGAGCTTGTCCGCAACGCGGTGGACGCGAACCGTGCCGCAATCGACGCGAAAGGACTGCAACTCTCGCTCACGTTACCCGACACGCCCTGCGTGCTCGACGTGGACCCGACGCGATTCGTACAGGTCATCTCGAACCTGCTGCAGAACGCCACGAAGTTCACCGAACGGGGGGGCGAAGTCACCGTCACCGCGTGTCTCGACGAGGGGACCGCCACTGTGGCACTCACCGTCAGTGACACCGGCATGGGCATCGATCGCGACACACTGCCGCGTGTCTTCGATCTGTTCGTGCAAGGCGACGATCGACCTACGGGCACGAGCGGACTTGGAATCGGCTTGGCGCTCGCACGGCAGCTGATGGAGTTGCACGGCGGACGGATCGAGGCGCAGAGCGATGGTCCGGGCCAGGGCAGCGCATTCACGATCCACATGCCGGTCGTCACGTTGAGGGACCTCGACGATCCGACACAGGTCGCCGCTCCCGCAGTCAGCATCGCGCGCAAGGTCCTGGTCATCGATGACAACGTGGATGCGGCCGAAACGCTGGCCGCATTTGTGCGCGCTCGTGGAGGGGATGCCGAAACCGCTCATGAGGGCGAGAGCGGTGTTCGCGCGGCGGTCCGGTTCCGGCCGGACGTAATCCTGCTGGATATCGGTATGCCCGGGATCGATGGCTACGAAACCTGCCGGCGAATCCGAGCCGAACTTCGCACCGACGATCCCTGCATCGTCGCGCTGACGGGCTGGGGCCAGGAACAGGCTCGCACACGGGCGCTCGCGTCGGGATTCGACGCGCACCTCACGAAACCGGCAGATCCCCGGGCGCTCGAAACGCTCTTGTCGGATCCGCCGCGCCCGCGACTCCGAACATCGTCAAGTGGCGGGCGCGAGCGTTTCCTGCGTTGGTGATCAGAGCCAGGCCACGTTGGTTGGGCGACTGAAACTGACCCCAGCGATTCGTCACTGGCGCACGCGCGGGAGCAACCAGCCCAATGCCATGCCGGCAATGAAGATGACTCCCACCGAGCGAAGCGGCTCTCGCTTGATCCGATGCGTCGTGTCCTCGACGAAATCTTCCGCGGCCCGGTAACCGTGCTTCACGGCGCGCCTGGCTTTGTTGACGTCGTCCTCGATCCGCTCAGCAATCGTCACTTTCATGCGCACAGCCCCTTTGCCGAGATCCATTAATCGTTCGGCCTCGCGAGCCGCCCTGGACATGTTGTCCTTCCACCACTCGGTCTGCTGTATCGATGCAGCGCGCATCGTCGCCTCCTTGCTGGGCCATTAGCCTCAGTGCTCGGCAGTGCCTTGATGCAACGCTAGCAATCAAAACGCCAAGCGACGGCTCTAGCTACCTGCAGCGAAAGGCTTACGTAACCACGTCCGCGCGCGACGGAGTTATCGAGCGAAATTCGCCATCGAACGGATCAGCAGGAAACTGCCGAGCGCTCCCTATCGCGGGCGCCGAGTCTGAGATTGTCAGCCTTCGATAAGTCGAAATTACTCGGTTCCCAACACAGCACAACTGATCAGCGTCGTTCATAGACGAGGATGTGAAAGGACTCAGCTTCGTAGCCGCGGCCGCCCGAGGCATTCGGCTTCGCCGCTGCGACGTACAGTTTGTGCGTCGTCATATCGATGCCCATCGTCCTCGACCCTGGCGCGGTGTCGATCGTTTGGACGACCTTCATCTTGTCGCCGTCCACCTGCGCCACGGTGATGTGGCCGTCGCGGCAGGAGCTGAAGGCCAGCTTCGTGCCGGCGTCGTACCACGTCGCATCCGTGCCCATGCAAATCGGTACGCTGGTGATCACCTTGCCGCTCTGCGCGTCCATCATCAACATCACTGTTTCAGCGCCCACGAAGAGGCGATGCGAGGCGGTATCGAGTGACATGCCGGTCGGGCTCGCGCCAGGGGCAACCGGCCAGCTCGCCACGACTTTCTTCGCTGCGACATCGATGACGTCAATCTGATCTTTGTCTTCGATGTTGACGAACACCTTCCCCGCGCCGTCAGACTGTCCGGTCTCCGCAGTGCCCGTGAGCGGAATCGTCTGAACCACCGCGGTTTTGGTGGTGTCGATCGCGGTCGCCGACTTACCGGTGTGATTGAAGACCCAGATCGTCTTCGTCTTCGCATCGTAGGTAATCGCGTCAGGATTCGCGCCGCCGCTATCAATCTTCGTCGAGGTCGCGAACGACTTCGGATCGACGACGCTCACTTTGTTCTCGCGCCCGTTGCTCGTGAACACTCGGCCGTCGGCAATCGCGATACCGTGCA
>DASTZI010000053.1:0-23944 GCA_035764385.1 Vicinamibacterales bacterium
GTGACGTGACGCGCCGTCGGACGACCGCGCCTTCGGCGAGGAGGTCGTTCCACGACTTGATGCTGAAGCTCTCGAGATCGAGAGTCGGAATCGTCGCAGCGGTGACAGTCGCCTGCGTGGTTTCAGTAGTCCGGGTGGCGCGCGCGCGCAGCACGAGTCCCGCTGTGGTGAGCACGGCGGCGCGCATCGCGCGCGCGGTGACGGTTGCACCGGCGACGTAGTCCGGCGGCAGCGCGTTGGTGCCGCCGCGCAGCGGCCTGCCGGCTTCGCGGGCGAGAAACGTGTCGAGCTGCTGCTGACGCACGGCGTCGTGAACGATCATCGACTCCTGGTGGGAGACGACTTTCGCCCCCGTGATGTGGCCGCTGAGGTCGACGCCGGCGATGACATCGAACGGGATCGTCGAATAACCCGTCGCCGCGATGATGTCGAGGGTCGAAAACACGTAGGCGACAATCCGGTCGCCCTTGTAGACGGCGATCGCCGGCGGCGAACCCTCCTCCATCCCGAGGCGTTCGGCGCCGGAGTAGACCACCGCCATGACCTCGGGCGTCAGCCGCTCGCGCAGCGTGCCCTGTTCAGCGGTCGCAGGTGCGGCGAAGACGAGTGCTGTCAACGCGATGCAGGCGCCGCGCGATAGTGAGAATGACGGCACCTTTCGCAGCGAAAAATGCGTTGTAAACAGATACCCGGTGGGTGTAACCTGCGCTGTCGTTTGACTTGTCGGCCGGTGGGAAGGAGCGTTCATGATTCGGCTCCGTGCTGGGACCCCACTAAGCATGTTGCTCGCGGGCGCGGTGTTCGTTTCCGCGGCAACACTCTCCGCGCAAAATTCGCCGCCGCAAAATTCCTCTCCGCAAAATTCTCCGTCCGCAGCAGCGACCCATCGCGCGACAGTCGATAGATTTTGCGTCGCATGTCATCGGGGTAACACGCCCGCTGCCGGACTGCACCTGGAGACGTTTGACTTCGCCAACTTCGAGACCAACGGCGCAACGTGGGAAAAGCTCGCGCGCAAGCTGCGCAACCGCGAGATGCCACCTGCCGACATGCGGCGGCCCGATGAGCCCACCTACAAAGCGCTCGTGGAGTATATCGAGAGCGGGCGCGATCGGCTGGCGGAGATGAAACCCAATCCGGGACGCCCGACGCTCCATCGTCTCAACCGAACGGAGTACGGGAATGCCGTTCGCGATTTGCTGGCGCTGGAGATGGACGTCACGGACCTGTTGCCGGCCGACGACATCGGCTACGGCTTCGACAACATCGGGGACGTGTTGCAGGTATCGCCCGTATTGCTGGAACGGTACCTTTCGACCGCGCGCAAGATCAGCCGGACCGCGGTGGGCGATACCACGATACCCGTGTCGTATCAGACGTATGACGTTCCGCATCGCCTGATTCAGGACGATCGTCTGGACGAAGGTGCGCCCATCGGGTCGCGCGGTGGTGCGATCGTCCGCCATCTGTTCCCAGTGGACGCCGAGTATGAGATTTCGGTCACGTTGGCACGGAACAGAGACGACGAATACCTGGGTCTCACGCGCGAACGCAAGCTCGATCTCAGGCTCGATGATCGAAGGCTCCAACTGTTCACCATTGCGGCCAACCCAAAAAAAGTCGTGCTCGGCGCGGGAACCGCGCCGGATGCACATCTGAAGATCCGCCTACCGGTGAAGGCCGGCACACGAGAGCTGGCTGCGACGTTCCTGAAAGATACGCTCGTCAAGGAAGGCATCATCGACAGGGTCCGCGGCGACGACGTCCTGACGTACTTCGAAGGCGTGGGCAGCATTACGGTTGCCGGCCCGTTCAACGTGCAGGGGTCGGGCAACACCGTCACGCGCGACCGGATTTTCATCTGTCATCCGTCCGCGGCCGCCGAGCAACAGGCGTGCGCGAAAAAGATCGTGTCGAATCTCGCCCACCGCGCGTATCGGCGTCCGGTCACTGACGGCGAGACGGCGCAACTGCTCACGCTCTACAACGAGGGCGCGCGCACCAACGGCTTCGAAGGGGGCGTGAGGCTGGCATTGCAGAAGATCCTGGTGTCGCCCGAGTTCCTCTTCCGTGCGGAAGTCGATCCAACGGGCGCGGCACCAGGCACCGTTTACAAGATCAGCGACATCGAGCTGGCTTCACGCCTGTCCTTCTTTCTGTGGAGCAGCATTCCCGATGACCAGTTGCTTGCCGTTGCGGAAAGCGGACGTCTGTCCGATCCGTCGGTGCTGCAGACGCAGGTCACGCGCATGCTGGCCGATCCGCGCTCGCAGGCGCTGGTGAAGAATTTCGCCGGTCAATGGCTGTACTTGCGCAATATCGCGAGGATATCGCCGGATCAGACGACCTTCCCGAATTTCGACGATAACCTGCGCGCGGCGCTTGCGAAAGAAACCGAGCTGCTGATCGAAAGTCAGATGAGGGAGGATCACCCCGTCACCGACCTGCTGACGACGGACTACACCTTTCTCAATCAGCGCCTCGCCGAGCATTACGGGATCAAGGGGATCTACGGCAATGAATTCCGCCGGGTCAAACTCGAGGATCCGAACCGATATGGACTGCTCGGACAGGCCAGCATCCTGGCGGTGACCTCGTATCCGAATCGGACGGCGCCGACGATCCGCGGGAAGTGGGTGCTGGAGCAGCTCCTGGGCTCTCCTCCACCGCCTCCGCCGCCGAATGTCCCATCGCTCAAAGACGATGCGACGGCGCAGAAGATGACCATGCGGCAGCGCATGGAACAGCACAGGGCCAATCCGACGTGCGCGGCCTGTCACAAAGTGACGGATCCACTTGGCTTCGCGCTCGAGAACTTCGATGGTCTTGGCATCTGGCGCGCTTCCGCGGCACCTGGGTCGGGACTCATCGACGCGTCAGGGACATTGCCCGACGGCACCGCGTTCGTCGGGCCGGCAGGGTTGCGCGACGTCCTGATGAAGAAACAGGACATGTTCGTCGAAAACTTCACCGAACGGCTGATGACCTATGCATTGGGTCGCGGCGTGGAAGAGTACGACTACGCGGCTCTCCGCAAAATCGCGCGCGAGGCGGCCGCGGACAACCAGAAGTGGTCGTCAATCATTCTCGGCATCGTCAAGAGCACACCGTTTCGAATGAGGAGAGCTAGCGATGGCAACAATCTTTAAGATAGCTATTCCACGGCGCACCTTCTTGCGCGGAGTGGGTGCCACCCTTGCCTTGCCGGTACTCGACGCCATGACACCGGCGTTTGCGGCTCCCTCGACACGGCCGACCCGCATGGCGTTCATGCAGACCCCGAACGGGATTTTCAATTTGGGTGGGGAGTGGACGCCCAAGGCCACGGGCGCCAATTGGGAGTTGACGCGGACACTCGAGCCGCTCGCCGCCTTCAAAGACCGCATGGTGGTGATATCGGGGCTCGACAGTCAACAAGCGGCCGGACTGACCGGCGAAATAGGCGGCGATCATCCGCGCGCGTGCACCGCCTGGCTGACGGGCACACACGCCAAGATGACCTCCGGCGCAGATCTCCATGCCGGAATATCAGCCGACCAGATTGCCGCGAAGGAGTTCGGCAAATACACCCAGCTCGCCTCGCTTGAAATCGGCATGGAAGCGCCTGAAATCGTGGGCGCCTGCGAGTCGGCCTATGGCTGCGCCTATTACGACACGATCTCGTGGCGCAACGAGACGACACCGTTGCCGATGGAGAATCGCCCACGAGCCCTTTTCGAGCGTCTGTTTGGCGATGCAGGCACCGATCCGAAGCTGCGTTTGGCCTTTGCAAACGAAGACCGGAGCATCCTTGACTCCATTGGTGTGGACATCAAGCAGCTGCGACTGAAAGTGGGCGGACCGGATCGCAGCAAGATCGATCAGTATCTCGAGGCCGTCCGCGATGTCGAGCGCCGCATGCAGCTGGCGGAGAAGCAAGGCCACCTGGAAGTGACGATGGGAACGCCGAGCGGCGCCCCGGAAGTCTTCTCGGACTACTTCAAGCTGATGGCCGATCTCATGGTGCTCGCGTGGCAGACCGACATGACACGCGTCATCACGTTCCAGATGGGCCATGAAATGAGCGGCCGTTCGTATCCCGAACTGGGATTCGGCGACGCGCATCACCCCTGCACGCATCACCAGGGCGACAAGGAGAAGCAGGAGAAGACCACGAAGATCAACATCCTGCACACCAAGATGCTGGCGTACTACCTCGGCCGGCTGAAAGAAACCTCCGACGGCGACGGCTCGCTGCTGGATCACTCGATGATCCTCTACGGCGCCGGGCTGAGCGACGCCAATCTGCACCTCTATACCGATCTGTCGCTGCTGCTCGTCGCGGGTGGTGTGGCCGGGATCAAGGGCGGACAGCACGTGCGCTATCCCAATCGCACACCGATGGCGAATCTGCTTCTCACGATGCTGGACAAAGCGGATATTCCGCGCGTGGAGAAGCTGGGCGACAGCACGGGCAGGGTGGACCTGCCGACCACCTAATACGGACGCGATTGTAGGGGCGGGTCTTCAGACCCGCCCTAATTCACTCCTGGATCAACGCGGGAGAGTGCGATGAATACGAAAGCAACGATTGCGGTGGCACTGGCAGGCTCGATGATGTGTGCGGGCGCCGCGCTTGCCGCCGGCACGGGCGACGTGTCGCTGGTGACTGCCGCGAAGCAGGGGGACCGCGCCGCGGTACAGTCGCTGTTGACCGAGCATGGCAAACACGCGGTCGCGGGGCCCGACGGGACGGCCGCGCTGGTCTGGGCCGCCACTCGAAATGACCTGGCGATGGCCGATCTTCTCCTGCGCGCCGGCGCAAATGCGAAGGCTGGCAACGAACTCGGCGCAACGCCGCTCTACGCGGCCGCGGCGCACCCGGATCCGGCGATGACCGAAAAGCTGCTGGCGGCAGGCGCCGATCCCAATGCGCCTCTGATGTCGGGCGAGACGCCGTTGATGGAAGCGGCCCGCCGGGGCAATCTTGCGACCGTGCGGGTGTTGCTGTCCAACCACGCAAACCCGAATGCTCGCGAATCCAACGGCGGACAGAACGCTCTGATGTGGGCGGTCTCGCAGCGTCAGTCCGCGGTCGTCGAGGAACTGCTCAAGAGCGGCGCCGACGTCCAGACCGGTTCGAAGACCGGCTTCACACCGCTGATGTTCGCCGCCCAGCAAGGCGATGACGACAGCGCCCGCATTCTGCTCCGCGCCGGCGCGAAACCGAATGATGCCCAGCCGAAGACCGGACTGACGGCGTTGATGATCGCGAGCGCCATGGCTCACGCGAAGGCCGTCGACGTGTTGCTCGACAGTGGCGCCGATCCCAACCTCGCGGATGCGAACGGATACACCTCGTTGCACCGTGTCGTGCGGGATTCCGATTACGGAATCAACCTGGCGGCGACCGACGCGATCCTGACCACTGTCAAGTCACTGCTCAAACACGGCGCAAATCCGAATGCCCGTCTCGTCCAGGACAAGGAGAAGGCTGCGGAGGAAATCAAAAACGGCAACGTCCAGATCGAGGGAAAGCGCAGTGCCGTCACCGTCGATGAAATTATTCTGCAGGGCGCCACGCCGCTCTTCCTGGCGGCGGAAGTCAACAACCTTGAGGTGATCAAGACGCTCGTCGCTGCCGGCGCGGATCCGCTCATTGCGTCCGACCGCGGCACGACGCCGCTGATGATGGCGGCCGGGGCGGGAACGGACGTGCAACGGGAACGAGAGCCCGAGGAGCGGGCCACGGCGGTCGAGACCGCGAAGTTCCTGGTGGAGCACGGCGCCGACGTCAACGCCGCGGGACAGTACGGATGGACGGCGTTGCATGCGGCCGCGTATCAGGGATTGAACGACGTCATCGAATTCCTGGTCAGCAAGGGTGCAAAGATCGATCAGAAGGACGAGTTCGGGCAGACGGCGTTGAGCATTTCTCTGTCCGTTCTCACCAGAGACATCGGAGCACGCCGCCTTCAGATCCCGCGCCGATACCGGCAGGACACGGCCGAACTGCTGCTCAAACTTGGCGCGGGCACGCTCGACAAGACAGGGGTCGACGTAATCCTCCAGCGGAGCGGCGATTTGAACCTGGGGAATCGCGCTCCCTAGTCGCGGCTGGTTGGTTATTGCTGTGATCTGGAGTCCGGCCGTGGTGTGCTATCGTCTCGTTGTTAAAAGGGGAGGGTTATGAAACGGAACCTGGTCCTGCTCATCGCCAGTGGAATCGTGATGGTCGCTCTCCCGGCGCGGGCGCATCACTCCTTCGCGGCCGAATTCGACGTCAACCAGCCAATCACGCTGAACGGCACCTTGACGAAGATGGAATGGGTCAATCCCCACGGTTGGCTCCATCTTGATGTGAAAGGTCCCGACGGCAAGGTGACGAACTGGGCGGTTGAAGCCGGTGCGCCGAACGCGCTGCTTCGACGCGGCCTGCGCAACAGCGACTTTCCGGCGGGCGTTGAGGTCACCGTCGAAGGCTACCGCGCCAAGGGCGGCGGTCCCACTGCCAACGGCACGAAGGTCACGTTCAAGGACGGCCGCAATTTCTTCCTTGGCGCCACTGACAACGCCGGTGGCGCAGGCGGCAACGACGCGCCTAAATAGGGTTCAATAGGTTCATTCGGTTCAATGGGTTCATTGGGTTCATCGGGTTCGCGAACCTCATGAACCCTTTGAACCTCCTGAACCCCATGAACCTCAATTAACGTTGACGCGGGAATTTGTACGGACCTGAGATGTGAATCTCCACGAGGTCTGTCACCACACCCTTGGCGTCGACGATGAACTGAAAGCCGAGTCCCACGCCTTCGAACATCGTCTGAGAGCGCGGTATTAGTGGGAACGGCGCGCCCAGGTCGAGACCGGGGGCGCCGAGGCCGCCTTCGATATCCGCAGCGCCTTCCATCTTGCCGAACAATTTACCGCCGGATACCGACACCTCGATCGTCCGCGTTCTGCCTCCGTATCTTCCGCTGTAGACGCCGACATATTTGGCCATCACGTCCGGTGGTACGGTGATTGGCGCCTCGTTCGAGGAGACCGTCCAGTGGTCGCTGCTCTTTTCGCAGATCGCCTCGAGCATTTCGGTATCGGCCCCGAGCGCCATCGTCTCGGTAAAGCCCCACGGCTTCGTGTACGCTTTCGGATCGGTATACGTCACCTGCACCTGCAGGTGCCCGAAGTCGGTGCGTCGGTAGCGCTCCGTCGTCCGCAGCGCCTCCGTGTGTGACACTCCATAACGGCTCGTCCACGTCTTGTCGTTGAATCCGACGCTGTCGACGACCAATGTGTCGCCCTCCCAGCGTCCGACCGAATATCCCATCCAGTTTGGAGCAGGGTCGGCCTCCAGCTGACGGCCGTCCATATGGATCACGCGGTAGGTGAGGTCTTCGCTCAGAATCGCGATGACAGTCGGTGTCTGGACGACGCGTTTCCAGCCGGCAAATCTCTCCGCCTCGGGGCCGTTCGGCAGACACTGATAGAAGGGTCGAGTCCTGTAATATTCCTGCTGACGTTGGACGACAAGGTCGCGGACCCACGGCTGCAAGGTGTCGGCATCGGGACGGGCCACCACATTGGGTCCCTCCCAGACGCCTGAAAAATCGGGTTTCCCGTCGGATCCGCGCGGTGCGGGTGCACTGAGATTCGGCTTGCCGTCAGGGGTGCGCGGAATGCCTGGTGTTTTTCGATCAAGCCACTGCGCTGCGGCTGGATTGGTTGCCATTACCAGGGTGAGCGCCGCGAGAAACAACCTCATACAGCCCTCCGATTCAGCCATGTTGTCGACGTTCGAACGGGGCGGATGGTAGCACGGGTCGCTTGACTGCTCTACACCCGCATGCTATACCGCGCGAACAGCACGAGGAGGCTTTGCATGCGTAACCGGTTCCTTCGGACGGCGGCTGTCCTCATCATGGCGTTTGGGTGGTACGGGCTCGTGCTCGTCGCGCAGGCGCCATCGGGCACCAAGTCGTTCGATCCTAAGCAGACCAATACTGATGCGGCCATCAAAGCCGCGGCCGAGATCACACGAGCTGCGGACGAGGCCCGTAAGACGTTCAAGGCCCCCAAGACAACGTGGGGCGAGCCGGACCTGCGCGGCTATTACCTGAATCTCAGCTACACACCACTCGAACGGCCGAAGGAACTTGGCGACAAGGCGCTCTACACGCCTGACGAAGCGCTGGCGGCGTTCAAGAAGGCGGTCGAAGAGGACGCCGAGGTTGATCCACGCACCGTCCACTACGACTGGAAAGAGTACGGGATGGACGCCTGGCAAAGTCCCATCCGCCCCAACCTGCATACATCGCTCATCGTCGATCCGCCGGATGGCCGGATCCCGCAGATGACGCCGGAAGGCCGGAGGCGTGCGCAAGCCGCGGGGCGCGGCAACTACGTGAACAACCGCGGCCTGTACGAACGGTGCGTCACCGGAAACCAGGGGCCGCCGAGGCTGCCGGGCAATCACGACGCAGAATCGCAGATCCAGCAGACGCCCGGCTTCGTGATTCTGATCATGCAGTCGAACAGCGACGTTCGGATCGTTCCGACCGATGGGCGTCCGCATCTGCCGAAGAGCGTGACGAAATGGTTGGGCGACTCCGTCGGCCACTGGGAAGGCAACACGCTGGTGATCGACACGACCAACTTCGATCCCGGCCGCGAGTGGCGTGGGTCGACAAGCGGGATGCATCTCATCGAGCGGCTGACGATCACGGATCCGAGGACGCTTAAATACGAATTCACGGTCGAGGACGCGACGACCTGGACCAGGCCGTGGACGGCGGAAAACGTCTGGCCGCGCATCGAGCCTGGCATTTATGAATTTGCCTGCCACGAACAGAATTACGGCCTCATCAACGTGGTGAAGGGCGCTCAGATCCGCGCGCGCGAAGCCGGCAATAGACCCGCGCGTGAGACGCCGGAAGGCGATCGCTGATCGACGAAATCGAGGATCAACGGAGGGCCGCCTGAACGCGGCCCCCGGTAACAAGGATGGAGTGCGAACTGGTTAATTAAGCGAGAAGGGAGCGGAATGATGAAGTCGCGGTGGATCCCATGTCTGGTCGTGGTGTCATCGTTCCTGCTCCTGTCCACGTCCGCGTGGGCGCAGAGCAGCATTACCGGAGTCGTGCGCGACACATCGGGTGCTGTCCTTCCTGGTGTGACCGTGGAAGCCGCGAGCCCGGCGCTCATCGAAAAAGTCCGATCTACCGTTACCGACGATCAAGGTCGTTATCGAATCGTTGATCTCCGGCCCGGCACTTATACCGTCACGTTCGCGTTGGCGGGCTTCAGTACGTCGAAACGAGAAGGGCTCGAGCTGCGCGCCGAGTTCACGGCAACGGTTAACGCCGACCTGGCAGTGGGCACGCTCGAAGAGACGATCACCGTCTCGGGAGACGCGCCGACCGTCGACCTGCGGAGTTCCCGGGCACAGGTACAGTTCGCGCAGGAAACGCTGCAATCGCTGCCGGGGACGGGGCGGCTCGCCACCCTGCCCGCCATCATCCCGGGCGTCACGCTGCGGCGCGAGAGCGACCGCGGCGTCGGCGGGCTCAGCGACCGCACACAGACGGCCTACAGTCTCCACGGCGCGCCGGAGGCGCAGCCTGTCGTCGATGGCGTGAATCACCAGGTGGCCAGCCTGACCTCGGGCGTCTTCGTCTACAACCAGATCAACGTTCAAGAAGTGGTCGTCGAGACCAGCGGCGTCGGTGCCGACCGCGATTCGGGAGGCATGCAGCTGAACATGATCCCGCGCGACGGCGGCAATGTCTTCTCTGGACTGGCGACCTTCGCGTATGTCGGCCCGAGTCTGGAAACGAGCAACGTCAACGATGACCTGCTCGCGCGGCATCTCGACCCGAAGAGAATCGGGTCGATCAAGAAATTCCGTGACTCGGCAGCTGCACTCGGAGGTCCAATCAGACGCGACAAGCTCTGGTTCTTCGCGTCGTTCCGCGAGGGTGTCACGCAGCAGTTTGCAGAAGGTCTGTATTTCAACAAGCTGACGCAACCGCAGTCTTTGCTCTACGAGGCCGATCCCAGCAGGCCGGTGTTCAGCAACGATTACAGCCGCGACCTCAGCGTTCGCTTCACGTGGCAGGCGGCGCCGAAGCACAAGATCGTGCTGATGCACTCGATTCAGCCGAATTGCAACTGCCGATTCAATCTGTTGAACCCGGGCGCGCGGCGGACGCCCGAGGCCGCGGGCGAGCATCACTACGATCCGCATTACCTGTCGAGCGCGTCGTGGACCAACCCGGTCACGAACCGAATTCTCCTCGAGGCGGGCACGACGATCTATGTGATCAACCAGAACGACATCCGCGAGCCCGGATTCCCGGAGACGAACATTCAAGTCACCGATCAGGGTCTCAACCTGATCTACGGCAACATTCCCACGCGGACGCTGCCCCGGCGCCAGTATCTGGGTCGGTTCGCGGTGTCGCGCGTCACGGCATCACAGACGGTGAAAGCGGGTGCGACGCTGCGGCAGGTGCGAATCGGCGACATCGACAGACTCGGCCACGACCTGTGGATGCACAACGGCTCGCTCAATTACCGCTTCAGGAACGGCGAGCCGAATCAGGTCACGCTGACGGATGCGCCGTGGAACTTCGAAGAGTCGGTGAGAGACCTGGCGTTGTACGCGCAGGATCAATGGACGTTGAAGAGATTCACGTTGAACGCGGGTGTCAGGTACAGCGTCGCAAAGGCGTGGACGCCGGAACAAGTGCTCGGCGCGGGGTTTTTCGTTCCCGAGCGGCGGTTCGCGCCCGTTGACAACATTCCACACTACCGGAATCTCAGTCCACGAATCGGCATGGCCTACGATCTGTTCGGCACCGGGCGAACTGCCGTGAAAGCATCGCTCGGCCACTATCCGGATCGTGTCATCCAGGCCTCAGCGAACCCGGCGGTGAATCTCACACGGACGACCAGCCGCAACTGGAGCGACACCAACAGGAACTATCGCCCCGATTGCGATCTGCTCAACCCCGTGGCCAATGGCGAGTGCGGAGCCTGGTCGAATCTGAACTTCGGAAAGGCCAACGCGGAAACGCGGTATGCCGAAGATGCGCAGAGCGGCTTCAACGACCAGTTTCACAACTGGCAAGGGTCAGTGTCGTTCCAACACGAGCTGCGCCCCGGAGTCGGATTGAATGTCGGCTACTTCCGTACCTGGTACGGCGGTTTTCTTGTTGGCGACAATCAGTTGACAACCGCCTCCGATTACGACCCGTTCTGCATCACGGCGCCGACCGACAGCCGGTTGCCAAACAGCGGCCAGCGGGTGTGCGGATTCTATGACGTCAAGCCCGCTTCGTTCGGGCTGGTCGACAACCTCATGACCCAGGCCTCGCACTATGGAACACCGACGCAGGTCTACAACGGCGTCGACGTCACGCTCAACGCACGATTCGGTCAGGGTGGTCAGTTCTCCGGCGGCTTGAGCATGGGCCGCACGTCAACGAATAACTGCTATCAGAATGATGATCCGTCGCTTACCGCGCAGGTGTTCCCCGGTGTCCTCGTCCTGCCGGCGACATCGACCGTCGCCAGAGACGGGGCATTCTGTGACGTCACACCGCCCTGGTCGCAGTCGACGCAGGTGAAGTTCATGGCGGTATACCCGCTGCCGTGGCACATCCAGACCAGCGCGATCTACCAGAACAGTTCGGGTATTCCGATCACCGCCAGCTACGTGGCGACCAACGCGGAGATTCTGCCGTCGCTTGGACGAAACCTCGGTTCATGTCGCGGCGCCGCCACATGCACCGGCAATGTCACCGTCGAACTGATCCCGCCGAACTCGCTGTTTGAACCGCGGCTGCAGCAGGTCGATCTCCGGTTCTCGCGAATTTTTGAATTCGGTTCCCGCAAGCTGCGCGGCGACGTCGACATCTACAACCTCCTCAACGCCAGCAACGTGCTCAACATGAACACGACCTACAGCCCTCCAGGCGGCGTCTGGCGGGATGTGACGCAGATTCTCGGTGGACGGCTGGTGAGGCTCGGCTTTCAGGTGGAGTTCTGACGGGCGGGTAAGGCGGGTAGGGGCGCAAAGGAGAGTTCGATGCCGAATCGACGCGATTTCTTGAAGACCGTTGCCGGCGCAACCGCAGGTCTGGCCGTCGGAGCCGACAGCTTCGCCCAAGGAACGCGGCGTCGCGCCACCATCGCCGGCCGCCGCGTCACCGTCGTCGACGTGCATGCGCACACGTTCGTTCCCGACGTGTGGGACCTGGTGAAAGACACGCCCCTGGCCGCCACGGCGAAGAACAACCTGACGGGAGCGATCGCCCTCGGTCCGGGCACGGCGGCCCGGCTCCAGTACATGGATAAAGAGGGGATCGACTACCAGGCCATCAACGTCAACGCCTGGGGCTACGCGGCAGACCGCGCGCTCGCGCGCGATATCGTGCAACTGCAGAACGAAAAGATTGCGGCGGCCGTCGCGGCGCAGCGGGATCGATTCGTCGGCATGGCGACGGTGGCGTTACAGCATCCCGATCTGGCGGCCGATCAGCTCGAGTACGCGGTGACCAAGCTGGGACTCCGAGGTGCGGCGATTGGGGGAAGCGTCGAAGGGCAGGAACTCTCGGATCGCAAGTTCGATCCGTTCTGGGCCAAAGCGGAGCAGCTCGGGGTGCTGCTGTTCATGCATCCGCAGCAGGCACCAGGAACGACAGCGAATCCACGATTGAACGGAAAGGGTGGGCTGGGCAACCGGATCGGCAATCCGCTGGAGACGACGGTCTTTCTGTCGCACCTGATCTTCGAAGGTGTGTTCGACCGGTTCCCAGGGCTGCGTATTTGCGGTTCGCATGCAGGCGGATACCTGCCGTCCTACAGCGGCCGATCGGATGCCGTGTGCGCTCAGGCCAATGGCGAGGATTGCCGAGCGCTCAAGAAAAAGCCGAGCGAGTACTTCAAGAAAGAGATCGTGATCGACACGATGATCTTTCACGAGGAAGGACTCCGCCATCTCGTCGCTGAAGTCGGCGCCGGTCAGATGGTGTACGGAACGGACTATCCGTTCGACTGGCCGGTCGGTATCGACTTCATCCTCAACGCGAAGTTCCTGAGCAACGCCGACAAGGAAGCGATGCTTGGTGGAAACGCGATGAAGATGCTTCGCATCACGTCGTAGGGAGCCGCTTACCGCGCGGGCTCCCATCTGTCCTCCTGAAATTCGTCTGAAGGGGTTGTTCGCTTAATTCTGGTAGAACACGTAGTCGGCCGTGTACGGCACCAGCGCTTTCTTGCCGATGTCTCCGGCGTTCGCACACCCGTTGGCTGAGGGCGCGATGCCGCCGGTCGTGTGCACCCGCTGCACGAAGGTCGTCCCGAACAATGCCGTTCCGCCCGTCGGCCCTTGTTCGACTCCGACGACCTGCAGCTTGAGCCAGGGAATAGCTCCCGGCGCGACATAGGCCGGATCCGTGGAGGACGCGACGGCCTTCGCCCACACCGCGCTCGTATCTGCCGAGTGCTGCCACGTCGCTCGCAGTGTGCCGTTCTCGTCCGGGTTCGCGCTCAAGAAATGGGTTGTCAGCTGCTGACCGTCATCGCCGAACAATGTTGCCTGCGGGCCGAAGAAGGTCCACGCAAAGCCTTTGGGCGCCAGCAGACAGATGTAGTTCTGGGTGCCCTCCGCGTGGCCGACAAGGAACGGCGTATTGCCGTGCTCCACCTCGAGATTTGCCGGTACCTGTGGAGGGATCACCTGGGCTTCGGCTTGAGACGCTCCAACTGTCAGCGCCACGAAAGCCATAGTGGCCGCGGCGACGAGTGCGCCGCGCTGCGATACGCGGATGTCCCGCGGGGTCGTGATGTTCATCATCGTTCTCCTGCGCGCCCTTATGCGCGGTTTGGTCAAGTCCGTGACTGTAGACGCGCCAAACGAGACGAGACCCCGCAACGCACATTCTTATGCGCAGGTCGAACAGTGGTTTTGTTGGGAGCAGGCGAGGCGGTGGTGATGATGAAACCCGACGTGCAGTTTTTGCACGGAAGCCGTGGGCTTGTCGAAGCCCACGGCAACATCCGACGGATCGTCCGCTACGTTCCCTTGTTGTAGACGAGGTCGCGTGAGGCGGAATCCGCACCGCCCGGTGTCTGCGCGGCCCGCTGCAGCTTCAATGCGTTGCCGTCGAGGACCCACACCTCACGCACGTTGTTGAGGCCGTGAATCGTCCGCAGCACCAGGCGCGCACCGTCCCAGGTTGCGATCCGCTTGTAGTTGTACGCTGGCCTTGCATCGTCCGGATCGGGGACCTGCTGCATCTTGCCGTCCAGCGTGAAGACCGCGCTCGTCGGGCGACCATTGCGCGGGGCGCCTTCGGCCTCGTATCGCATGGTGAGCGAGATTTGCATGCCGTTCTGCGTCACCGTCATGGAGATCGGTGGCTCCGCCACGCCGTTGCCCATGCCTCCGCTCGCCGCCATCTGACTCTTCGACTTGTCGAAATTCCACGTTCCGGCAAAGTTTGGGATTGGGGCGTTCGGGTTCGGCCTCACTGCGGCCGTCGCCGCGGGAGTCGCCATCCTCACCGTCGAAATCTGCGGGGGCGGCGTCTTCGGCGCGAGCTCGCGGCCGAAGAACAGATCGTGCGGGTTCGCGTTGCGCTTCGGCACGAACTTCTGCGTCCGTCCACCGAAAACTTCAGCGGCGTACAGGTTGCCTTCCGAGTCGGCGGAGATCTGATGCACGCCCCACGTCGCTCCGGGATACACGCCGTAGCGGCCGAAGACGGTCTCAATATGGCCGCGTAGATCGAATTTCACGAACTGCTCGTGGTCGCCGTCGTAGCACCAGAGATGCTGATCGCGGCTCATCGACAGCGAATGGCAGTAGCCGCTCGGCCACTTGTCGAGGAAGACGCCGTTTTCGTCAAACACCTGGATTCGGCGGTTGAAGCGATCCGAGACATACACGTGGCGATCGTCGCCAACGGCGATCCCGTGCGGCACCGTGAACTCGCCGTCGCCCTTCGCCGGCTGCAGCGAGCCCCACCACAACAATGGCTTTCCGTCTTTGCTGAACTTGACCACGCGGCTGTTGGCGTAACCGTCGCTCACGAAGAACGTCCCATCCGGCAGCCAGTCGATCATCGTCGGCCGGTTGAAGTGTTGCAGGTCGTCGTTCGGGCCGAAGACCCCCATTTCGCCGAGTGTGAAGAGCTTCGTCTTGCCGTCGTTGGTGAACTTGTGAATCACGTGATTCATGTCGTCAACGATCCACACGTGCCGTTCAGGGTCGTACGGCTGAACGTAAATCTGGTGCGGTCCGCGGCCCCCCTCGAAGAGGTAGTCCCACTGCTTCCAGGAGTCGATGAGATTGCCTTGCCGGTCGACGGTAAGGATGGTGTTGCGGAAGACGGGAACCTCGCCGGTCGCGCCGCCGCGATTGAGCGCGCCCCAGTTACCGGGAAAACCAGGCGGGACTTTCAGATCTTTGGGCAGCTCGATCTCGCCACGACTGACGAGAAAGACCTTGTCGGCCGACTCCGGATAGACGCCTGCCTGCGATCCCCAGATGTAGCCGGGTGCGGGCCACGTTTTCTTCGGCCAGTTTGGATCGACTTCGTAGGGGCCGCTGATGTCGAAGCCACCCCGGGTTTCAACGAATCCGCCTTGTGGGATACCGCCAGCCCCCCGCAGATTTCTGTCCTGCAGCGACACAGGCGACGAGAGCAGTGTAACGATGCCGAACGAGACCAGGAGGGACGCGAACAGCCTACGCATTCGAACCTCCGCTGAAAGTGGCGGGCTATTGTATCCTCCTGCGCCCTCAACAAAAGCGTTTTCCGAATCGGCCTCGACGCGAGTGGGCGCACCCAGCGTCGAGGCCTTCGTAGCGCGATCGCGTCTATTTCTTGCCGGTCACGTTCTGACTCAGAACGGCCGACGTGCTGCTCGCAAAGTTCGCATCTCCGCTGTAAACGGAAGTAATGGAATGCTTCGCTGCGCTGAGCGTCGACGTTGTGAGTGATGCCTGGCCCCCGCTGAGGCCCACGGTACCCAGTAGGCTCGAACCGTCGAAGAACTGCACTGTTCCCGTCGCGGTCGACGGCAAAACAGTGGCTGTGAAGGTCACGGGCTGTCCGGTCTTTACCGGATTGCTACTGGATGCCAACGTGATCGTCGTACTGGCCGTGCTCACGGTTTGCAAAAGCGGTGGGGACGTGCTGCCCGTATGGGAACCATCGCCGTTGTACTGTGCGGTGATGGAGTGCGTCCCAGCGGCGAGGGTCGACGTCGAGAACGTTGCGACGCCGCTCCCGTTGAGCGCTGCCGAACCAAGCGTGATGGCGCCATCCAAGAATGTTACGGTGCCGGTTGCGCCCGACAGGGGACTCACCGTCGCGGAGAACGTGACCTGCTGTCCGAATGCCGATGGATTGAGCGACGACGTCACCGCGGTGGTGGTGCCGATCGTGCCCGCCGCCACCGTTTGCGTCACCGCCGACGATGTGCTGCCGCCGTAGCTGGTGTCTCCGCTGTAGGTTGCGGTGATGAAATGCGTTCCGACCGCGAGCGCCGAGGTCGTAAGGGAAGCCGTTCCTCCGCTCAGGGCCACCGTTCCCAGCGAATTGACACCGTCAAAGAACTGCACCGTTCCGGTGGGACCTGAAGACGGATTGACGGTAGCCACAAAGGTGACTGCCTGTCCGAATACCGAAGGATCGAGTGACGAGGTCAATGCCGTTGCGGTGCCGATCACGCCGACCGCCTGCGTGAGCGGCGGCGAGGACGTGCTGCCGCTGAAATTGGTGTTCCCGCTATACGTCGCGGTAATGGAGTGCGTGCCGGCGGCCAGCGCTGCCGTGGTCAGTGAAGCACTGCCGCCGCTCAGGGTGACGGTCCCCAGAGAATTGCCACCGTCGAAGAACTCCACCGTTCCGGTTGGGCCTAGAGATGGACTGACGGTCGCGGTAAACGTTACCGACTGTCCCGACGACGATGGATTCAGCGACGACGTCAACGCGGTGGTCGTGCTCGCTTTATTCACTGTCTGCGAAATCGCAGAGGACGTGCTGCCGGCGAAGGTGGCGTCGCCACCGTAGCTGGCCGTAATCGAATGCGAACCCGCCGTCAGCGATGCCGTGGTCAGCGACGCGCTGCCTCCGCTCAATGCGACCGTGCCCAGAGAAGCGCCGCCATCGAAGAACTGCACAGCACCTGTCGCCGCTGAAGGGGAAACCGAGGCCGTAAACGTCACGGATTGGCCGAACGTCGAGGTGGGCAATGACGACGAAACGGTGGTCGTCGTGCTCGTCTGCGACCCGCCGCATGAAGGGAACTTGAACGACCCTATGCGCGTGTTCCAGTTGGCGTCCGCCGTGGTCGCCTGATATTCCTGCGTGTACCAGAAGGTGCAATCATCGCTGGGATCAATTCGCATCGCGGAGTAGTCGCCCCACCGGTTATATCCGGTTTGCGAGCCGCCCCCGGACACAAGCCACGTTTCCGCCTGTAAGGTTCCGAGCGGATCACCGACTTCCCAGCCGGAATACCGGATGGACGGAAACGTACCGGCGCTCGACACGCTGTAGCCCACGCCGATGTTGCCTGAGTGATCCATCGCGATGCTTGCCATCCAGCGATTGTCGGAGTCTGGCGCGAACGTTCCCTGCTGATAGATGGCAGGAGCGCTATTGGGACTTCGAACTTCGTACCAGCGAACGCCGGTATTTCCAGCCCCGCCTACGACCGTGTGCGTGGCGACGATCGATTCGTGATTACCGAAATTGCGATACGCGAGGCGATACATCAAGCGGTCGCCGAGGGAATCGAGTTTCTGGGTTGTTCCGGGCTGTGGAATACAGTCGGGGTCATCGTCGCCGTTAACGAAGCATGCCGCGGTAAAGGGCGCCGTTCCAGGAACAGAAATCGGCCCCGTGAGAGTCGAATTAGCCTGGTTCGCCCAGTCGACGTGGAATCTCCAGAGGTTTAGGGCGCTTGATGCCGGATCGATATTCATCAGGTAGTTCGGCGAACCTGGTGGAGGTTGGGTAGGTCCATCAACGTCGGAGGGCAGCAGGCTCGCGTATGCACTCGAAAGCTGAAAGCATTTGAACCGCGGAGCGTGGACGTTGTTCAACATGTCATCGCGGTTCCACGCACACGCCTCGGCGCCACTGAAGGAGGCGCCGCCGCCCGGAAACATGTTCCACGTGATGTAGTAGCCGTCGGGCCACATGCCGATCTTCGGATAGTCCGGAATGGTGTCGCCGAAGCCGTACGCCCACAGGTTGTAAGGGCCGGTTGGATCCGACGTCGTGGAGACCGCGAAGCATTGCGCGAACTGACCAAAGAGACCGGGGAACAGTGGAATGGCGATTTCCCCCACCACCCAACGGTTGGCAACACGGTCGTACTGCACGATGGGGTCGCTGAAGCCGCCTAATTGGTCGCAGGTGCCATTGAGGCTCCCCCAGAACGTTTCGTCGGAGACGGGCGCCTGCATGAGCGGCGCACCCGACTTGTTGAAGACCATAAAGGCGTTGTTGACGAACTGGACGATATGGTTCGGTCCTACCGCGATGTTCGGATCCGGCGGCAGGGCCAACAGATTGAATCCTGGATAGCCCGCGCCAAGTCCTTCCCACTGGCCGAGCGCCTGGGCGGCGGCGGTTGTCGGCGTGACGGTCTGCACGACGGGATCGACGACATTGCCCGAAGCTTCATGCGACCGGTGATGGGGCCGCTCCTTTTCCTCCAACTCTCCGCCGTGACGAGCCTGCGGCGGCATGTCGCGCACCGGTGGTGACGTGGCGTGTGAAAGGAGCGTCGGTCGCTCGGACGCCGCACCCATCCGGGGTAACAGGAGTGCAACGAGCGCGATCGTGACAGCCACATTGAACCGTTTGCCGGACATGCTCCGCCTCCGTTTCGTCGTGCGTCTCAGGGTGACGTCCCGCGGCGGAGGAGCAATGGAAATGCCTCGTCGTGCCGCGGCATCGGTGGACGCAAACTGCTCTTTGGGAACGAGATCGCGGATCTGTTTGTTGGTGAGCGGCGCACGCCGAGCGCCGCGATAACATCTTCGATCGTCGACGTAACAGAAGTGACCGGGCCGCATGCCGACCGGACACTTACGATCTCGTCATCCGTGTCCGACGTCTGGTCTCGCCAGAGATCGTCTGTAACGACTCGTTGATTCGAAGAAGATCCGCGGCTCGCAACGACGACCCATGACGCAACCTGCAACCCGTTGGGTGACGCCTTGTTTCCGATGCTTCTCGTTGCCCTATCGAGCGTCGCGAAGCGGGATCTTTTGGGAACCGGGATCGAAATTGAAGCAGGGAAGCGTCGGGAGTCGCGACTGGTGTGAGCTCGCTCGTTCACCGACAGAGCCAAGCTCGGGTATGCAAAACGCGCAGCATCAGACGGCCTAATCAGAGCGTGCGCCAACGAGCCTTCCGCGCGCACGAGTACATGACGACCGCACCTTTTGTCGTCGATCCCGGAGATTACGGTCGCATTCTGTTCGACGGACCGCGCGCGAGCGTTGGATAAGGTATCCTTCAAGCACCGCTCAAAATCGTTTTCGGGTCATGAACTGCCCCTATTGCTCTACTCCCGGTGTACCGTCCTCGGGACGTTGTACTGCCTGCGGGCGGGCGATGCCCCTCGCGGTCACGACGGCGGTGTTGACGCCCCCGCCCCAGACGGTCATTGCCCTGACCCAACCCTCGCAAACTCCACTCGATGACGCGCCTACCGATGGCGCCACGATCGTTTCAACGGCGCCGCGGAGTGCGACGGGCCCATTGCACGTAGGTCAGGCCTTCGGCGCGAGATATCACATCATTCGCGTCCTCGGCGTCGGTGGTATGGGAGCCGTGTACCACGCGTGGGATGCCGAGCTGGGTATGGCGGTCGCGCTGAAAGTGATCCGCCCGGAGACGTCGATCGACCCTGTGACAGCGCAGGAAATGGAGCGGCGCTTCAAGCAGGAGCTCGTACTCGCCCGCCAGGTCACGCACAAGAACGTCGTGCGCATTCATGACCTTGGGGAGATCAGCGGCATCAAGTACATCACGATGCCGTATTTGGACGGCTCGGATCTCGCGACCAAGCTGAAAGAACGCAGCAAGTTGCCGGTTCCGGAAGCATTGTCGATTGTCCGCGACGTGGCCGCAGGTCTCGCCGCCGCCCACGAGGCCGGCATCGTCCACCGCGATCTGAAGCCCGCGAACATCATGATCCTCAGCGACCACGCGGTGATCATGGACTTCGGCATCGCGCGGTCCGCGGGGAACGTTTCGGCAGCCGCGGCTCCGTCCTCAGCGCCTGTCACGGGGACGGCAACGGCCGCGTGGCAGACGCAAGGAGCCGCGACGACGGCAACGGTTGCGGGGGCCATCCTCGGGACCGTCCACTACATGGCGCCTGAGCAGGCCAGAGGCGAAGTCGTCGATCAACGCGCGGATGTCTACGCGTTCGGATTGATCTTTTCCGACATGCTGCTCGGCATCCGCCGCAGCGAGAACGCCGTTGCGGAATTGAAGCGGCGTATGGAGGCGGCTCCGCCGCCGGTGCGCGCCACGGACCCCTCGATTCCGGCCGCTGTCGAAACGCTCATCGGGCGATGTCTCGAACCGGATCCGGCGGCCCGATTCCAAACCTCCGCCGAGCTGGTTGCCGCACTCGACGCGCTGGACGAACAGGGCGAACCGATCCCAATCAAGCGCGTCGTCCGGCTGCCAGTGGTGGTTGGCGTCGTCGCAATGCTGCTGGTCGTTTCGGGGGGCATCTGGTGGTACCAGCGCTCGCTCATCCCGCCCGCGCCGCACGACCCGGTCTCGGTCGTGATCGCCGATTTCCAGAACGGCACAAACGACGTGACGTTCGACCGCACCCTGGAGCCGATGCTCAAGCGGGCGCTGGAGGGCGCAAACTTCATCAGCGCCTATGACCGTAACGCGATCAGCGGCACGCTCGGCGTTCGGCCCCCCGAGCGCTTGGATGAGCAGGCTGCGCGCGAGCTGGCGGTGAGACAGGGGCTCGGCGTCGTCCTGTCAGGCGCGGTGACGCAGCAGGGGAACGGCTACCAGGTTTCCGTCAAGGCTGTGCAGACCGTGAGCGGCACCGTGATCACGTCGGCCGATGGTCGCGCGGCCACCAAGGATCAAGTGCTGGGCGTGGCTACGCGTCTGGTGACCGAAGTCCGCAAAGCGCTTGGCGACGACACGTCCGACTCAGCTCAGTTGTTCGCCATGGAAACGTTGTCGACAACATCGCTCGACGTCGTGCGGCACTTTGCGGCCGCGCTCGAGGCCTCCACCAACAACCGGTTCGCCGATGCGTTCACGAGCTTTTCGAAGGCCGTCGAGCTCGACCCGAAATTCGGCGCCGGCTACATCGGAATGGCGGCGATGTCGCGCAATCTGGGCAGACCGCAGGAAGCCCAGAAGTACACCGAGGAGGCGCTCCGCTACTTGGACGGCATGACGGAGCGCGAACGATTCAACGCGCGCGGCATGCTTTATCTCGGCATCGGCGACTATCAGCAGTGCGTGAAGGAGTACACGGATCTCGTGAACCGGTTCTCCGGTGACGTGTACGCCCGCAACCGCCTGGCGATATGTGCAACGCACCTGCGGGACATGCGCGAGGCCGTGCAGGAAATGAAGGAAGTCGTCAAGTTCGTGCCCAAGCGGGCGATCTTCCGCGTGAACCTCGCCTTGTACGAATCGTACGGCGGCGACTTCCAGGCCGGAGAACAGGAAGCCCGCGGCGCGCAAGATCTCGGGAGCCCATTGGGCCTGCTGCCGCTCGCATTCGCCAAACTGGGACAGGGGCTGCCGTCAGAGGCCAGCGAAACGTATCAAGCTCTCGGCCAGGCGGAGGCGCTCGGTACCCTCGGCGCGTCGTTCGCCGCGTCGGGCCTCGGCGATCTCGCCGTCTACGAGGGGAGATTCGCTGATGCTCGACGCGTGCTTGAAGCCGGTGCGGCCGCCGATCTGAAGGCCAACGCCAAGGACAGAGCGGCGGCAAAATTCGCGTCGCTCGGCTACGCCCAACTGTTGCGAGGGCAGCCGGCCGCTGCCGCTGCGGCCGCCGAAAGCGCCCTGGCGAACAGCGAGGCCGTGAAGATTCGCTTTCTTGCAGGGCGCTTGCTGATCGAGGCGAATCGCACGGCCGCGGCCCGGCCCTTGATCACCGCGCTCAGTTCCGAGACGCAGCCCGAGCCCAGGGCGTACGCGAAGATCCTGGAAGGCGATGTCCTCCTCAAATCCGGCGATGCCCGTCAGGCCATCGCGCGGTTCGGCGAGGCGAACAGCCTGCTCGACACCTGGATCGGTCACTTCGATCTGGGTCGCGCGTACCTGGAGGCAGGGTTGTTCGCGCAGGCCGACTCCGAGTTCGACCGCTGTCTGACGCGCCGGGGCGAAGCGCTGGCGCTCTTCATCGACGAGGAACCGACCTACGGCTATCTCCCGGCCGTCTACTATTACCAGGGCCGCGCCCGCGAAGGGCTGAAGACCGAACGGTTCGCGGACTCCTATCGCGAGTACATCAAGATCCGGGGAAACTCGAAGGAAGATCCGCTCCTCGCCGAAGTCCAGCGCCGCGCTGGCCGTTGACGCGCGAGAGCGGACAGCGCCAGCGACGCGCTGTCCGATCCGGCCACGAGCTTTATTTCGGGACAGTCACGGTCCACTCATTCGACATGCCGCTTTCGTTCCCGTCAACGGTCCGGGCCGTCGCGAAATACGTGTACGTGGCGCCCGGGTTGACCTTGTCGTCCGTGTAGGACGTCAGCGTCGTCTGAGTCAGCAGCGTCTTGCGCGCAAACGCATCCGGGGTCACGGCGGATCCATCCACCCGATAGAGACGGTAGTTCAGAACATCTCCAAACGGTTTCTTCCACGTCACGCTGATCACGTACTGCTTGTTCTTCGGCGAGGGAACCGGGTCCGCCCTGAGCGTGTGCGGAGGATGGCCGATCGAGTTCGCCGTCGTGAAGTCCTGGTCGATGCCGCCTCCCGGGTCGAAGCCGCCACCGGGATCGAACCCGCCGCCGGGGTCGAAGCCGCCACCGGGATCGAATCCACCTCCTGGGTCGAACCCGCCACCAGGATCGAATCCACCTCCTGGGTCGAAGCCGCCGCCCGGATCGAATCCAGACGAGAATCCGGCCAGGCTGCGTCCACTGCCGACCTGGCGAAGGCCGATGCTCTTGATGGCGGTCCAGTCGTCGGCTCCTCTGAGCGCGTTCAACGCTCCGTAGGCCGGTCCGTCCGGACCGTTGAAGGTGACATCTTGCTTCGTGCCCGCATCATTGGTCGTGTTCAGGTCGCCATTCCAGTCAATGGGACTTCCCGCCGTCTTGACGAGAGCTTCCGTGCCGTTGATGCGGACAAAGCCGCCGCCCCCGGCGTTCTCGGCCTTTTCCGCGTCCGACAAATCCGTGCCGTCACAATGCCGCTTCGCAGGGGTTGTCCCGAGGCTCGAGGGGACGCTGCTTCGCGGCGCGTACCAGCCAGGACGATACGGCCAGGTCACCGACGTGCCGAGGTCCCGAGGAAGGTTGCCTTCATCAAGCGGGTTTATTACCCCGCCTGAAATCGGTCCAACCATCTGACGTGAGAAATCGAGGACAGGCACACCGCTCGCGTTCAGCAATCCTTCGACCTGGTAGTTCCAGTTCATGATGCTCAAGAAGTTCGGATTGCAGTTGAACTCGAGCGCGTTCACAGGATCACCGCCATGTCCTCGGTACAGGTTGTGTCCCAGCTCGTGCGCCGTGGTGTACGCGACGATGTCTTCCGGATCGCGACCGTCGGCTCCCGCCCATCCGCCAAGCGTGACGAGAAAAAGATCACCGGGCAGATGCGCGGCGCCGGAGCTCGAGGACGGTTTGGTCGGATCGCTCGCGCTTGGCTTTCCGCGCCAGTGCGCATACACGCCCCAATGAAAGAAGCCCTTTCTACCG
>DASTZI010000054.1:0-12564 GCA_035764385.1 Vicinamibacterales bacterium
CGACGAACGATGCGCTCCGGTACATCACCTGCGGCATAAGCCAGAGCCTGGATGCTGCATGACGTGGTGTGGCGCAATCGATTCACGATGTGCTTCACCACCTCTGCTCGCTGGTGGCCATCACGGCGGCACGATGACTGATCACTCATCGCCAATTCTTGACGGCAGTTTCGAGCAACACACATGCCTTCGCGCGTTTCCGAAGAGCTCCGACGGTTCAGCTGCCAGAGGCATGGCGGCTGCACGCAACGGTGATCGCGAATGGATGTCCTGGATCGAGTCGGAGCGTTCCTCAACACCGGTATTGCGGGAAGTCAGTTCACACCGCTGAAACTGCTGATTGTCGTGACGCTTCTCGCCGTTCTCATATGGGCGACGCGTCGGACGACGCAGTGGTTCGTTGATCACGTACTGGCGCGGCGAGGTGTAGACGTCGGACTGCGCGAGGCGCTGGGCGCGATCACGCGATACACGGTGATCGGCGTCGGCACGCTGGTGATTCTGCAGGCCGCGGGGATCAACCTCACTTCATTGAACGTACTGGTCGGTGCCATTGGCGTCGGCCTTGGCTTCGGGCTGCAAAACATCACCAGCAATTTCTTCAGCGGGCTGATTCTGCTGCTCGAGCGGCCAATCCGGATCGGCGACCGCGTCGAAATCGGCGGCACGGTTGGCGAAGTGCGTGAGATTGCCGCGCGTGCGACGACATTGGTTACCGACGAGAACGTTGCGGTGATCGTTCCGAATTCGCAGTTCATCTCCGAGCGCGTGATCAACTGGAGCAGACCCAACGCGCTGACGGCCTACGTGCTGACGTTTCACATCCCCCCTGACGCAGACCTGGATCTTGTCCGCCGCACGTTGCTGGCTGCCGCCGCGGAGCATGACCGTGTGCTGCGCTCGCCGGCGCCGGAAGTGGAGTTTGTCCAAGTAGGCCTTCGCGGATTTCGGTTTCACCTGCAGGTGTGGAGCAAAGAAGACCTGAAGACCGCTGGCGCGCTCAGAAGCGAACTGAATTTCGCCGTGTGGAAACATCTGGGCGAAGCTGGGGTCGCTCGATAGATTCATTCCGTTTTTGAGTCGTCCCCGTACCATCGCCGCGCCGATGAGCCGGACGCACTTCTCTCGGGCATATGCCATGCATCCGGGCCGCCCAACGACGGCGGCATCAGCATGGGCCGAGCGGGGATCGCGGCCGCCGAGATGGCGTTGAAGATGCACGACGCAAGGTGAATCAGCCACGGCCGTCCGGAGCGACGATGACGTTTCCACATTCCAGCTGGTCCGCGAACTGCTGCGCGATGTCCGTACATTGATGCGCCAGGAGACCGCCCTGGCGCGCGGAAAACTCTCTGGATCCTCCTTTTATGTGGGCGGCCATCGGCGCGACGACGGTTGCGATCGGTACCGCCGTCGTCGCTGGGATCATGTGGTGTCGACGGCGGCGCGGCGAATCGACGGCGCGCCCACGGCAGACTCCGCTATCGTTCGGCCGCGTCCGGATTTCGCGACGCGGCGCGGCGATCATCATTCCCGTTCGCGACGGCGAATCGTGCCGTGCGTGATGCGCACACCGAGTGCAGGCAGCAGGCCGAGGTAGCTGCCCGTCCAGACGGTAAGGCCGTACAGCGCACCGGCGGCCGCGCCGACGAGTACGTCGTTGGTCATCGCTGTTGGCATCGTGCTCCTCTGCAGGAGATCTGGCGTGCAACCAGACTGCCACGCACGACAGCTGCGATTCGCGCTATCTGAACCGTGAGTTGTTGACGAGTCCGCCTGTTATGCGGGAACGCCGACGCGCGCCGGGCGCGGCGCTGTCTCCCTCGCTCGCAGGCCAAACGCCAGGAGCGCGGCAATCACGGCGAGCGCCGCACTGCCGTAGAAGGACGCGTCCCAGCTTCCGAACCGTTCGAACAGCAACGGTCCGCCCCACGCGCCGATGAATGCGGCCACCCCTTTGGCTGTGTAAAGCACAGCGTAGTTGGAAGTCGCGTGCTTGGTTCCGAAGTAGTCGCCGGTGGTAGCTGGGAACAACGAGTAGATCTGGCCTCCCGTGAAATACACGAGCACCAGGCTGAATGTGAACCAACCGCCGGACCACTGGCCAAGTTTGAGGACCGCGAGCAGGCACACCGCGTTCAGCAGAAACGCCGTGACCATCGCGTTTTCGCGTCCGGTCTTATCCGAGGCCCAGCCCCAGAAGATCCGGCTCGCGCCGTTGGCCAGCGGGCTGAACGTTGCCGCGAGCGTGACTGCCCCGGCGCTCAGTCCCCACGACCTCGCAATCGGCCCGAGGTTCGCGGTCGCGAGCAGGAAGCCGGTGCCCATCATCACGAACGCCGCATACATCATGTAGAACTGAGGTCTCCTCAGCATCTCCAGCGTCGTGAGGTGCGCGACCTCGGTGGCTCTCCTGACACCCGTCTGCGCGGTTGCGGCCGTCTGACTCGGATGCCGGAGGAACTGTGCGACAACGACGATCACCAGCCCTTGGAAGATACCGGTCGAGAAGAATGCTGCTTCGTAGCCACGGTTCGCGATGGTCGACGAGATGAACGGGATGAAGAGCGCCGTGCCCCCGCCGAATCCGGCGGCCATGATTCCCGATGCGAGGCCTCGACGATCCTTAAACCACTTCAGGGCCGAGCCGATTGAGCCGCTATAGACGAACGCGGCGCCGATGCCGGCCGCGCAGTAGAGCGTATAGAGCATCGGAAGCGTTTTGGCGTAACCCATTCCGGCCCACCCGAGACCGCACAGGAGACCGGCGACGCTGATGAACCAACGCGGTCCCATGCGGTCGATGAGCCAGCCGTCGAGCGGCTGCACCCATGTCTGGAACAGGATGAAAAGTGCGAAGGCGTATTGAATGTCCGACAGCTTCCAGCCGGTGCCACGCTGCAGCGGCTGCACGAAGAGCGTCCAGGCGTACTGCAGGTTCGCAATCATGATCATCGCGATGAGCGACGCGACGAGCTGAAACCAGCGATTCTGAATATTCAAAATAGCCTCCTGGTCGCTTGAAGCCGCACCCCACGCAACTCGTACGCCGGGTCCCGCTCTAGCCGGACCGACACTATACAATTGGATTTCTTGGCGGGCAAACAACTCAGGGTCATCCAAACCGGGACATTACGGCGCCAGCTCGAGGAGCAAATCTCGGGCGAAGTCCGGTTCGACGCGGTGACCCGCGCCCTCTATTCGACCGACGCCAGCGTTTATCAGATCCACCCGCTTGGCGTCGTCATCGTCAAATCGAGAGAAGACATCCTGCGCACGGTAAACCTCGCGCGTGCGCACGGTATTTCCATCACCGCACGCGGAGGAGGTACATCACAGGCCGGCCAGGCGATTGGCAGCGGACTGCAGATCGATACGTCCAAGTACTACAACCGGATCCTCGAGCTGAACGCCGGTGAGCGGTGGGCCATCGTCGAGCCCGGCATCGTGCTCGACGAATTGAATGCACAGCTAAAGGCCCACGGCCTTCGGTTCGCCCCGGACATCTCGACGGCGAGCCGCGCCACTATCGGCGGCATGATCAGCAACAACTCGTGCGGGGCGCGTTCGGTGATGTACGGCAAGACCATCGATCACGTGCTCGAGCTGGACGTCATTCTTTCTGATGGATCGCAGGTCCACCTGCGGCCGTTCAATCAGGCGGAACTCGACGCCGCGTGCCAGGGTGACACGCTCGAAGCGAGTTGCTATCGGACCGTACGGCAGGTCGCGCAGGAGTGCGCGGGCGAAATCGCGAAGCGCTACCCGAAAGTCGTCCGCCGCGTCGCTGGCTACAACCTCGACGAATTCGTCGACGGGTCCAAACCGTTCAACCTCGCGAAGATCATCGTCGGCTCCGAAGGCACGCTTGGCATGATCACGGCGGCGAAGATCAATCTGGTCCCGCTGCCGAAAGAGAAAGCGGTGCTCGCCATTGAGTTCGACGAACTGCTCGACGCGCTTGCCGCAACGCCGGTGATTCTGAGGCACAAGCCTTCGGCGATCGAGGTGATGGATGCCTTCATCCTGAACCACGCGCGCGAAAACCCGGCGATGGATCGGATGCGCCGCGCCATCCTGCAGACCGACAACCCGGGCGCGCTCCTCAACGTGGAGCTGTATGCGGATCGGGCCGAGGATCTGCCGCCGCGGCTCGAGGCGATCGAACGCGATCTGAAGCCGTTCAAATGCGTCTACCGCCGCCTGCTGCCGCTGACGGATCAGGCGCGCGTTTGGGGATTCCGCGAGGCCTCGCTCGGTTTGTCGATGGCGATGAAGGGCGACGAGAAGTCGCTGTCGTTCGTCGAGGATACGGCGGTCAAGCCCGAAGTGCTTCGCGACTACATCGACGATTTCCTCGCGATGATCCGTCGCAACGGCAGCTCCTCCGGCGTATACGCGCACGCGTCGGTCGGTTGCCTGCACGTACGGCCCGTCGTCAATATGAAGACCGCCGAGGGTGTTAAGAAGTTCGAGGCGATTGCGACGCAGAGCGCGGACCTCGTGCTGAAGTATGGCGGCGCGCTTTCTGGCGAGCATGGCGACGGGCTCGTGCGCGGGCCGTTCATGGAGAAGATGTTCGGTTCCGCGCTGTATCAGGCGTTTCGGACCGTTAAACACACCTTCGATCCGCAGGGCGTCTTCAATCCGGGCAAGATCGTCGATTGCCCTCCACTCACGACGAACCTGCGCTACGGCGCCGCCTACAAGACGCCGGACCCGCCGACCTACTTCGACTACTCCGAATACGGCGGCTTCGGCCGGGCGGTGGAGATGTGCAGTGGGGTCGGCGCCTGCCGCAAGAAGCTCGAAGGTACGATGTGCCCGTCGTACATGGCGACGCGCGACGAACGCGACGTCACGCGCGGCCGCGCGAACACGTTGCGCCTGGCGATGACCGGCCGTCTCGCGGAGTCGGGCCTCGACGAAGAGGGTGTGCTCGAGACGCTCGACCTATGCCTCGAGTGCCGGGCCTGCAAGGCTGAATGTCCCGTCGGCGTGGACGTCGCGCGATTCAAGAGCGAATATCTCGCGGAGCACTGGCGGAAGCATGGCATTCCGGTCGGCAAGCGCGTACTCGGCAACGTGCGGGCGCTCTCCAAGGTCGGCAGCCACTTCGCGCCGTTCTCGAATAGCGTCGCCGCGAGCGGCATCGGTCGATGGATGACCGAAAAGTTGTTCGGCATCGATCGCCGGCGCATTCCGCCGGCCTGGGCGAAGGAAACATTCGAGGAGAGGTTCAGAAAGGTCCGCCTGAAGGCGGACCCCACCGATGCTGCAGGGGCCGGCTTCAGCCGGCCCGACCGGCCCACTGCAACGTTGTTCAACGACACCTTCACGAATTACAACGAGCCTGAGATCGGCGTCGCCGCTGCCACGGTGCTCGACGCCGCCGGCATCGACGTGCATCTCGCGCCGCACGATTGCTGCGGACGACCGTTGATTTCAACCGGTCAGCTCGATCAGGCACGCGTGCTCGCTCGGAAGAACGCAGGGGCATTGTTCGAGGCCGCCTCACGAGGCGAAAAAATCATTTTTCTCGAGCCGAGCTGCCTCTCCGCCGTCCGGGAGGACGCGCCGGCGTTGTTGCGTGGCGAGGAACAGCGCCGCGCGCAGGTCGTGGCCGACGCGTGCGTGCTCTTCGAGGACTACCTCGAACGCGAGCTCGCAGAGGGACGCGCGTCGCTCGCGTTGAAGGCCGGGCCGGCCGCTATCGTGCTGCACGGGCATTGCCATCAGAAATCGATGGGTCTGGTGCCGCCCGCCAGGGCGTTGCTGTCGCGAATCCCCTCATGCAAGGTCGCCGAGCTCGACTCAGGATGCTGCGGCATGGCGGGTTCGTTCGGCTACTCCAAGGACCACTATGAGGTCTCCTATCAGATTGGCGAACGACGCCTGCTGCCGGCCGCGCGTGCGTTGAAAGATGGGGAGCTGCTGGCCGCCGCAGGGACGTCATGCCGCCACCAAGTGGCGCATTTTGCCGGGGTCGAGGCGCGGCACCCGGCTGTCATCCTTCATTCGTTGATCGAATAGAATCCGCGGCATGGATAACACCGCCCGGCGATCTGCGCTTCCGGCGACGACCAATGTGCTCATCCTGCTGTGCGCGATGTACTTCATCTCGTACATCGTGCGGCAGAACATCAGCACCGCCATCATCGCCATCCGGCCCGAATTCCACTTGTCGAACACCCAGGCCGGGCTCATCTTCTCGGCGTTCGGCTATCCGTATCTGTTGTTCCAGATCATCGGCGGCGTGACCGCCGATCGTTTTGGGCCGCGGCGCACGCTCTTTGTGAGCGGTCTCGTCTGGGCGGCTGCAACGGTGCTCACGAGCGTGGCGTGGGACTTCTACTCACTCTTCGCCGCCCGCATTCTGATGGGATTCGGCGTCGGCGCCACGCTGCCGACGGCCACGCGTGCCATGCAGTACTGGGTGGAAACCCGCAAGCGCGGATTTGCGCAGGGCATCACCCACGCCTTTTCGCGTCTGGGCAACGCGTTGACACCTGCGCTCGTCGTCTGGCTGATGGCGGTGGTGACGTGGCGCGGCTCCTTCATCGTCATCGGCATCGCGGGATTTGTGTGGGTGATCGCCTGGTACTGGTACTTCCGCGATGATCCGCACGAACATCCGGCGATTACGGACGCAGAACTCGCGGTTCTCCCGAAGCGCCGGGAGAAGGGCGCGCCGCCGGCGGTGCCGTGGGGACCGCTCATCGCGCGGATGTGGCCGGTCACATTGACGTATTTCTGTTACGGCTGGTGCCTCTGGTTGTATCTGAGCTTCCTGCTCATTTTCTTCAAGGACAAGTTCTCGCTGAGCACGAACGAGACGGCCTTGTTCGCGACGATCGTCTACACCATCGGCGCGATCGGCAACACCATCGGCGGCGTCTTTTCCGACCGCATCCTCCACAAATCGAACAACGTTCGTCGCGCTCGCGTTGGCGCGGCGGTCTTCGGCTTTGTCGGCGCGCTGATATCGCTGCTGCCCATCCTGCAGGCGAGCGACAAGGTGTTTGTCGCCATTTGTCTCTCGGCCGGGTTTTTCTTTGCCGAGATGGTGATTGGCCCGATGTGGGCGATCCCGATGGACATCGCACCCAAGTATTCCGGCACGGCATCGGGCCTGATGAACTCCGGCTCGGCGCTCGCGGCAATTCTGTCGCCTGTTGTCGCCGGTTGGGTGACGGACGTGACCGGCGATCCGCAGTTGCCGTTTGTCATCGCGATCGGCGTCTTGATGGTCGGCGCGGTGAGCGCGTTTCTGATGCATCCAGAGCGGCAGTTCACCGACGACATCCCGCCGGCCGCGCCGATCGGAGCGGCCACGGCCGCAGCGCGCTGAAGCCCGGTTGGTGGTTGGTGGTTAGTCGTCCGTGGTTGACGACCAACCGCTAACTACCAACCACCAACCAGTCGCATGCTACAGTGGCGGCATGACAGTCCACGCCCGCACGATCCCGGTGCTCGACGAGGGCAAGGTCCTTTCCGGATTACAGTCGCTGCGTTCCCGCCAACCTGTCGAGTACTTCGCGTTCTATTCCAGCCAGTTGAAGGGCGTTGTCACCGATCCGGCGTTGATGGTCCTCCCGTTCGACGACCACATCGTGCACCGCGGGCATGGCATTTTCGACACCGCCGCGATCGTCGCGGGAAAGATCTACGACCTCGAAGCACACCTCGATCGCTTTCTGCTGTCGGCCGAGCGATCGAAGCTGCGGGTCCCGGCGTCGCGAGCGGAGATGACCGACATCATCGTGCAGACGGCAGCGGCGAGCGGCCGGCGCGATGGGTCGATTCGTTATTGGCTCTCGTCGGGACCCGGCAGCCTGGAGCTGACGCCGGCCCGCGGCGCCGAGCCGGGCTTTTTCGTCATGATTTTCGCGGGGCTCTCCTATCCCGAACGGTGGTACACGGAGGGGCTGCGCGTGATGACCACCACGTATCCCATCAAGGCGCCGCTCTACGCCATCACCAAGGCGACCAACTACCTGCCGAATGTGCTGATGCAGATGGAGGCGAAGGAGAGGGGGTTCGACAACGGCGTCTTCATCGACGAGGACGGTAACGTCGGCGAGAGCTCGAATATGAACGTCGCGTTCGTCACCAGGCACGGCGTCCTCGTGCACCCGAAGTTCGATCACATCCTCTCCGGCTGTACGTCGCTGCGGCTGCTGGAGCTCGCACACGCGCATCAGGATCGGGCGCGCGTGACCGGCGTCGAAGTCCGCGACATTTCCGTGGGGGAGGCGCGCGCGAGCCGCGAGATGCTGCAGCTTGGCAGCTCGATCAAGGTTGCGCCGGTCGTCCAGTGGGATGAGCAGGTGATCGGCGACGGGAAGCCCGGGCCTGTCAGCAAAGCGCTGCTGCAACTACTCGAAGAAGACATGCGCAGCAGCGATCGCCTAATCCCTGTTCCGTACTAGGCGCCCGTCCACTGCGGCTTGCGCTTGTTCAGGAACGCATCGACGCCTTCCTTGAAATCGGCGCTCATGTAGCACATCTCAATCAGGTCCGCGTCGCCCTGCTCCGGATTGCGGGCGTCCATCAGCCGTCGCGTCATCTCCTTGGCTGCGCGGATCGTCAACGGCGCGTTGGCGGCTATCTGCCGTGCCAGGTCCATTACCTCCGATTCGATGGACTCGCGCGGAACGACCCGAGTGATCAAGCCGATCGCCTGCGCTTCCGGCGCCGGAATCAGACGTCCTGTGAAGATCATCTCTTTCGCACGCGCCGGACCGATGAGATTGACGATGCGGGCGAAGGTGCCCGACGATGCGACGTTGCCGAGCGTGCGGGCGATCGGAATGCCGATCGCCGAGTCGGTCGTCGCGACGCTGAGATCGCATGTCGCCACGATGCCGCAGCCGGCGCCGGTGGCAAACCCCTCGACCTGCGTAATTGTCGGCTTGGTCACGCGCTCCAGCCGTCCGAGGATGACGCTGATCTTCTTCTCATAGTCGATCGCATCCTTCGGTTCCCGGAAGCTCTGGAACTGCGAGATGTCCGTGCCGGAGACGAACGCCTTTCCGCCCGCGCCTTTGAGGATGAAGACGCGCACCTGTGGATCGGCATCAACCGTCTCGCATGCGCGGACGAGCGCGTCGTACATCGCCCATGTCATGGCGTTTCGCGCCTGTGGACGGTTGAACGTCAAAAAGGCAAACGGCGGATCGATCTGGAAGATGGTTTCTGGGGTCGTCATAGGCTTTTAGAATATCCGTAATGGATCAAACCAATAGCGGGGCGCTCGCGGGGCTGCGCGTCATCGACCTGACGCAGGTGATGGCGGGACCGTTCTGCACGATGCTGCTCGCCGACCTGGGAGCCGATGTCGTCAAGATCGAACCGCCGCAGGGGGACTCAACGCGAACGATGCCGGGCGCTGTCGGCACCGACAGCCCGAGCTTCAATGCGGTCAACCGTGGCAAACGGAGCGTCGTCATCAACCTGAAGACCCGCGAAGGAGTGGACGCGGTGAGATCGCTGGCGCGGGGCGCGGACATCTTCGTCGAGAACTACCGTCCTGGCGTGATGGAGTCGCTCGGCCTGGACTACGCGAGCCTGGCGGCGTTGAATCCGCGGCTCATTTACGCCTCCATTTCCGGGTATGGTCAGACGGGACCGCAACGCAGCAAGGGCGGCTTCGATCTGGTGGCGCAGGGCGTCTCGGGCATCATGTCGGTGACCGGCGAGCCGGGAGGAGCGCCGGTGAAATCGGGCATTCCGCTGACCGACCTTGGCGCCGGTCTGTTCGCCACCGTGGGAATCCTCGCCGCGCTCGAGCATCGACACAGAACCGGACGCGGCCAGCAGGTGGACACGTCGCTCCTCGATGCGGGCGTTGGCCTGTCGGTGTGGGAGTCGACGCAGTATTTCTCGGGCCGCGGCATCCCTGAGCGACTTGGCTCAGCGCACCGGATGAGCGCGCCGTATCAGGCGTTCCGTTGCGCGGACGGATACATCACGATTGGCGGCGCCAACGATCGGTCCTTTCACCGAATCTGCGAGGTGCTGGGCCATCCCGAGTGGCGTCAGCTGCCGGAGTTCCTGACTGACGGTATGCGTATCCGGAACCGCGCAGATCTTGCGGCGAAAATCGAAGCGATTACTTCCGCGAAGCCACGGGCGCACTGGCTGGAGCTGTTCGATGCGAACAACATCCCGTGCGGTCCCATCAACGACTACTCACAGGTGTTCGAGGATCCACAGGTGATCGCCCGCGAGCTGGTCGTCGACGTCCAGCATCCAACCCTCGGGGCGATTCGCGCGCTCGGCTCGCCAATCAAGTTGAGCGCAACGCCACCGAACGTCCGGCGACGAGCGCCGTTACTGGGCGAGCACACCGAGGAGGTGCTGTCGAAGGACGGGATCGGGGATCCGGGATCCGGGATCCGGCGTGCGTAATCGCGAATTTTTCCTGCGTCGTCGACAAGGCCCGCTGGTATCATCCGCAATTCCTGGGCCGCAAGTGTCGATTTACGGAGTTTTCGAGTTCATTGACGCGACGCGCAGTTCGACCGCGCTTCGCGAGTCGCTGTACGTGTTTCCGATTGTCGAGGGACTTCACGTCGTTTCGCTGGCGTTATCGGTGGGGCTTGTGATGTGGTTCGACCTCCGGCTCGCGGGATGGATTCTGAAAGACCAGCCGGTGTCGGCTGTGTTCCGGCCGTTGCGTCCCTTCATGCTGACGGGATTCGCCATCACGTTCGTAACAGGGAGCTTGCTCTTCTGGTCGCTGGCGATGCGCTGCTATAGCAGCAACTTTTTTTGGGCCAAAGCAATCATGCTGGTGCTCGCGGGCGTCAATATCGCGGTGTACCATCTGACGATCGACCGCCGTCAAACCGAATGGGACACGGCGCCGATTCCGCCCCGGCAGGCTCGAATCGCCGGACTGGTTTCGCTCACGTTGTGGGTCGGCATCATCGCCGCAGGCCGCATGATGGCCTACTTCTTATAGTCTGAGCTGTGTGGGACCGCCTCTACCCATATTTCCTGTGGATCGAAAACACCCGGCTGGGCCATGGCATCCGGGAATCGAAGTGGACGTTCACGCTTGCCGAAGTGTTTCACCTTTTCGGAATAACGCTGTTTCTTGGGTCCATACTGGTTCTGGCGCTGCGGCTTTTCGATCTGGTTTTGCGGGGGAAAGGGGTGGCGGAAACGGCGCGGGAATTGATGCCCTGGTCAATGTCAGGGTTGTTCCTGGCGCTCGTCACCGGGACGCTTCTTTTCACTTCGGAAGCCGTCAAATGCTGGGGGAACGTCGCGTTCCACTATAAAGCTTTGTTTCTTTTGCTGGCGCTCCCATTTCAGTTTACGGCGCTGCGCAGCGTCACTCGGGCGGACAGGCAGGGTCTTCCGCCGATCGTTCGCAAGCTCACCGCTCTTGTGGCAGTGCTGTTGTGGTTTGGCGTGGCAGTCTTCGGGCGCGCGATTTTCTTCTTCTGATCGTTACGGCTGTTCGTCCTCGACGTCTTTGGTAGCGCCTGAAGCCGGGACCGTCGGAAGGTCGGCGTCTGCCTTGGCTTTTTCTTCGGGGGTCTGCACCTTGCGGAGATGGCCGTACATCAACTCTTCCGCGAAGGGCACGCAGTTGTAATCCAGCAACTGAATATTTTTTTCCAACCGGCGATACAACGGCATGCTCATCTTCCAGGGCCGCGTATACACCTTCGGATCGGTGATCGTAACTTCATAGAGAAGGGAATTAGGACTCGTCGGAGTGTAGCGCTCGACGACGTGCAGTTCGTCGCTGTGATAATCGCCCGCGCGGTCAAACCAGGTATCCTCCACTTGTGCGGTCACGTCCACAACCAGCGTGTCGCCTTCCCATTTGCCGCTTGACCAACCCATCCAGGAGTCTACGGGCGCCTTGCTGGTCATGCCGATATTCACAACTCGAGACGCGAAATCGTATCCGTAGGTGAACGCGACGTACTTCGCGGATTGCGTGATCTGAAATGGAAAGCCCATGTACGTCGCGCGAGGTATGCCGGGCAGGAAGCATTTGACCTCGGGATCGAGGGCCAATGCATTTGCCTCATTTTCTTTCTTCTTCGCCAGCGCTTCGGGCCGATACGGAAGCGGTCCGCCTTCCACGACACCAAGACTAGGCGCAACGCCGCCCCAGGCACCCATGACCACAAGCGGGCCCGGCCGGGCATCGTGGGCCTGAATGTCGTATTCGGCCTCGTTCATGGCTTGCCAGATCCCGCTCAAATTAGGCCTTCCGTCGGGCGTGCGCGGCGCGCGGTACGCTGTCGTCGCGCTCGGCTTCGCGGCTGCGGGGGCCGGTGTCGCGGGCGCGGTGCGAGGCGTTTGAGCCGTGCCCGTGGCCTGCGCTGGCCGAGCGGTAGGAGGAGTTGCCCGGGTGGCCGGCGCGGTCTGCGCGAATGATGGGGAGGCGCTGAAGCATAACGCACACAAGGTCAGCGTTATTGCAATCCTCAAGGCTTTATTTCCAGCTGACACACTCATCAGAGGGCCCCTCTCCGTTATCGCCTGGGCTGGTCAGCGTCCGCGGTGTTCGTTCCCCTTTTCCAGCAGGTTCGG
>DASTZI010000055.1:0-11617 GCA_035764385.1 Vicinamibacterales bacterium
GATGTCGTTTGCGGAGCTTGAAGGTGCCATTCGTGATTTTGCAAGACGAGCGGCAGACGGAACGTTGATGCTCCAGGACCTTGCGGGCGGGACCTTTACGATTACCAACGGTGGCGTCTTTGGCTCATTGATGAGCACACCGATTCTGAATCCGCCGCAGGTTGGTATCCTCGGCCTGCACAAGATTCAAGACCGCGCGGTGGCCCTGAACAGTGCGGTCGTCGTTCGCCCGATGATGTATCTCGCCCTCAGCTACGACCACCGCATCGTCGACGGCCGCGAGGCGGTGCAGTTCCTCGTCAAAGTGAAGGAGTACATCGAGGACCCAGGGAATTTGTTGTTGGAATCGTGATGGAGCTGGCGCCGCGTAAAGCGGCGCCCTATACGCCCCGCCTTATTCCTCGGACATGTACGGGTACTTAAGATCGCGTGGCGGCGAGAACGTCTCCTTGATCGTTCGCGCGCTCACCCACCGCGTCAGATTGAGTTTCGACCCGGCCTTGTCATTGGTGCCCGACGCTCTCGCGCCACCGAACGGCTGCTGCCCGACGACAGCGCCCGTCGGTTTGTCGTTGATGTAGAAGTTGCCGGCGGCATTTCGAAGCGTGTCCGTCGCCTCGAGAATCGCGGCCCGATCGGTGCCGAACACCGATCCGGTGAGCGCGTACGGCGACGTGCGATCGATCGTTTCCAGCGTCTTGCTCCACGCGGCATCGTCGTACATGTACGCAGTCACGACCGGACCGAAGATTTCCTCGCACAGCAGACGGTACGCGGGGTCTTTCGTCTCGATCAGCGTCGGTTCGATGAAGTAGCCGACCTCACCGCGCGGTGTGCCGCCCTGGATGACCTTCGCGTTTTTCCTCGCATCATCGAGATAGGAGCCGATCTTGTCGAACGCCTTGCGGTCGATGACGGCACCTAGGAACGTGCGGAAGTCCGCGACGTCGCCCATCTTCATGTCGCGCATCATGCCGACGACGCGATCGCGGACGTCGGGCCAGAGCGACTGCGGAATGTAAATACGGCTCGCCGCGGAACACTTCTGACCCTGGTACTCGAACGCGCCGCGCGCGACGGCAACCGCAACCTCCTGCGGGTCCGCGGATGGGTGCGCGACGATGAAGTCCTTGCCGCCGGTTTCGCCGACGATGCGCGGATAGGACCGATAGCGGCCGACGTTCTCGCCGACCTTTCGCCACATGCTGTTGAAGACCGCGGTGCTGCCCGTGAAATGGATGCCCGCGAGATCCGGTGAATCGAGCAGGATGTTGGTGATCTGCACGGCATCACCGGGCACGAAATTGATCACGCCTGGAGGCAAACCGGCTCGTTCGAGCAGGCGCACGATGTAATGGCCGCTCAACATCGCACTCGATGCAGGCTTCCAGATCACGGTGTTGCCCATCAGCGCCGGCGCCGTCGGGAGATTGCCTCCAATCGCGGTGAAGTTGAACGGGGTGATCGCATAGACGAAGCCTTCGAGCGGCCGGTAGTCCATGCGGTTCTGCACACCATGCGAGCTCAACGGCTGTTCGGCGTAGAGCTCCTGGGCGAAGAACGCATTGAACCGGAGAAAGTCGATCAGTTCCGATGCAGAGTCGATCTCGGCCTGAAACGCCGTCTTCGACTGGCCGAGCATCGTGGCGGCGTTGAGCGTCTGCCGCCATGTTGTCGTCAACAACTCGGCTGCCCGGAGAAATATCGCGGCGCGATCCTCCCACCGCCAGCTCGCCCATTCGCGGGCTGCCGCTGTGGACGCGGCGATGGCCTCATGGACGTGTTCCGGATCCGCGGCGTGCCAGTCGGCCAGCACGTGATGATGGTCGTGCGGCATGACAGTCTGTTGCGTCCGGCCCGTCCGAATCTCGCGCCCTCCGATAACGATCGGAATATCGATGCGCTCGGCAGCCATCGTCTTGAGGCGATCCTTCAACTCGGCACGTTCTGGAGAACCAGGAAGGTAGCCAAGGTTCGGCTCGTTGAGCGGCGGTGGAACTTTCGAAACGCCCGAGATACCAGGCGAGGGCTTGCCGATCGGGTGCGACGCGGTTGCATGTCGATCGGAGACAGCAGCAGATTCAGTGCGAACAGCCATAAATTGATCCTAGGACACTAATCCCACTGCAACAAACCACGGAGCGCTTTGAACTACGGACGAGCGGGCTCGATATCTACCGCGATCGTTCGCCACTTCTGCTGTCGGAATCGGACGACGCTGAGGACGCACCGGGTGAAGTGCCCAAGAAGAATCGCAGTCCAGATGTCTGCTGGCATCAAGGTCCGCGTTGCCTCGACGATCGTGCACAGTCCAAGCGGAATCGCAATCTGCGAGATGACGGAGATGTAAAGCGGACTGCGTGTATCGCCCGTTCCCTGCAGGCCACCGGTGTAGCTGAGCGCCACGGTGATGAAGAGACCGGAGATGCTCAGGTACCCGAGCAGCTGCCTTCCGATCGAGAGCACGAGCGGATCGGTCATGCCAAAGGCGGCGAGCAGGTATTCGGGCACGAGCAGAAACGCGGCCCCGACGACAGCCGCGGCGGCAAGGCCGATCTTCGACGCCACCTGGACGCCTTCAGCGGCGCGGTCGGGATTGCCTGCACCGAGGTTCTGACCGGCGATGGTTGCGGATGCGCCGAGCAGGCCGGTCGACGTCCACGTGATGAGCGAGAACAGCTCGGTGTAATCCACCGCAAAGGCTGCCTGCGCGGCCGCGCTGTGCTCGAGCGAACCGATGAACCGCAGCAGGAACACCCCGCCGATATTCATCGCGATGCCTTGAACGCCAGTGGGAAGGCCGAACTTGAAGAGCGATCGGATGATTGTCCAGTCCGGCCGACGGTCCATGCCGGGTTCCAACTGAATCACCGAATCGGCACGCGTCAGTCGCCAGACGCCGTAGCAGCTGATCACCGTGCTGCTGATCACGGTTCCATAGGCGGCGCCGATCGTCCCGAACGCGCTGATGAACGTGACGTTCAGCGCGATGGTCAGGACCGTCATCGCCAAACCGAGCCGTAGCGGCGTGCGTGGGTCGCCGGCCGCGCGAAACGCACCGCTCAGCATGAAAAACAGAATCAGCCCGACACTGCCGACGAGCATGGTCCGAAGAAACGGCAGTGCCTCGCGTCGAACTTCGGGCGCCGCGTTCACCAGCGTCAGCAGCCAGGGCGCTGCGATGTAGCCGACAACGCCGAGCAGAATCGACAAGCCCGCGGCCGTCAGGAACGATTGATAGACGACCCGATTGACTTTATGAGGCTCGCCGGCGCCGACGAAACGCGCGACGAGCACCGCCATCCCCGTAAATACCGAGCTGATGAAGACGATGACGACGAGGATGATCTGCCAGCTGACGCCGATTGCCGCGTTGCCGACATAGCCGACGTAATGGCCGACCATCACGTGGTCGATGATTCCCTGCAGCCCGGCGATCGCGTTCTGGAGCATCGTCGGCCAGGCGAGCCTCCAGACCGCCGGGACGATCGGCCCTTCGATGAGGGATCGATCGTAGCGGGACGTTTTCGCAGCGGAAGCGGTCGCGGTTGCCATGTGTTCGATCGCGCGAGTCTACTACACGTCTTTCGACCGACTGGTCTATCGAAACCGCGTGCGATGACGCAGAATGTTCCCTCACTTGCGAGGCGAACATGAAGTTACTCAGTCTGCTTCTCGCCCTTCTCTTGCAGGCTCCGAATCCTGCGCTCACCGGCAAGGCGTACAAGTTCGAAAAGATTACTGAAGGCGTCTATTACGCGACCGCGACCGGCTCCCTTGTAACCGGCAGCAATAACGTCGCGATCATCGGGAGTCGAGATGTGCTCGTCGTCGACACCGGCACGACGCCTGCGGCGGCGCGTGCGTTCATCGACGACCTCAAGCTCGTCACGACCTCCGGCTATTTTGGCGGCGCGCCCATCTGGCGGCCCTGATCGCGGTACGGGCGATGGCATTCCATGCAGGAAACCGTGATGGCATCCGTCGCGGCCTCGAGTGCCATCGCGTCCTTCTTTTCGGCCGCTGTCGCGGCGAGCGCTGCCGCATCGACCATCGCGCGCGACATCTTCATCCAATTGCCGTTGTCGCGGACGCGGCTGCCAACCATGAGCAGGTTGCCTGATTCGGCCAGCACCAGCGCCTGATTGCGAGCCGTGCTCCAACCCTTGGCGTCAAGCGGCTGATTGGAGCTCGCATCGAAGACCGCGTCGGAGGCGGGCGAGATCATCAGGTCGTGCAGCTCGCGCACGTTCGCCAGCGTGCGAACGCCGTTGGCCGGCGCACGCTGAGCCAGCAGCGGAACTGATACCGCCACCGCGACCGACAGCAGACTAAACGTCAAGCTCCTGCGCATCTTCCGCTCGCTCCATGATGAAACGGAACCGTGCCGACGCATCCTTCCCCATCAGCTCGTTGATGATGCGATCGGTGACGATCTGGTCCGCGATCTCGACACGCTGCAGGCGCCGCGTTCGCGGGTTCAGTGTGGTCTCCCACAACACCTTGGGCATCATTTCGCCGAGGCCCTTGAACCGGGTGATCTCAGCGTTCGATCGCCCATTGCCGTGCAGCTTCAGCAGCCGGTCACGATGCGCATCGTCGAGCGCCCAGAACGTCTCCTTCCCGATGTCGATTCGATAGAGGGGCGGCTGCGCAAGAAACACCTTGCCGCTCGTCATCAGCTGCGGCAGGTGTCGATAGATGAACGTGAGCAGCAGCGTCGCAATGTGATGACCATCGGAATCGGCGTCGGCGAGGATGATGACTCGGCCGTAGCGAAGCCGCGAGAGATCGAAATTCTTTCCGAGCCCGCAGCCGAGCGCGGTGACAAGGTCCGCGAGTTCCTTGTTCTCGAGTACCTTCGCCAGGGTCATTCCTTCCGTGTTCATCACCTTTCCGCGCAGCGGAAGGATGGCTTGACGGCTCCGATCGCGTCCTTGCTTGGCGGATCCCCCCGCCGAATCGCCTTCGACGATGAACAGCTCGCTGTCTTCGCGGCCGCTCCCGGTGCAATCACTGAGTTTCCCCGGCAGATTGAGGCGGCCCGACGTGGCCGTCTTGCGCGTGACCTCCGCTTGAGCCGCGCGGCTCGCCTCGCGCGCCCGCGCGGCGAGAATGATCCGCGCGACGATCGCTTCAGCGACCGTACGGTTGGTGTTCAGCCAGTGTTCGAGCGCCGGGCGGACCGCTGAGTCGATCGCCGAGGTGAGCTCAGGGTTGTTCAAGCGGTCCTTGGTTTGACCCTGGAACTGCGGCTCCTCGATGAAAATGCTCAAGACGCCGGTCATGCCTTCACGGATGTCCTCGGCCGTCAGGGTGACGCCTTTCGGCGACAGGTTGTGGGTGTCGATGTAGTTACGAACCGCCTTGCCCAGGCCGGCCCGCAATCCATTCTCGTGCGTGCCGCCCGATCCGGTCGGAATCCCGTTGACGTAGCTGCGCAGGTGTTCGTCGGTGGCCTCGGTCCACTGCAGGACGAGGTCGAGGCGAGGCGAGGCGTCACGTGCGAGCGTGAACGGAACGTCGTGAATCGGTTTAGCGCCGCGTTCGGCGACGATCTTCTTCAGGAAATCGGCAAGTCCTTCCTCGTGCTGAAAGACTTCCTTCTTCCCTTCGACTTCGTTGTCGAACGTCACGCGCACGCCTTTGTGGATGTAACTGACCACTTCGAGGCGTTCGCGAATGAGCGCGGGATCGAATTCGACCTTCGGGAAGATGGTGGGATCGGGATGGAAATAGACCGTCGTCCCCGTGCCGCGCGCCGCGCCGGCTTTCTTCAGCGCCCCGCTCGGCTTCCCGCGCTTGAACGACATCTCCCACGTCGTGCCATCGCGCTTGACGCTCGCGCGCAGCTCCGATGACAACGCGTTGACCACGCTGGCGCCGACACCGTGCAACCCGCCCGCCGTCTTGTAGTTGCCCTGCTCGAACTTACCGCCGGCGTGGAGCGTCGTGAAGATCACCTCGAGCGCGCTCGTCTTCGATTTCGGATGCTTGTCGACCGGGATGCCGCGGCCGTCATCGGTGACCGTGACCGAACTGCCGTCTTCGTGGAGGGTCAGGACGATGTTCGACGCATGCCCGTTCATCGCCTCGTCCACGGCGTTGTCCAGGATTTCCCACACCAGATGATGCAGGCCGGCAGTGCCGACGCCGCCGATGTACATGCCCGGACGCTTTCGAACGGGCTCGAGACCTTCCAGAACGGTGATGTCTTTTGCTGTGTAGTTAGTGGCCACAGGAGGTGTCAGGTTTCAGGTATCAGGTTTCAGGAGGTTACGGGTTTCAGGTTACAGGTTACCGTGGGTATTTTCTTCTTCATTCTGGAACCTCACAGCTGTAACCTCACACCTGAAATTCAGGCCTGAAACCCGATGCCTGATACCTGGCCTGGATCCACTTATGCTCCGGCTGCTCGTTGCCGGCGTTGCGTGGCTCGCCGCGATTGGGTCGTTTGCGGCGCTTGTCGAGTATTCTGCGCGTCCGCGACCAACGCCGACGCCGCCCGCAGTCAACGACCTCGTCCGAGCCCTGAACAAGATGACCACACCGTCGCCGTTTGCGCGACACGAGCCGTGGATCGTCACGCGCGCGACCTCCGCACGGCGGGCCATGATCATTGACGTCGAAGCCGACAAGCCGCAGGATGCGCGCAGCATTGCCGAAGAGATCGTCGCGCCGCTTCGCTCACGGTACGAAGAAGTACTCGTATACGTAAGACCGATCGGCAGCCCGCGCAATACGTTGACGCGACGCATCGAATGGACGCCGAATGGTGGCTTCGTCGAAACGAGTTATTAGATGACATTGCGACACGTCCGAGCCTTTGGGGCCCTCGTATTCGCGGTCGCCGCGGCGATGGCGGCCGTCGCGTCGAGTGGAGCCGCGACACAAATCCCGACCGCCTCTGTTGCCGTCGATCGCGATGACATCGGCGGCGTCGTCACCGGCAACAACGGACCAGAGGCCGGCGTCTGGGTGATCGCGGAAACAACCGACCTCCCAACGAAGTTCGCCAAGATCGTCGTCACTGACGACCGGGGACGCTACCTCGTGCCGGACCTGCCCAACGCGCGCTATTCCGTCTGGGTGCGCGGCTATGGACTCGTCGATTCATCGAAAACGCAGGCCGCTCCCGGCACCACCCTCGACCTTCGCGCGACCGCCGCACCGACTGCCGCGGCGGCGGCGCAGTATTACCCGCCAATCTACTGGTTCTCGATGATGCACGTGCCCACAGCGCGTGAGTTCCCGCTGCCGAAGATCAAGAGCCAGGGAGAGTGGCTCAACATCATCAAGACCGGCGCGTGCCAGTCCTGTCATGCGCTCGGGACGCCCGGGACTCGCGCGATCTCGAAGGAGCTCGGCACGTTTGCCAATTCCGCCGAGGCATGGCAGCGCCGGCTCCGCTCGGGGCAGGCATCCGCGCTCATGGCGAGGGACATCACGCGGCTCGACACACAGGTCGCGCTCCGGCTATTCGGCGACTGGACCGATCGCATTGCCGCGGGCGAACTCCCGTTCGCGAAACCGGAACGGCCGCGCGGCATCGAACGCAACGTCGTGATCACGCAGTGGGATTGGGGCCGCCCAACCGCGTACCTGCACGACGCGATCTCCACCGATCCACGCAACCCGCGCGTCAACGCCAATGGCAAGATCTACGGTTCGCCCGAGGACAGTTCCGACTTCGTGCCAATCCTCGATCCAAAAACGAACGTCGCGAGCGAGGTCCTGCATCCGGTACGTGACCCGAACACGCCATCGACAAAAACGAACCCGATGGCACCCTCCGCGTTCTGGGGGCCAGATCCGATCTGGGATGGCAAGACGCTGAATCACAATCCAATGATGGACGAGAAGGGCCGCGTATGGTTCACGCCGCGCGTGCGGCCGGATGCGAATCCGGATTTCTGCAAGCAGGGCTCCGATCATCCGTCGGCGCGCGCATTTCCGCTTCAGAACTCCGGCCGTCACCTGTCCATGTTCGATCCCGCCACCGGTGCCTTCACCCTCATCAGCACCTGTTTTCCAACTCACCATCTCAACTTCGCGCACGACGCGAGTCAGACATTGTGGACGAGCGCCGGCATCGGGGGGCCGGGTGTCATCGGATGGTTGAATCGAAAGATGTTCGAGGACACGCATGACGAGGTCCGCTCGCAAGGCTGGACGCCCTTCGTCGTCGATACCAATGGCAACGGCAAACGCGACGCCTACGTCGAGCCCGGTGAACCCTCCAATCCGGCGAAGGACACCCGCGTTCTGGTCAACACCTATGCAGTCGCCGTCAGTCCAGCCGATGGCTCCGTCTGGGGAACGGTGGTCGGCTACCGTGGAGCGATTGTGCGCGTCGTACCCGGGCCCGATCCCACGCACACGGCGCTCACCGAGATATACGAGCCGCCCGCACCGGGCTTCGGCCCGCGTGGCGGTGACGTCGACAGCAACGGCGTGTACTGGGTGTCGCTGGCGAGCGGCCATCTGGCAAGCTTCGATCGTCGGAAGTGTCGCTCAACCGCGAAGCCTTCAGCGACCGGTGAGCAATGCGCCGAGGGATGGACGTTCTTTCAACTACCCGGGCCGCAGTTGAAAGATGTCACCGACGCAGGAAGCGCCGAGGCGAGCTACTACACCTGGATCGATCGATTCGATGTCGTCGGGCTTGGAAGGAACGTCCCGATCGCGATGGGCAACCTCAATAGTTCGATCTTCGCCCTGGTCGGCGGCCGCTTCATCAACATCACGCTGCCGTATCCGATGGGATTTTTTGCGAAGAACGTCGACGCGCGAATCGACGATCCGAACGCTGGCTGGAAGGGACGCGCGCTCTGGTCGACCTACGGCACGCGAGCGATGTTCCACCTGGAAGGCGGGACGGCAAACCAGCCGAAGGCGGTCAGGATTCAGCTTCGTCCCGATCCGCTCGCGCGATAGCGGAGTGCCGCGGATTATCGGTCCGCGGCTTCAGACTTCGTGCGCGTGCTCTTGCGCGCGCGTGGCCGCGCGGTCTTATCGGATTTCCTCGGATCGCTTCTTCCAGCTCTGGTACGCGGCGCCGCCTTCCGCTTGCGGCCGCCCTTGGTCGGCGGCTCCGCAACTTCCGCGCTGCCATCGGCGACGACGGCTTCCGCTTCGGCCGTAGCAACGGCGACCGGCTCGGGCGTCTCGATCGGTTCCGCGTCGACGATCGGAGCCTCCTCGATCGACTCGCCTTCCTCGACCGGTGGTTGCTCGGCGATGACCTCGCCGGCGACGTCGATCGGCGGCTCCTCCACCTCGATGCGTGGCTGCGGCACAGCCGTCAGCTTCGGACCGGCAAATACACGGAATGCACCGTGACGGTCTCGTTCGAGCTTGAGCACGCCGTCCTTGGCTGCCGCGCGCAACACATCGACCACCGACGCAAATCCGTACTTCCGCTCGTCGAAACCTTCGATTCGAGCCTTGAGAAACTGCTTCGCCTGTCGCACATACATCGGCCAGCGCGGCGGCGGCGACGCCTGCGCGAACGCCTGCTGCACCGCGCGCATGCCGTCCTGCATCGTCATTGGCGATTGCGGGAGCGACTCCTCGTCGTCTGCCGGCTCCGACAGGACCCGTCCTCCATCGTCGTGAGGCTGGCCTCCGTCGTCGTGACGTCGGCCTCCATCGTCCTGACGCCGGCGGTCATCGTCGCGGATCTCGGCGGCTGATGCTTCGCCCTGCGGCGCGGCGATTTCCACTTCGCCGTTTTCCCGCGATTCGACCATCATGCTGCGGCCCGCGTTCTTCAAGGTCACGGCGCCGGTCTGCGCCACCTTCTCCATGAAATCGCGGAAGCTGTTGGCGCCGTACTCGCGCTCCGAGAACGTCGAATCGAGCTGCAGCAGCGTGCTCTTCAGCAGGCCAAGCTGTGGAGCGACCTCACGCTCGGTGAGCACTTTCAATGCGCGTTTGACGAGCGGCAGCACCTTCGCGATGTCCGCAGACGCGACGGTCGGCTTTTCGCCGCGCCCGCCGCTGCGGCCGGAGCGCGCGCCGACGAGGTTTTCATACGCAATGAACTCGTGACAGTTCTTCTGCATGGTCAGGCTGGTGAACTGTCGTCCGCCGACGACGATCACCTTCCTGCCGTACTGCTTCAACTTTTCAACGAGCGAAATGAAATCGCTGTCGCCACCGACGATCACGAAGGCGTTGATATGGTCGTGCGTGAACGCCATCTCCAGCGCATCGAGGGCCATGGTGATATCGGCGCCGTTCTTGTCGCCACCGGGAGTCATGTTGCGCTGGACCATGCGGATGGCGTGCTGCGTGAGCACGCGGCTGTAGTCGCCCGCGCGCTTCCAGTCGCTGTAGGCGACCTTCGTCACGATCTCGCCGCGCTCCTTGATGGCCTCGAGAATCAGTCCGATGTCGAACTGTCCGCCGATGGTGTTCTTGACCCCGATCTCGACGTTATCGAAATCGATGAACACCGCGATCCGGTTACTGCTTGTCGTTGTTGTGGGGATATTCACGTTTGCTTTCACTTGCCTCGACCGGAGTCGAGGAGCCGGGCGGGGTGCCAGGCTCAATCAGAAGGATCGAAATTCGATCGGTTAATTATAGGCGGCCCACCACAGGACGGCACGCCAGAACCCGTGGGGCCGCCAACCTATGTCACGCTTTCGAGCGGTTGAGGGTTTTCGAGATCGTTGGGAATGATACGCGTGAACTGGCCGCGCTGAAGCAGTTCGCGCCCCTTGCCGCCCCGACCGGTGACTTCGTACTTCGCGGTGCTGATTGTCTGTTCGCCGCCGCGACTCGTCTCGACGCGGAGCAGGTCGCGGTCGCCGCTCGACGCGATGAACCCGAGCACGCGATCCTCGTCACCGGTCAGCTTGATGAGGATGACGCCCTTGCCGGGTCCCGACAGGTAATTGACTTCGTCGGCGCGGCAGAGCAGCGCGCGTGCATCAGCCGTCGCCGCGATGATGACCTCCTCGCCCGTCGCGCGCGCGACGCCGACGACCTCGACGCCCTCACTTGGCCGTGCGTACCGCCGTCCTGCGCGGGTGCTCGGTTCAACGAACGGTTCGAAACTGAACCTCAGGCTGTACCCGTCGCTCGTCACGGCAATCGCATGAACAGGCGGCGGCACGCCTTCCTTGCGAGTGGCAATATCGCCGATCGACCGCTGATCGAGGCTGAACGCCGCGACAATTCGCTCGCCGTCCCGCAGCTTGAACAGCTTCTGCACAGGCTCGCCATAACCAGTCGAAGCCGGAACGTCGATGATGCGCGACGAGTAGGCAGCGCCGAAGTTGCTGAAGAACACCGCCGCGGCGCGCGTGCTTCCCTGCAGAACTGCGAGCACCGAATCACCTTCGCGGAGACGCGTCGTCGAAAGATCGCGAACCTCCTTCTGGCGCTTCACCCAGCCATCGCGCGACACGATGACGACGTTGTCTTCTTCGACGATGAAGTCATCGGCGGTGAAGGAGACTTCCTCCTCGCTCTCGATCAGCGTGCGTCGTTTGTCCTCCTTGCCACCGTACGTGCGCTGAATCTCTTCGATCTCGTCGCGGACGACCTTCCAGCGTCCCTCCTCGTCCTTGAGGAGGCTGTTGATTTGCCGCGCGCGTTTCCGCTT
>DASTZI010000056.1:0-7023 GCA_035764385.1 Vicinamibacterales bacterium
TTCCTTCCTGACTACGCGACATACGCCGCGGCTGTGAAAGCCACGGCAAGCCTGCCGCCGGGCGATCCGCGAAAGACGCCTCCAATCGAATTCGGGCGGATGGAGCCCACCGCGTCAGACCCCTCCGTGCAGCAGCAGTACGGGATGACAGTCGGTATTCCCAACGCCGGTCAAGTGCGTGCTCTCGGAATGCTGAACATCCGCGGGCAGCGATCGGTCACGTGCAAGGGTGACTTCGATCGGAATCCGTCCGCCGGGCCGTTGCCGCCGGACGCGCCGAAGGTGTGCGAGGAATTTCGCCGGCAGCCGGATGCGCTCGAGCGCGCGGCGGAGTTGGACGCGCAGTACGGTCGAAATCCCGACCTTCAGAACATGCCGATGTACTGCATCCCGTTCTCGTTCAAGGATTCGTACGACGTCAAAGACCTGCGATCGACCGGCGGCGCCGACGCACACTACGACATCGACTTCCCGGCGCGCGATCACACGCTCGTCGCGGAACTGCGGCAGAAGGGCGCCATCATCTACGCCAAGGCGAACACGACCGAGTACAACGGTCGCGGCCCCGGAGATCCTGGCGGCAAAAACCACCCGACGAAGGTTCTCGCGTCCACGCTCGGCTATCAGCGCAGCACCTGGGCCGGCAATCCGTGCAACGCCTACGATCAGACGCGCGCCGCTTCAATCGGCTCCAGTTCGGGATCGGGCGTCTCGGTCAGCACGAATCTCGTGATGTGCAGCATCTGCGAGGAAACGGGGCAGTCGTGCCGGGGGCCAGCCAACCACAATTCGGTGGCGCTCATCCTGCCGCACAAAGCCCATCTCTCGTTCCTCGGCGGCGCGATCGGTGCCGAAATCTACAACGACCGCGCCGGCATTCACTGTCGTTCCCTGGCCGACGCCGTCAAGGTCTTCGATGCACTCAAGGATCCGGTCAACGGGTATTACGACCCTCGCGACATCTTTACGACCGTTCCGAGGTCGAGCCTGCCCAGCGAGCCGTATGCGCGTGCGATCACGGAAGGCACTCCTGGCGCGCTCAAAGGAATGCGGATCGGCATCATCCGCGAGTTCATGGTGAAGCAGGCCAAGGTTGATGAACCTATCGTCGACGCCGCCGCGGCGGAAATGAAGGCCGTGCTCGCCGGTCGCCTTGGCGCGACGCTGGTGGAATCGCTCACGCCGGGGTGGACCGACGATCCTGACGTCGAGAACATGAAGACGACAATCGATCGGGCGATCGCGGAGCTGGCGCCCGTGCTCTACCCGGACCTGCTGTATCGGATGAATGCCGAAGGGCAGCCGCAGTTTTCGGACTTTGCCGCCAAGGTGCGTCCGACCGAGTTCGCCCCTGGCGTGATGAAGGGCACCGGCTCGATGACCGCCGCCGACTGGATGGTGCGCTGGGCCGAAGGGCTCGAGCCAACCCCGCGCGGCCTCACCTTGCGCGCCGCCGTTGGCGGCGGCCAGGCAGACGCACAATCGCGGACGTTCCGGTTTCACATCGCGCAATACCTGACCCGCCGCGCGAAGGACTGGGCCGACCGCGGCCAGAAGGAAACGCTGATCGATTGGCCGACGCTGAACGCGCGATCGAAGTTCTGGGGAGATGATCAGCGCGCCGCGTTCAAGAACTGGGAGGACATCGACAATCTCTACGACCCACCCAAGGGGATCGCCGAGAACATCCAGCGACGGGAATTCCTGCGGCGTGTGCTGATGAAAGTGATCCTGGACAACAAGCTCGATCTGCTGATTCAGGTGCACACCACGCTGCCGCCGGGCAAGATTGGGTTGGCGCCGGAGCCCAACCTGAACAACCGCGCGATCTCGTATCCGCTCGGCCCAAACGCCGGCATCACGGAAATCCTGGTGCCTGCCGGCTACGTCAAGGTCGCCTACGACCCATCGTTCGAGCTGGCCACCGACGCGCGTGGCCGGAAGTACTATCGCAGCCGCACCAGCACGGTGCCGACCGAGGTCGTGGCACCCGGCATCCCGTTTTCGATCAACTTCCTGGTGGAACCAGGGATGGAGCACGTCGCGCTCAAGGCGGCGACGGCCTACCAGTCCGCCTCGAAGCGCCGCGTACCGCCGCCGAAGTTCCCGGCGTTGCCAGGCGAGCCGTAGAGCTCGGTCTTATTGCCGCGGTCGCATCGCGTCAGCCGACTCGCTGCCGCACCTTGAGGCCGAAGTTGTAAATGTGAATCCCGCATCCGACGACGATTCGCAAAAGCAGGGATATCGCCAGGTAAGAGAATGGCAGGCCGAGCAAGATCCAGCTGCGCAGAACAGGAAAGTCGCTGATCGAGTCGGCCATCCCGGCCACCCAGGCGCAGATCGCAACCGCCGCCGATACGCGCACAACATACTTGTCCCAGGGGCGTCCTTGCCGTCGTGAGCGGAATCGAAAAAACGGCCGACTCGTTGACGACCCGGATGCGCCTGCATCCACCTTCTGTTCGGGTTCAGGATTCAGTTCGAAGGCCCATCCGCCGCCCTGCGCCGACAGCACCTCATACGCCTCGTTGACAAGCATCATGCGCTCGGCGTCGCCGCCGCAGTCCGGATGATTGGCAGCAGCCGCACGACGATACGCGCGTTTCAGGTCGCGGGCCGAGAACGTATGCGGCAGCGCGAGGAGCGAGCAGGCTTCGACAATCGTCATACTGAGGCGGCAACCCACGTCGGATTATTCGGCGATCTTACGCCGGCCACATCGCACGCGGTCCTTCAAGCCATCTTTATGTGCCTCTCGGATATCGTGGGCTAAGTGACGCACTGACGCGTCGCTCGTCTACCTCATGATGACGATTCAAGCCGCGTGCGAGTTTTGTAAGAGGCGTGGTTTAGTCGGTATGGAACGTAAGACCGACACCAATAGTCTCGTGTTCTGCTGCCTGCACTGCGGCCAGTTCTGGTCCGCGTCAGCGGTCGATTACGACGAACGCTGCACCTCGCTGGCGGATCGCCGACGAGCGAGACGACTCATCGCTGGGCATGGCGCTCAGCGGCCAGGAGGCGGCCCCGGCGGAGGGTTCGGCTCGTTGTAGTTCATGTACCGGTAGCGGATTCTCTGGCCTTTCTCATCGAGCCATCCGAGCGACTGCTGGAAGATCAGCGGCGCCGGGTACCCCTTCGGCACAATCCCCTCGGCTATCACGAGCCGGTTGGCGTGCATATAGATCGAAACATAGTCGCGCGACTGGTCGGCATTGCTGACGAACTGGAGCTGCACGCCTGCGACGAGGTCGGCAAAGTTGGACAAAAGATGCTCCACCTTGCCGTCGCGCTGCAGATACTTCGCCGCAGCAAAGACCGCCGCGCCTCGCACGTCGGTCTTCCAGTAGCCAGGCCCGTACTCGTGGACCGCCAGATCGAGCGCCGGCAGCGTCCTCGATCGCTCCGATAACAGACGCTCGATGGGGTTGTAGTCAACGACGGTCACGATGTAGCGCCCCGACCCCTGCCTGCCACTGTAGATCCGTGCCGGCAGGATGGCGCTGTACTGAGACACCCAGGTTGTCTCGCTGATTTCAGGCTGTCCGGGGAATGTGATCGTGAAGCGATCCTCGCGGCTGGAAAACTCATTCCAGTCCTGCGCGAACGCGGTCCCCGACAGTGCCAATACGAGGGCCGACGACAGCAATGGCAGCAGGCGCATCATTGCGTCTCCAGTATCTGACGGATTTCAGTTCCTCAACTCGAGCGTCGTTTTCAACGTATTGCTCTCGATCCCGGTCTTATCGGTGAGCCGCACCTGAAGCGAGCACCTGGCGTTGGCCGGCGCATTGTCGGGAGCCGCAGAACGAAGGTCGGGAAAGAGTACTCGCACGATGCGTGCATTCACCTTGCTTGGGAGTGCGCCGACGATCGGTTCGCCGCCGCAGTCGGCGTAAAACCACAGATACGGTGACTCGCCAAGATCGCCCGCCGCATCCTCAGCAGACAGTTGCAGCTCGAGTCCGCGCTGATTCGACTGCGGAGTGATTCGCAGATCGGATATCGCGGGAATGTGAGCCGGCACCGAGATCGTCACGGGAGCGGTGCGGCCGTTCCGCATCACAAGTACCAGGGATCGATCTCCGGGCGTGGCATCCTTCGCGATATCGAGGGTGAGTTCCCACCAGCCAATGGCCTGGTCGGACGTCGCCTCCCCTCTGATGCCCGCAATCGTGACGCCGGACGGTGGCGAGAGTTCAGCCGACTGCACTTCGTTCCCGCGGGGAACCGCCACATTGATGACCGTTGTCCGGCCGACTCCAGCGTGTCGCGGATAAAACGTCTCGACGTCGATCTGCTGCGCGCGTTGTGCCAGAACGGCAACGACGGGTAGGAGGAAGAAAACGACTCCGACGAGCGCGCACATCCGATGGCGTTGCATGTCTGCTACCTTTCGGACTCGTCCCGCCGAAGCCTTTTGACCGGACACCGACCTGTCCCGCCGAAGCCTTTGGCGAAGGCGGAACGTAGTGTCCGCACACTGGCTTCCGTTGTCAACGTCAGGTCGCGGCTTCGCTTTCCGGCCTGAGGGCGGCCCGGGCTCGCACTTCGCGCGCCAAAAGCCCAGCGGAAACGATCACGACGGCAAAACTTGAGACTGCGAGTGACAGACGGACACCGACAAATGTGCCCAGCAAACCGATCGTCAGACCGCTGCCCGCGCGCAGTCCGAGCATGGCCATGTTGAAGAGGCCGACGACGCGGCCGCGGATCGCCGATGGCGCGAGCATTTGCACGAGCGTCTGCGACATCGACTGGAACGCAATATTGAAAGCGCCTGCGAGTACAAGCAGGACAACCGCCATCGGATAACTGTTCGTGAGCGGAAACAACCCCATCGTTACCCCCCAGAGCCCTGCGGAGGCGATGGCCGCGTAAACAGTCGGCGTGGAGAAGTTCGCGGTCTCGAGAAGCAGAACTCCTATGACGGCGCCCGCAGCATCCCCCGCGAGGAGCACCGTGTATCTCGTTCCGGTTTCGTCGGCGCCCAGGTAATTGGCGTACTCAGGCATCTGCGCCTGAAATGCATTGCCGACGAGGAATGACGTCGCGCCGGCCACGATAACCATCGTCATGATTCGCGATTCGGTTCGAACGGTGGCGAAGACATTCCACGCGTCGGCGAGTCCAAAGCTCTGCACCGTCCGGCCGGCGCCACGTGCCGCGTGACCGGTGTAGGGGAAGCGGGTCAGAAGAATCGTGAACGGAAGGTAAATCAGGACATTCGTCAGAAGTCCCCAGGCGGGCCCCAGCAGCAGCATCAATCCGCCGCCGACCGCCGGTCCCAACAGAATCGACAGATACCGGCTGCTGGCGTTCAGACGAATCGCGCTCGGGAGGTCCTCCACGGGCACCATGTCGTGAATCATCAACTGGGTCGCTGGTGCTCCGATGACGCCGGCTGCGCCATGGATGACGAGAAGGACCACCGCGTGCCACATCTGGAGCTTGTCGGTAAAGAAGAGGAGGCCCCACGCAAGCGACGCGAGCATGAAAAGGGCTTGTGAGATTTGAATCAGTCGCCGGCAATCGTGGCGGTCGGCGAGCGCACCCGTATAGAGGGAAAACAACAGGAATGGCACCCAGTGGCTGATGACCGCGAATCCGCCAAGCGCCGGCGAGTGAAACGCCTGGAACATCACCCAGTAGCTGATGACGTGCTCGATGTTGTCGGCCATCATCGACATCAGGCTGAACGTGAAATAACGGCGATAAGCAGGGATGCGAAGTGCCGCAAACCGTGGCGGCGGCGTAACCGGGGTCGACATAACGGCTCTACTATGCCACTTCGTTATTGGATTGCCGTGCACTGGCCGACACCGCGTTGAAATATTCCCGAGGCTGGTCCATACTCCGCGCCACCCGATCCTGACAGCTTCACCCCGGTCACAACTGAAGGCACATCAGGGAGTTCGCACCTATGTCGAGAGCGAGCGTACCGATTGGGCTCATTCGTGCGGTGATCGTGACCCTCCTGTTCCTCGCGTTCGATCGCGCGGGGTTCGCGCAGACCGGAACCGCGACCATCAACGGACAAGTAACGGACGAAAGCGGCGCCGTGCTGCCCGGTGTCACCGTCACCGCCAGCAGTCCGGCATTGCAGGTGCCGCAGGTGATTGCGGCCACCGATCAAGAGGGACGTTACCGGTTGACGCCGTTGCCGATCGGCACCTACAGCGTGACATTCGAGCTGGCCGGATTCAAAACAGTTCGGCGCGAGGAGATTCGACTGACGGTGGGATTCACGGCGCGCGTCGATGCGGCGATGAGCGTCGGTGCGCTTGCCGAGACCATCACCGTCTCCGGTGCGTCGCCGCTCGTCGATACCGCGTCCACCGCCAATTCAACCCAGCTGACGCGCGAGACGCTCGAGTTGTTGCCCACGAGCCGCAGCAGCTACAACGCGATTCTGATGCAGACGCCGAGCGCACGCATGCCCGCCAACCGTGTGGATGTCGGCGGGTCGCAGTTTGCGAACTCTCCGCGTTTCTACGCACTTGGCCAGCTCGGCGATTCCTGGCACTCGATCGAGAACATCATCGCGATGTCGCCCGCCGATAACCCGAGCGGCAATTACATCGATTACTCCGCGATGGACGAGACGGTCGTCAGCATCGGCGGCCACTCGGCCGACACGCCGAATATGGGGCTGCAGCTGAATGCCATCGTCAAGTCCGGCGGCAATAACTTCACCGGGTCCGCGTACTACGCGTACACGGGTGAGCGCTTGCAGTCGGACAACATCGGCCGCTACACGAACATCATTTCGCCGGAGCGTCTCTCCTATCGCGACGATACGAACATCGAGCTTGGTGGACGCATTCTCACGAACAAGCTGTGGTTCTTCGGCTCGTTCCGTCAGCGCCGAGAGATCGACGAGATCGTGGCGGTTTGCAAGAAGCCCGATGGCTCGCAGTGCGATCAGAACAACCACGATCGGTTCTTCACAATCAAGGTGACCGATCAGATCAACGCCAAGCATCGTGTCATCGGGTTCGTGCAGCCCCACTATCGCAACCG
>DASTZI010000057.1:0-16398 GCA_035764385.1 Vicinamibacterales bacterium
TGAGACCGTAGGTCACCTTGTCGCCCATGCTCTTGGCCAGGCCGATCGACTTCTGATCCCAGATCAGGTTGTGATCGAGCGCATTTCGGCCAAGCATCGTCTTGACCTTGATGTCCGGCTGCTTTTCGGCGGCGGCGAGCGTTTCGAGCACGATCGACGCGGCCTGGCTGCCCATGTTGTGGTTGCCGGCGACATTCCACCCGTGCTTCCGCATGAGGAAGAGTGTCCCGGCTTCGGTCTGCATCCGCTGCGCAGGCGAGAGATCGGTCCACTGCCAACCAGTAAACGACGAGCCGAGCCATTTGTTGGTGCCATTGGGGGCGCCGCCGACCGTTGGATGGATCCTGGCTTTCGGCGTGTTGGTCAGGATGCCGCCATCGTCGGACGCGCCGTCAACCGGACCCACCGCCGCGCCGACGACGCGCATCATCCCTTCGCCCAGCTGAAAGTCGACGAGGTTCGGCGTGCGCCGCAGGAACTGCGCGGCCAGTGGATTCTGGCGGCCGAAATCGAGATCCGGGCGGATGCGCAGGTTGAGGCGGCCTTGGTGAAACAGCTGGTTCATGATGGTCACGGTGTAGCCGCTGGCGTGACCGGTCACCGTCGTTACGCCTGCCTGAAGGAAGGCGTTGTTGATCTTCAGCTGCGCGTCGAAGATGGCATCGGTCAGCTCGGGCCAGTCGCGCAGATTCCATCCCACCATCCCGATGGCTGCGCCAAACAGCTGTCCCGTCGGCTGACCTGCGGCGTCCTTCACGACGCCGATGTGGTCGCGGGGGAGGCCTGCGGCGAACGCGCGGTTCAGCATCAGCGTGTTGACGACGCCCTCAGAGCTCGAGAGTGCCAGGCTCAACGGATTGTTCGGCGCGAGGGCATCGAGATCCTTCGCTGTCAGCTTTGACAGCTCGTGTTGCCATTCATCGGCCATTCGAACCCAAACTGGTGAGCCCGCATTGGCCTTGGCCACGAGTGCCTGCACCTGTCGCAGCATCCCTGCAACGCTGTCGTCGCGCACCTTGGTGCCGACGACGCCGTTGACCATCGTGTCCTTATAGAGGTCGCCTCCCGCGAAGGCATTGTCGCCATCGCTGTCGATGAACCCCGGGACGACGCTCTTGCCACCTGCGTCAACGACTCGGGTCGAAGGACCCACGAGGCGCCGGATTTGGTCGTTGCTGCCGACGGCGAGAACTTTTCCGTCGCGCATCGCAACGGCTTCGGCGACGGTGAATTGCTGGTCGACGGTCAATACCTTGCCGTTCACGATCACCAGGTTGGGGTACGCCAGCAGCTCGGCCGGCACCTGCGCGGCAGATGGACCTGCCGCCGCGAGGACCGTAAACACCACTCCGAGTAACGGAAGCATTGCTCGTCGCATCAGCGGGCCTCCTGAATTGTTCGCGGAGCGGGCGGCATCGTGGCCGCCCGCGAAAGATGAACGCGAAGGTCTACGGAAGCACCGCAGTCGCGTTGCGCTTCGGCACGTAGCCGACGGGAATTTCCGTGACCACTTTCCGCGTCGTGGTATCTACGACAGACACCGAGTTCGAACCGGCATTGGCGATGTAGACGGCCTTGCCGTCGGGTGTGAACGTCAGCCAGTCAGGATGGTGTCCGGTCTTCGCTTCGCCCATCAGCTTCAGATCCGGCATCGAGTACTGATAGATGCGGCTGTTCATCTTGCTCAGCACCCAGAGTGCTTTGCCATCGGGCGTGACGCCGATGCCGTGCGAGGGCGATCCCTGCAGCCCTTCCGTCACGCGCTCGCTGTCGGACACCTCGGGCAGCTTGACGCGGCTGACTTCCTTGTGCTGGTCGAAGTCGACAATCGCAAAGCCGTTGAAGTCCGAGAGTTGGACGAACATCCGACCTGTGGATCCGTCAGCTTTCTTCTCGAACGTGATCGGTCGCACGCCCGCATCGAAGTCGAGCGTCCATACCGGCTCCTCAGTTTTCTGGTCGATTACGGTCACGCGCTTGCCGGCGACGGATCCGCACACGACATACCTTCCGTCTGGCGTCACGTAGGTGTTGTGCGCACTGCCCTTCACCGGAATTGACTTGGCACGCGTCATCGTCTGCGTATCGATGACATCAACCGCGCCCGGGGCGGCGGCAATCGCCACATACACACGCCTGCCATCCTTGCTGATCGAGACGTTGTTCGGATGCGCGGTCAGCGGAATCGACTTGATGACCTTCAATGTCTTCGTGTCGACGACATCCAATGTCTTTTCGGCCTCATTGCTGATGTAGAACCTGGACCCGTCAGGTGCCGACGTGGCACCGTGATTCACCTCGATGCCGTTGATCACGCCGACCACTTTGTTGGTCGCCGGGTCGATGAGGTGGACGTTGGTCCCCGCTGAATTCGTCTGAATGATACGGACCGAGGACGCACCCGCCGCGGCGGTAAGCGCGAAAGCGATCGCGACGGTCAGGACAGCGCGCTGCATAGACAACCTCCGTGACCCGCCTTCGCGGGCAAGCGCGCCTACTTTACACCAGCCTGTGCACCCGTATATAAAGCGCGCATGCCCCGAACATCCGTTTTGCTCGCCGTGCTTCTCGCGCTGGTGTGCGCCCGTTCCACGCTCCAGGGACAGGGCAATGCAACACCGGCAACCGGTCCGCGCGGTCTCGATTTCCAGACCTACCGGACCCAGATCGAGCCGATCTTCTTGAAGAAGCGCGGCGATCATGCTCGCTGCTATGCATGTCACGCACAGGGTACGCCCCTCAGGCTCCAGGAGATGTCGCCCGGCGCGACCGCGTGGACAGAAGAACAGTCGCGCGCGAACTTCGCGGCGCTGACGCGGGTCGTCGTTCCTGGTCAGCCGAAGCTCAGTCGGCTGATCCTCATGCCGCTGGCGCACGAGGCGGGCGGCACCGAATTCCATCCCGGTGGCAAGCACTTCACGACGATGGAAGACCCGGAAATCAAGACGCTCGTCGCCTGGATTAGCGATGTAAAGAAGTAGAGGCCGCTATTAAGGAAGTAGGGGCCGGCTTCAGCCGGCCCTAGAGGTCCCCATGAAGAAGTTTGCTCTCGCGACCTCCGCCGCCGTTGTGCTCGTTGGCGCCGGCTTGGGCGCGCAGAAGATCGACGGAACCGTCGATAGTCATCTTGCCGCTTCAAAGACGGCGGCTCGGGCTCAGTTCAGTGCGTTGCAGCAACGAGTCTGCGAGTCGGCGATCCCTGCACCTCCGGCCGCCCGCGGGGGCGGCGGCGGGGGACGGCAGGCGGGACCACCGCCTGCGTCCCAGTGGCACGCCGAGCCGGCGAAGGTATTCGACAACCTGTATTTCGTCGGGATGACCGAGTATTCGGCGTGGGCCCTGACGACATCACAGGGGATCATCGTCATCGACACCATCTACGATTACTCGGTCGAGGACGAAGTGGTCAATGGACTCAAGAAACTTGGACTGAATCCGGCCGACATCAAGTACGCGCTCGTCAGCCACGCCCACACGGACCACATTGGCGGCGCCAAGTACCTTCAAGAGCATTTCGGCGCGAAAGGACACTTTCGAGCATCTACCAGGTGAAGGACCGCGGCCGGACGCACACGGTCGCGACGTGGGGCGGCACCACGATTCAGGGTGGCAAGCCCGAGACCTATCTTGCGTACATCGCGTCCGCGGATCGTTACCGCGACATCGTCAAGAAGTCCGGCGCCGACATCGTGCTTTCCAACCACACCGCATACGACAACACTCCGGCCAATATCGGGAAGCTGGCGACGCGCAAGCCGGCGGATCCGAACCCCTACGTGGTCGGCAATGACGCCGCGCTCCGCTACATCACGACGGCGGAGGAGTGCGCAAAGGCCGGATACCTCGCTCTCACGAAAGTTGCGGGACAAAGCAGCCGCTAATAAGATTACGGATTGGGCTCTGCTTCCTATTTGTGACCAGTGATGTGTGATTCGCGATTGGCCCCCTGGGGGCCGCGCGAATCACACATCACCAGTCACAAATCGCAAATCACAAATCATCAGGAGGTTGGATGCAGGTCATTCCGGTGACGGATGTGTCGCGTGGATTCGGATCGACGAGCCGCCGCGACGCATGGTGGGTTGCACCGCTGGCGGTTTTTCTTGGTCTCGGTACCTTCGTCGTTTACTCAACGTGGGCGGCCTTTCAGAACGCGCACTACACGTTCGGACCCTATCTGTCGCCGTTTTACGCACCGGTGTTGTGGGCGTCGCCAGACAACCCGGCGGGTCTCGAGCTCGCCTGGTTCGGCGCCAAACCGGACTGGTTTCCGGCGCTGCTTCCGTTCTCCCCGGCCCTGCTGATTCTTCCGTTCCCGGGCCTCTTCCGCTTCACCTGTTACTACTACCGCGGCGCGTACTACAAGGCGTTCTGGGCGGATCCCCCATCATGCGCAGTCGGTGAGCCGCGCAAGAGCTACTGGGGCGAGCAGTCGTTCCCCTTGATCCTGCAGAACGTCCACCGGTATTTCCTGTACATCGCGTGCATTTTCCTGTTCCTGCTCTCGTACGACGTCTGGCTCGCAACGCGCTGGCCTGACGGCGCCGGGGGTACGACCTTCGGCATCGGCGTCGGCACGCTCGTCCTCGCTGTCAACGTCGTGATGCTCAGTTCCTACACACTCGGTTGTCACGCGATGCGCCACATCGTCGGAGGTTTCTACGACGACGTGTCGAAGCATCCGGTGTGTGACGGCGCCTATGCGTGCTCGAGCGCCCTCAATTACAAGCATCAGCTCTTTGCCTGGATCAGCCTGTTCACCGTCGGCTTTTCCGATCTCTATGTCCGGCTCTGTTCGATGGGGATCTGGACCGATTACAGGATCCTCTGATGGCTAGCGCCACGACCTATACCTACGATGTCCTGGTGATCGGGGCAGGGGGCGCCGGCCTGCGCGCGGTAATTGAAGCTGCGAATTCAGGCGTCACCGTCGGCCTGATCTGCAAGTCGCTGCTCGGCAAGGCGCACACCGTGATGGCCGAAGGCGGCATGGCGGCCGCCCTGGCAAACAACGACGATCGCGACAGTTGGCGCGTTCACTTTGCCGACACGATGCGTGGCGGCCAGTACGTGAACAACTGGCGCATGGCTGAAATCCACGCGAAGGAAGCGCCGGACCGGGTGCGCGAACTCGAAGGGTGGGGCGCCGTTTTTGACCGGACGAAGGACGGCCGGATCAATCAGCGCAACTTCGGCGGTCATCGCTATCCGCGGCTCGCACATGTCGGCGATCGCACCGGGCTCGAGCTGATTCGCACCCTCCAGGACCACACGGTGTACCTCGGCGCCACCGTTCACATGGAGCACACCGTCATCGAGCTCCTGCTCGATGGTGGACGTGTGGCCGGTGTGGTGGCCTACGACCGCGAACGCGGCCGCTTCCACCTGTTCCACGCCAAGGCGATCGTCCTGGCGACCGGCGGAGCCGGGCGCGCGTACAAGATCACGAGCAATAGTTGGGAAGGCACCGGTGACGGCCACGCCCTCGCGTATCGCGCGGGCGCTGAGCTCATCGACATGGAGTTCATCCAGTTCCATCCGACGGGGATGGTCTGGCCGCCCAGCGTCAAGGGGATTCTCGTCACCGAAGGGGTTCGCGGCGAAGGCGGCGTGCTGAAGAACAGCGAAGGCCGCCGTTTCATGTTCGACGACATTCCCGACAACTACAAACCGCAGACGGCCTCCGACGCCGAGGAGGGGTGGCGGTACACCCAGGGAGATAAGAACGCCCGCCGTCCGCCGGAGTTGCTGACGCGGGATCACGTCGCGCGCTGCATCAACCGCGAAGTGAAGGCCGGCCGCGGTTCGCCGCATGGCGGCGTGTTTCTCGACATTGCGTGGATCAAGGAGAAGCTGCCGAACGCCGAGGAGCACATCAAGCGCAAGCTGCCGAGCATGTATCACCAGTTCATGCAACTCGCCGATCTCGACATCACCAAGGAGCCGATGGAAGTCGGTCCGACGATGCACTACATCATGGGCGGCATCCGGGTCGATGCGGACTCTCAGATGAGCACCATCGAAGGGTTGTTCGCGGCGGGTGAATGCGCATCAGGCATTAATGGGGCGAATCGTCTGGGTGGCAATTCATTGTCGGACCTGATCGTCTTCGGCAAGCGTGCAGGTGAATACGCCGCTCAGTACGCCCGAAAGACGACTCAGCCGCGTATCGACGACGGGGCGGTGCACAAGGCGATCAATGATTCGCTGGCGCCGTTCGATCGTGGGTCGCAGGGTGAGAACCCGTACAACGTGCAGCAGGATCTGCAGGACGCAATGCAGAACCTCGTCGGCATCGTTCGCACGGAATCCGAGATGCAGGAGGCGCTCGTCAGGATCGAGCAGCTCAAGGAGCGCGCGACACGCCTCGGCGCAGAGGGCCACCGGGAGTTCCATTCCGGATGGCACACGTCGATTGACGTTCGCAATCTGCTGTCGGTTTCTGAGGCGATCACGCGCTCGGCCATCGAGCGCAAGGAGAGCCGCGGCGGACACTTCCGCGAGGATTATCCGGAGAAGGTCGCCGCGTTCGGCACGATCAACATCATGGTGCAGCAAGTGCCGGGCGGTGGCATGGCGGTGTCGCGCGCGCCGATTCCGCCGATGCCGGACGAACTGAAGCAGGTTATCGAGGAGCAGAAATCCTAATGAAAGATAGGGCGACCTTTCGAATCTGGCGGACGCAGCCGGCGGGTGGCGGAGGCTTCAGGGACTATACGACGGCGGTGTCGGATGGGATGGTGGTGCTCGACGCCGTGCACCGCATTCAGGCGGAGCAGGCGCCCGACCTCGCCGTCCGGTGGAACTGCAAGGCGGGTAAGTGCGGGTCGTGCTCCGCGGAGGTCAACGGGCGTCCGCGCCTGATGTGCATGACGCGCCTGAACACGCTCGATCTCGACGCGCCGGTCACCGTGGAACCGATGCGCACGTTCCCGCCAATCAAGGACCTGGTCACCGATGTCTCGTGGAACTTCAAGGTGAAGAAGGGCATCAAGAAGTTCACGCCGCGGAAGCCCGACGCGCCGGACGGCACCTACCGCGTCGCGCAGCGTGACATCGACCGCGTACAGGAATTTCGCAAATGCATCGAGTGTTTCTTGTGTCAGGACGTCTGCCACGTGCTGCGCGAACACGGCAAATTCGACCAATTCATCGGGCCACGCTTCCTCATCTACTCGGCGCAGCTTGAAATGAACCCGATTGACGTTGCCGACCGGATTCCGGACCTGAAGGAAAAGGATGGTATCGGTTACTGCAATATCACGAAGTGCTGCACGAAGGTGTGCCCCGAGCACATCCACATCACAGACAATGGGATCATTCCGCTGAAAGAGCGCGTTGTCGACCGGTTCTACGACCCGGTGACGCGCCTGCTGCACATGCTTCGCTGAGTTCGAAGGTGGAAGGAGGAAGCGGTCGGCTTCATCAGCTGATTGCATCCGATAGATCCAGCGTTGCCAGGGTATCCACTGGCCGTGCATCAAAGACCACAATCAGGTGCCTGGTGGCGTATCGACGCCTGAGGCGCTGAATCACACACGCCACCAGCGCAATACTCAGATACCAGACTGCTACGCGATCAGACAGCAGCACTCGCTTCTGAATCGCTGCATTCACGAATGCAAACAGCAGGAGTGGGATGATCTGTCCGAGCCAGCGCGACTTCAGCCCTTCGACGTCGCCGCTCCGCGCGCAAGTGAACGGAATAGCTCGATAGTCGCGCAGGATCCATTCGATCAGTACGACCCCCGAAGCGATGTCGATCAGTGGTATCACAGCCGCATCGTGACGATTCCATCCAAGCAAAAACGCGACAGCGCCGCCCAGCACGCCGATCGGAATGACCGACAACAGCAGCATGGAAACGGCCGTCGCATCATCGGCCGCCATGACCCGGGGCTGCGACAATCGAAACACCCAGTTCGCGTCGATGTCGGATGGCACCGTGTACGCAGAGCGCAGGCCGAGCGTGAAAAAGAACATCGTCACCAGCGGAACGGCAAGCAGCGATGTCTCGGGACGATCAAACACGATCGTCCCGCGTAGTCCCCCGGCAATCACGCTCACTGTCCCGACTGCGAGCGCGACGCCGACATACGCCGTCACCATCAGCCGATGACGGCGGCTACGCAGAAACGTCGTCACCGTGAACATGAGAATGCTGCGAACCATCGGTGACGATGGCAGCGCGACGGCTGTCGTGCGCGCCACGGTTGAGACCAGTCCCGTATGCTGATGCGGCTGCGCATCGAGCGCACGGCGCGCGAACAGCCTCGCGGAACAGAGATACGTCGGAATGACGATCGCTGCCGACAGCACGAGGAGCAGCGGCGCCGCCAGGGCCTCAACGCTCAAGAATGGATAGCGGAGGCCGACCAGCCACGCATACAACGCCGCAAACGGCACGGATGGGATCAGAAGCGCCGTACGGTCGCCTGCCGCCAATCGCTCGACGAGCGCCGGAATCACGCCAGGAATAAAGAAGAACACTTCCGCCAGCGCAGCAATCGTCAGCAACTGCATCGCCGTGGCGAGACGCTCGGAGGTACGCCCGCCGAAGCACAACGCCAACACCGCGCGGGCCGTCAGCAACGTCAGGAACGTGAACACGCTGGCGCTGATGGTGGCAAGGATGTGGGCGACGAACACTAAGGGCAGCAAGCCAAGAGCAGGGTGCGACGGCGCGGCGATCGCAAGGAAGACGGCCGGAAGAAGATTCACCGCCGTGGACGCGACAACGACAATCCACACAGAGGCGGCAAGCCGCGCCGCGGCAAGCGTTCGAGGACGCACCGGCAGACTGCCGACAATCTCCTGGTCAGCTCGATCAGGGAGCAAGGCTTCCCACATCGCGGCAGCGACCAGGGCAGCGACGAGCATGCCGTAGAGTAGGAAGAACATGCGATCGACCTGGATCGCGCGTTCAATGATGGCGGTCTTCTGAAACCCGAGGGCGGAGTAGTTCACCAGTTGGCGGAACGCATACATCGCCGGCGGTGTTGCGAGCAGCACGAGGCTCCACAACGCAAACTGCGACGGGTCGGTATCACGCGCCAGGAGCGCGGAGTTCAGCACGTTCCGAACCGAGTCGCGCGAGAGAAGCACGAATTGATCGAATTCGCGCTGAAGTGGCTGAGGCAGGCGCCGAATCACGACACCGCGACGCTGGCCAACTCGCGGCCGAGTGCCGCGACGTCCTGATCGATGGCGACGCTGGTGAACGCCTCCTCGAGAGTCGTGGATTCGGTAAGCTCGCGCAGTCGCGTGACAGATGCCGAAGCGATTGCGCTGCCGTTACGGAGGATGACGACCTGCTGGCAAACCTTCTCGACAGCATCGAGCATGTGCGAGCTGTAAATGATCGCTTTGCCGCGTTCGGCCAGAGTTGCGACGAGGGATCGCAATACGAGCGTCGCAGCGACGTCGAGCCCCGAATTGGGCTCGTCCAACACCACGAGCTCAGGGTCGTGGATGAGTGCGGCCGAGATCAGGATCTTCTGGCGCATTCCTTTGGAGAACGCCGAGAGCGGCGCGTAGCGATCTGTATCGAGACCGAAAATGTCGAGATATCGGTTTATGCGACGAGTCAGCGTTGGCCGCGGTATGCCACGGAGCCCTCCGACAAGCTCGAGGTATTCCGCCGCGGACAAATACGCATAGAGACGCGGTTCTTCAGGGATATACCCAACGATCGCTTGATACGCGAGCAGTTGCCGTTGAATATCGACGCCGCGCCATCGAATTCGTCCGCGACTAGGGCGCAACAATCCGACGATCATTCGGACAGTCGTGCTCTTGCCGGAGCCATTTGGTCCAAGCAGGCCGACGATGTGGCCCGGCGCAGCCTGAAGCGTGAGCGCCCGAACTGCGGACACGCCCCTGTAGCTCTTCCAGACTTCGTCGACATCGAGCATTGGTCAGTCCTCGGATTGCGATTCGCACCGGCGCGGCGGCCAGAAGCACGCTGACGAAGTCACGACACACACGACACAAATGGCGAAAACGTAGTACGTCAAATGTGCGATGAAGGGTCCATCGAGCTCGAGCGTCGACACCCTCTCAGTTCCCAATCCGGAGAACAGCACGAGCATGAACGCGTAGTACGAACTCTGGATCGCGGTCAACACTCCGATCGCCGCGAGATCGCTGCTCAAGGTGAGCAGATCGCCCGAAATGTCAAACCAGATTGCGCCGGTAAAAGCTCGGAGTATCGCGTAGTGATGACGCCACCGCGCGCCGTCGGTTGGCGCTTCGAATTGAACATCCGCGATGGCAGGCGAGAGCATGAGCGCGAACGTATCCGCGTGGAGCACGCAGCGGCCGATTCGCGCAACCCAATTGCCCGGCATCATTTCGCCTCGGCGGGTTTGAGCGCGAGCGCATCGCGCAGCAGGCGATACGCGTCGCGAACCTTTATCCCGTACGCCGTCGGGCGATAAAGACGGCGCGGCAGACCGATCGCTCCAGGCGCGCGATCTTCCTGACGCGAAGCGACAAACCCTTTTGCTTCCATGCGGCCGAGCGTGACGTAAATAGATCCGCGCTTGAGACGTCCTCCCGATGCGTCGACGAGCTCGAGGCCGTAACGCTCGGCCGATTCGAGCAGATCGAGCACGAGCGACTCGGTCGATGAAATCGATGGAAGACGTTGTTCGGTCAAGAGGGAGCGATCTTACATTGTGTAAGACTAATGTCAAGCCGCTTGCTGCACCGCACTCCCTGGGCTAGACTGGCCGCCCTCGTTCACATAGACAGGAGACGCCAGTGAAGCGCTGGTTCGTCCTATTTAGCGCTGCCTTTATTTTCGCGTGCAGCGTGCTCGCGGCAATATCAGTCGCGGCGCAAACGTCCTATACGCCTTCGAAGACACGCGAAGGGCAGCCCGACCTGCAGGGCGTCTGGCAAGCGCTCAACACGGCCGCCTGGGACATTCAGGATCACGGCGCTAGTCTCGGCATTCCGGCCGGCCGCGGCGTCGTCGACGGCAATGAGATCCCGTATACGTCGGCGGCGCTCGCCAAGAAGCAGGAAAACCTGAAGAACCGCGACAGGCTCGATCCCATTAACAAGTGTTTTCTGCCGGGCGTTCCTCGCATTACCTACTTGCCGCATCCGTTTCAAATCGTGCAGCAGGCTCAGCGCATCACGATCCTGCACGAGTACTCACGAGTCATTCGTTTCATCTACATGAATGGCAATCCGCATCCGGCCGGTCACATCGATTGGTACATGGGAGACTCGCGCGGCCGCTGGGAAGGGAACACGCTCGTCGTCGATGTCACGCATTTCAACGACGAGACATGGTTCGATCGCGCCGGCAATTTCCACAGCGATGCGCTGCACCTGGTGGAGCGTTTCACACGGACGGGACCCGACCACATGCTGTATGAGGTCACCGTTGAAGATCCGAAGGTATTCACACGGCCGTGGAAGATGAGCATGCCGCTCTACCGGCGGCAGGAGAAGGACGTCGAGCTCCTCGAATACGACTGTGCAGCGTACCTGCTCAAGCAGGAGTGGGATAAGCCGAATTCTCCGTTATTGCGGTGAGGTGTCGGATGAGAGAGTGGCTGTTTGCGACGCTTGGCACGGCCGCGGCCGTGTTGTTGGTGCTGCCGATCACCGGACGAGCCGCCGGCGGAGAGCCGCAGGCTTTCTACAAGCCCGACACGCCGAAATTCCCGCAGGCCAGGACGTGGGTCGCGCAGAAGGCCAAGCTGCCGCCGTACAAGGCGCCTCGTACGCCCGACGGCGTACCGAACCTTCAAGGCAACTGGAACGGCCCGGTCGGCGGCGGCAACGACGACCTGGAAGAGCATGACTTCATCGACGTGACGACGCCGCCGCAGGAAAGCTATGTCTCCGATCCGGCGGACGGGAAGGTTCCGTACACGCCATGGGCGCTCGCCAAGCGGAACGAGATTCGAGCCGGATTGGGACGAGGATGGCCCGGTGAGAACGGCCAGCGACTGTACGGCGATCCAAACGCGCTCTGTCTGGTCGGCATGCCGCGAATTTCGTTCGGCGCGCAGGAAATCTTGCAGACACCCGGAACCGTCATCCTGCTTACCACGAACACGTACCGGGTTATCCCTACCGACGGCCGCCCTCACATGAGCAGCGACGCGAAGTCGTTCTTCGGTAATTCGCGAGGGCGTTGGGAGGGAGAGACGCTGGTCGTCGACGTGACGGGTATCAATGGAGAGACGTGGTTCGACAGCGCCGGAAATTTCTACGGTCCGAATACCCGCATGATCGAACGGTGGACGATGGTCGAGGCGAACACGATCGATTACGAGATCACGATCGAGGATGCGACCCTCTATACCCGGCCGTGGAAGATGACCTATCCCAAGCGACGCGCCGGGACAGGTCCCGGAGCGAATCCTCTCAGCACGAACGCGGTCGGCGTCGCTGGAGCGGCGCCCGCCGCCGATCCGTATGCGAAGGAGTTCTGGGAACAGACGTGCACCGAGGGCAATCACGATAACGTCGTCATTCTCAAGAACCTCGGATTCAAATGGTTCAACGCGCCGGTTCCGCCGAAGTGATTTTGAACTTGCCTCTGGCTTGACGTAGTATCTGGCGCACTGCAGCCACCGGGGAGGCTGCGTCGGCCTACCTTCGGATCACCTCAGGTCCCCGGAAGTACCCACGCTGCTGAAGCGCAGCAGCTTCGCTCGCTCGTTCGGCGTTCGGCGTCGGCGTCTCAGGGTCCCCGAGGAGTCTTCGATAGGAGGGGGAGGCGTGAATTCAAACGGCAGCTTCAAGGGTCAGCCTGCTCCGTGCGGGCAGTTGTCAGACAGCGAACATTACGAGGATCACGACGACGACTTTGTCACGCGTGGCGTCGAGTTCGCGTGTGGGTGCACGAGCCTCCATCGCGAATATCACGACGGCAGCGTGAGTCGGAGAATCATTCACCACGACGGTCGCGTCATGGTGGATGAACTCCTGTCTGCGGAATAGCGCCAGCTCCCAGACTCAGGCCGCTTCCGCACAACGGCGTAACGATCCACTGGTCGGCGGAGGAGAACCCAGGTGACCCCAACTCATGACGTTGTGCTGGTAGGCGGCGGCGGCGCCGGTCTGCGCGCCGCAATCGCAATCGCCGAATTCAATCCACGACTCGACATCGCTGTTGTATCCAAGGTGTACCCGATGCGGAGCCACACGGTTTCCGCGGAAGGGGGTGCCGCAGGCGCGATTGCGGCCGACGACAGCCTTGAGGAGCACGCATTCGACACGATTGCCGGCGGCGACTGGCTCTGCGATCAGGATGCGGTCGAGGCCTTTGTGCGCGAAGCGCCTCAAGAGCTGCTTCGCCTCGAGCACTGGGGCTGCCCGTGGAGCCGCGAAACCAACGGGCGCGTTGGTGTGCGGCCCTTTGGTGGCATGAAGAAGATGCGCACGTGGTTTGCCGCCGACAAGACCGGCTTCCACATGCTGCACACGCTGTTTCAGACCTCCCTCAAATACACAACCGTCAAACGGTACGACGAGTGGTTTGTCACCAAACTGCTCGTTGACGAAGGACGCGTGCAGGGCGTCGTCGCGATCGATCTCGCCTCAGGGCGGGTCGACGCGATTACCGCGCGCGCCGTCATTCTCTGCACGGGAGGCTGCGGCAAGGTCTTTCCATTTACGACCAATGCGGCAATCAACACCGGCGACGGGATGGCACTCGCCTATCGAGCAGGTGCGCCCCTCAAGGACATGGAGTTCGTCCAGTACCATCCGACTGGTCTCCCGTTCACCGGCATTCTGATCACCGAGGCCGCACGCGCCGAAGGCGGCTACCTGATCAACAAAGACGGCTACCGGTATCTGCAGGACTACAACCTCGGGAAGCCGCACAAAGAGCCCGTCCTCAAGTCGATGGAGCTCGGGCCCCGCGATCGCCTGTCGCAGGCCTTCATGAAGGAGCTCGATAAAGGACGGACCATCGAGACGCCGTACGGACATGTCGTGCATCTCGATCTGCGTCATCTTGGTGCGAAGAAGATCGACGCGAAGATTCCGTTCGTCCGTGAACTGTGTATCAAGTATCAGGGACTCGATCCGGTGAAGGACCTGATCCCGGTGCGGCCGGTCGTCCACTACATGATGGGCGGCGTCCACACGGACATCAATGGCGCGACGCCGCTGCCAGGACTCTACGCGGCCGGCGAAACCGCCTGCGTGAGCATCAACGGCGCGAACCGGCTCGGCTCGAACTCGCTTCCCGAGCTGCTCGTCTTCGGCGCGCGCGCTGGCCGTGCGGCGGCGGAATACGCGTCGCAGTGGTTGGAGGTGACGCCCGGGATTGTGGCGCAGGTCGACGACGAGCGACGTTACGTCGAGCGAGATCTTCTGAACAGGAAAGGTCACGAGCGCATCGCGGACGTCCGTGCCGAGATGCAGAAGACGATGGAGGCGAGCGCCGGCATCTACAGGGATCGCGCATCGCTCACCAGGGGAGCCGCGGAGCTGAGTCAGCTGCGCGGACGGTTGGCCGATCTGTGCATCGAGGACGACAGCCGTACGTTCAACACCGAACGTGTCTCGGCGCTCGAGCTCGGGTTCATGGTCGACATCGCCGACACGATTATCGCCGCGGCGGCCAAACGCGAAGAGTCGCGCGGCGCCCATCAGCGCACTGATTTTCCGAAACGCGACGACGTCAGGTTCCTGTCGCACTCGGTCGTTTTCCGGAGCGAGGACGGATCACCACGGGTCGATTACTTGCCGGTCACGATTACTCGCTGGCCCCCGGCCGAGCGGGTTTACGGGGAGGCCGCGGCACATGCGGGATCACATCAAGGTACAGGTAGCACGCTACCTGCCGGAGAAACAGTCTGAGCAGACGTTCGACGAGCACGAGATACCCTGCCCGAAGGACTGGGTCGTTCTCGATGGTCTGAACTACATCAAGGATCGGATTGACGGCTCGCTGTCATTCCGCTGGTCCTGCAGGATGGGAATCTGCGGCAGTTGCGGAATGACCGTCAATGGCGAGCCGAAGCTGACGTGCGCCACGTTCCTCACTGAGTACGCACCAGGCCCGATCCGCATCGAGCCACTTCGCAACTTCCCGATCATCCGCGATCTGATCGTCGACATCGGCGACTTCATGCGCAAGCTCGTGAGTGTGAAGCCGTGGATCGTTCGCAAGTACGAGAAACCGCTGCGCGACGGCGAATACATCCAGACGCCGCAGGAGCTCGACGAATACAAGCAATTCAGCATGTGCATCAACTGCATGCTGTGCTACTCGGCGTGCCCGGTCTACGGGCTCGATCCGAAATTCATCGGGCCTGCCGCCATCGCCCTCGCCCAGCGCTACAACCTCGATAACCGGGATGAAGGGGCCGCGCAGCGCATGGAAGTGCTGTCGGAGCACGCGGGCATGTGGGGATGCACATTCGTCGGCGAATGCACGAAGGTCTGTCCCAAGCATGTCGATCCCGCCGGCGCCATTCAGCGCTACAAGCTCACCGGCGCCATCGAGTCGATGAAAGCGTTCTTCATGCCGAGAGGGGCGTAATGTCCGACAGTCCCACGTATACCGATTACCACCCGCGCTGGCTTCGCCGCCGGCCGTCGACCTACTGGTGGCTGGAGAAGCCGTCGTATCTCGCGTTCGTGCTGCGCGAGGGAAGCTGCCTGTTCGTCGGGTGGTTCGTCGTCTACCTGCTGCTGATGTTCCGCGGTGTGCTGCAGGGAGATGCCGCGTATCAGGAATTTCTTGCCTGGTCAGCGCGGCCATCCATCCTGGCGCTGAACGTCATCAGCTTCCTGTTTCTCGTCTACCACGCCATCACCTTCTTCGATGCCGCGCCGAGGGCGCTCGCCGTTCATGTCGGAAAGACGCGCGTGCCCGAACGCGTTGTCGGGGTGTCGCATTACGCGGCGTGGCTCGTAGCGTCACTGTTGGTGTTCTGGTTAGTGCTCGGATCGTAATGCCGCGTTTCTAGCGAAGGATGGAACGTCAATGATCAAGCGACATCCAGAGCCGCTCTTGTGGATGCTGTTCAGCGCCGGCGGCGTCGTGTCCGCGATGCTGATGCCCGCGCTCGTGTTTCTCTTTGGCGTCGCGTTTCCGCTCGGATGGCTGACCCCGCCCGATCGCGAGCACATGCGCGTGCTGCTCGCCAACCCGCTCGTAGCGCTGGTCCTGCTCGGCCTCTGCGTGCTGTCGCTGTTTCACTGGGCTCATCGCTTCCGTCACACCCTGTATGACGGATTGCAGATCAAGCATCTCGAGGAAGTCATCGCCACAATCTGCTACGGCGGTGCGGTGATCGGCTGGGCGGCCGCCGCCTAGCTGCTCTGGCAGGGTCTGTCGTAGGGGCCGGCTTTAGCGGGCCCGCTCAGCCGGCCCTTACTGCCTCTCCACGTACGCGTAATACAGGTCGG
>DASTZI010000058.1:0-22233 GCA_035764385.1 Vicinamibacterales bacterium
CGCGAGAAACGCGACGCGCTTGCCGCGCAAAGTGCCGAGCAGATATGGCGCCGATGGTTCCCCAAACGGCGTCGTGATTTTCACGTCCTCACGTTCGGTGACATCGGCCATGTCGTACAGACCCGACCCTCCGATGATTCCTATCTGTGCTCGCTGCATCAGGCTCCTTTCTGTTTCAGCTCGACGAGAACACCATGCGCGGCCGAGGGGTGAATGAATGCCACCAGCGATCCTTCGGCGCCCGGCCGCGGCTCCTGATCGACGAGTCGCACGCCGCGCGCCTTCAACTGATCGAGCACGGCGCCGATGTCGCCGACGCGCAGCGTGATGTGGTGGATACCGGGCCCGCGCTTCTCGACGTATTTCGCGATGGCCGAGTCGCTCGCCGTCGCCTCGAGCAGCTCGATGGACGATTCGCCCACGGGAATGAAATGCGCGCGGACCCGCTGCGACGCGACATCCTCGGGGACCTCCACGTCGAGACCGAGGGCATCCCGGAAAAAGGCGAGCGACTTATCGATGTCCTGAACCGCGATACCGACATGGTCGAGTACCGCTTTGGCGGGTCCGCCTCCGGCGGTATTCCTCTCCTCGGCGGAACCCCTCGACTCGCTCCGCTCGCTCGGGGCAAGGCCCGCCCCACGTAACCGATTGATGATTTCCGCCGCTGCTGAATACGGATCAATGCGGCGTGCGGCGATGCCGTCCACGAGTCGCTCAAACTCACCGGGCGCAAGCTCCTGCTCTGCCAGCTGCAGAAACCGGTGCGAAAGCAGATCGCGTAGCCGATACTCCTGCCGCTCGCGGCGTCGGGTCGCCCACTCCGCTTCCGAGTGCGCCCGAAACCGATCGACGGCGGCGATGACCTCGGGCACGCCTGCTCCGGTCGTCGCTTCGGTCTTGAGGATCGGGGGACGCCAGTCGTCAGGATGGAACGCCTGCAGCGAGAGCATCGCGACGACCGATTGCGCGAGGCGATCGGCACCATCGCGATCGGCCTTGTTGACGACGAAGACGTCCGCGATTTCCATGATGCCTGCTTTGAGCGCCTGCACTTCGTCGCCGGTCCCGGGCACGAGCACGACGATCGACACGTCAGCCGTGCGGACGATGTCCACCTCGTCCTGGCCAACGCCGACGGTCTCGATGATCACGACGTCCTTCCCCGCGGCATCGAGAACGAGCGCCACGTCGCTCGTCGCGCGCGCGAGCCCGCCGAGATGGCCGCGCGTCGCCATGCTTCGAATGAACACCCCCTCGTCGCCGAAGTGGGCGGCCATCCGCACGCGATCTCCGAGAATGGCGCCGCCGGAAAACGGGCTCGTGGGATCCACGGCGACGATTCCGACGGTCTGCCCCGCCTTGCGCAGTTCGCCGGTCATCCGATCGACAAGCGTGCTCTTTCCCGCGCCCGGGGGCCCGGTAACGCCGATCAGGTAGGCGCGGCCGGTGCGCGGGTAGAGTTCGCGAACCAGGTCCGCCCCAGCCGCGGATTCATCTTCGATGAGTGAGATGGCGCGAGCGACGGCGCGCGGATCGCCCGCGATCACACGTTCGGCAAGCGTCGAGCCCATCACGCCGACGGCGACGGCGGAACCATGAGCTGCCGGGCGATGACGAGCCGTTGAATCTCGCTGGTGCCTTCGCCGATCGTGGTGAGCTTCACGTCACGGAAATACTTCTCGGCGGGGTAATCCTTGACGAAACCGTACCCGCCGTGAATCTGGACACCATCTTCGGTCATGCGCACGGCAATCTCGCTGGAATACAGCTTGGCCATGGCGGCATCCAGCGTGGTTCGCCTGCCGGCATGCTTCAACGACGCGGCGCGATAGGTGAGCAGCCGCGCCGCTTCGATCCGAGTCGCGTTGTCGACGAGCTTGGCGCGAATGCTCTGAAATGTGCCGATCGGCTGGCCGAATTGCCGGCGCTCGAATGCGTACCTGCGCGCCGCTTCGTACGAGCCCTGTGCGAGACCGACGGCGAGCGCGGCAATCCCGATTCGCCCCGCATCGAGCACCTGCAGGGCGTTGATGAAGCCCTGTCCTTCCTGGCCGAGCACCTGTGAAGGCGGTACGTGGCAGTTCTCGAAGATGACTTCGCTCGTCTCGCTCGCACGCATGCCGAGCTTGTCTTCCTTCTTGCCGGCGCGAAATCCCGCCGTGCCCCGTTCGACGATGAAGGCGGTGATGCCGCGACTCCCTTTTGGTTTGTTGGTAACCGCCATCGCGACGATGAGATCGCCGGTGCGGCCGTGGGTGATGAACTGCTTGGTGCCGTTGATCACCCAGCAATCGCCGTCGCGGACCGCCGTCGAGCGCATCGCGCCCGCATCGCTGCCGGCCGACGCTTCGGTGAGTCCCCAGGCAGCGAGCTGTTCGCCACGTGCGAGCGGCGTCAGATATCGTCGCTTCTGTTCGTCGGTGCCGAACATCGCGATATGCGCGGCGCCAAGCCCGTTGTGCGCCGCCACAGTCAGCGAGACCGATGGATCGACCCGCGCGAGCTCCTCGATACAGATGCAGTAGTCGACCGCGGACATCGCCGCTCCGCCGAACTCCTCCGGAAACTGGATTCCCATCAGGCCGAGTTCGGCAAGCTTCGGGAACAGGCTGCGCGGGAATTCCTGCGCCTCGTCCCATTCGCGAACATGAGGCCGTAGCTCGGTCTCCGCGAACTCGCGTACGCTGCGGCGCAGCAATTCCTGATCGGGACTGAATTCGAAATTCATCGAGGCTAGTCGATTATCATTCGAAACCATGCGACTCCGACGGCTTCTGCCGCTCATCTGCCTGCTGCTGGTGGCGTGCTCTCGTCCCGCATTTGCCGACGGCACGCTCTTTCTCGGCACCGTCACGACGCCCGCCAATCACGCCACGAAAGGTTTCGCCGTCGGCGTCGGTTTTTTCATTGTCGGCGCCGAATTCGAATATGCCTCGACCAATGAAGATACCGAACATGCAGCGCCCTCGCTGAAGACCGGGATGGGGAATTTCTACGTGCAGACGCCGATTCCGCTGGCAGGCATGCGGTTCTACTGGACGACCGGCATGGGCGGATATCGAGAACGCCTCGGCGAGACCCATCAGGAAACGAATCTCGTGTTCAACACCGGTGGCGGCGCGAAGATCTCGCTGGCCGGTCCGCTGCGCGTGCGGGTGGACTACCGCGTGCTGAAACTGCGTGGGTCGCCGCTGTTCTCGACCCTGCACCGCGTATACGCAGGACTCAACGTCGGTTTTTGATCGAAACGCTGACGGGCTCTCTACCGTTTCGGCGTGGCCGTTGGAGGCGCTGAGCCCGGCGCAGCAGGGGCTCCGTCGGAGGTCGCTGGGGCAGACGAGGGATTGGCGTTGAGCGCAGGAATCGGTTGCAGATTGATCAGACTCTGACCGGCGGTCGCGAATGCGCCCGTATACATCCGGTACAGTTCCATCACCTCGTTCGGGTACGCCTCCGCGAGAATCTTTGCGATGCCGTAATCGGCACCCTTCACCGCCGGATCCATCACGAACACGTAGAGCACGCTGCCGTTTGGACCCGGTTCGGCGGCCTTGTAAATCTTCCAGCCCCATCCCTGCTGATTTCGGACCGGATCCTTCGAGTCCGCAAGCGCGGTGCGCAGCTTGGCCAGCACGGTCTCGAAATCCATCACCTTGTCCGGACGTATGGCGTTGAAGATCAAACCCTGTTCGGACGCGAACACTCGCCCCATCGGCGGCGGCGAGACGACGTTCTGACCGGCCGGCGGCGCAGGAGCCGGCGGCGCACTCGGTGTCTGCGGGGTGGCGCCCGGGAGCGGCGACGTCTGCTGCGGCTGCAACGCGCCAGCGGGCGGCGCGCCGCCCTGGCGCGCGAACGCCTGACAGGCTGTGCCGACTACGAACGTTAACGCCATCAACGACAACCGCATTGCTCTATCAGTGTAAATGCAAAGAGCCACGAACGCTCGCGCGTCCGTGGCTCTTGAACAGCCTGCCTCGCCGAAAGCGAAATTACTTCGACAGGTCGGCGACGAGCGGCCCCTGGATGACGAACAGGGCCTGCTTCATGGCGCCGCGATACAGGTCGAAAATCGACTTCTGCTCTGCGGGGTCTTTCACGCCAGCGTAGATGTTATTCATGATCGAATAATCGGCGTCCTTCACGACCGGCGTGATGATGTGAATGTAGACGATGGAGCCGTCGGGATTGGGCATCGCGTTCTTGATCACCTTCCATCCCGCCAGCTGCTGCTTCGCCTCGGGCGCCTCGGATTTCGAGAGAGTGTCCTTCAACGTCGCGAGCACCTTCTCGTAATCCGCCGTCTTATCCGGGTTGATCGAGAACGCCATCACCACGACGTCGCCGGTAAAGGTCGTCTTCTGCGGCGCTGCCTGTGCGAACAGATCGCCGTGACCGTGCGAAAACGCCGGGATCAGGAACATCGCACACGCTAACAGAACGCCGGACAGTCGTCGCATCTTCGAGCCTCCTCGCAAACGGCCGTTAATCTACCACAGGTGAATCAAGAAACCGGGCCATGATCTCGTTGGCAAGAAGCATTCCTGCCCGCGAGAGTCGCAAAAGGCGCCCATCATAGATCAAGACCCCCGCCTCCCGGAATTGTTCCAGCTGACGGCGATAAATATCCCAGACATCGACACCAAATCGGGCTTTAACCGTGTTGACGTCGATGCCGCGCGCCAGGCGCAGCCCCATGAACAGGGCTTCTTCAAGCGCCTCACGCGCGCTCAACACGCGACGCTCGACGGCCAGCTGCCCTCCCGATGCCACAGCCGCGATGTACTCCGCTGTCGACGAGAGATTCTTCCAGCGGACACCTCGGCGGGTTGAATGTGCGCCGCAGCCAAAGCCAAGCCACTCGCCGTCGGTCCAGTATTTCAGGTTGTGACGCGACTGCCGTCCTGGCTTGGCAACGTTTGAAATCTCGTACTGTTCGTATCCGGCCGCTTCGAGGCGCGCCATCGCTTCAAGGTACATGTCCGCGGCGTCGTCGTCGGGCGCGAGCGACCATTTTCCGCGCGCCATGGCGTCGCGAAGCGGCGCGTTTGGATACAGCTCGAGGATGTACAGCGATGCGTGGTCCGGGGTGAGTCCGATCAGCGCGTCGACCGACTCCAGAAACTGCGGAATAGTCTGCTGCGGCAGCCACATCATCAGATCGAGCGAGATGTTGTCGAAGCGGGCGCGACGCGCCATGGCATACGCGTCGGCCGCGCGCGCGGCGGAATGCAAACGGGTGAGACGCTGAAGCTCCTCGTCGCGAAACGACTGAACGCCGAAGCTCAGACGATTGACGCCGGCGGCGCGGAAGGCGGCCAGCCGTTCTGACGTGACCGTTTCGGGATTGGCCTCCAGCGTGATTTCCGCATCGGCAGTGAGGGTAAACGCGCGGCGGCATGCGCCGATGATCGTTTCGACCTCAACAGGTTCAAGCAGCGATGGCGTGCCGCCGCCGAAGTAGATGGTGTCGGCAGGCGCGCCATCAGCCTGCGAGCCAATCTCGCGCACCAGCGCGGCCACGTACAGCTCTTTCAGCTCCGCGTCGAACAGGCCTCGATTGAAGTTGCAGTAGTTGCAGATGGCGGAACAGAACGGAATGTGGACGTAGAGGCCGAGCACTCGCTTTCAGTCTACCGGCTACCGGCTGCCGGCCGCGGGCTGCCGGCTACCGGGTGCCCGCGCGGCCGCCGGGCCATTTCAGGTCGGCTTTGCCGTCCTGCTCGCGGGATTTGAGCTGGGCGCGTGCCTGACCGGCGGATCGCTGTGGCAGCGCGCCGCGTGCGCGGTTCTTCGGCGATGCGGGTGAGGACTGCTGCCATCGCGCGATGTCGGCATCGGTGGGGTGCGGGCCGACTTCACGCGTGTCGGGCCCGTCCATATGCACCCAATCGCACATTTCCTTGAGGCGGGAACGAATGCGAAGCCCGAGCTGAAGCGCGACCGAGTTCGGCTCCATATTGTCGGTGTCCTTCAGGTTCGTGGTGAACACCGTCAGACGCCGTTCGCTGTAGCGGGTGTTGACGACGAGGCCGAGCGTCTCCTCCACCCATTCGGACTTCTTCTCCGCGCCGATGTCGTCGAGCACCAGCAAATCAGCCTCGAGCGCAGGGCGCAGCACCTCGAGCTCGGTGGCCTCGACCTGGTTGTTGTACGTATCGCGCACCAGCTTCAACAGGTCACGCGTCTCGAAGAAGACCGCGCGCGCGCCTTTCCGCCGGATCACTTCCTTCATCAGCGCAACGGCAAGATGCGTCTTGCCGACGCCGTTGTCGCCATAGAAAAGCAGCCCCTTGTCGACGACCGGAAATTGATCCACCAGCCGCGTCGCGCGGCGCAGTGCGTCGCGCTGGCTGTCGTAATGGGCGTCGAAGTTGGAGAGCTCGCAGTGAATGTACCGCCTGGGAACGCGCGCTTGCTTCAGCAGCGATTCAAAGCTTCGCTGATGCCAGCACTCGCAGCGAGTGACCCGCGAAACACCGTCGACCTCAATCGTTTTCCATGCGGTGTCGTCGCAGATTGGGCAGGGCACGAGAGATGGTAACCGATCACAAATCACAAATCATTTCTTCATCTTTGATTTTTCCGTTTGGGCGTCAGCCTGAGGCGGAGGCGTGCGGCGCACCAGATCCGTCGGCGACGATTTGACGAGCGCCGTGCCGAGTCGCTGCTCCCAGTCGTCGATGCCGCGAGCGAGCTCACGCTTCACATAATCCATGAACTCGTTGACCTCGCCCTGCATCTGTTCGATCTTGCGCCTCATGTTGAGGATGATCTCGACCCCCGCCAGGTTGACGCCCAGATCGCGCGTCAGCGTCAGGATCGTTTCCAGCTGCTCGAGATCTTCTTCGGAATAGAGCCGGGTGTTACCTTCCGTGCGCGACGGCTTCAGCAGCCCTTCGCGTTCGTAGAGACGGAGTGTCTGCGGGTGGATGTTGTACTTCTGCGATACCGCGCTGATCATGTAGTACGCCTTGCCGCCAGCCCGCTTCGCCATCACTGTCCGTCCACGCCCCGATCGGCAAGCGACTCGCGCGGGTTCTCGCCGTTGATGCGCCCGAACTCGCGCAGCAGTTCCTTCGATCGCTCGTCGAGCAGCTTCGGCAATACCAGCTTCACTTCGACGACGAGATCTCCACGATGTCCGTCGCGGATTGACGGGGCGCCCCGCTCGCGAAGACGGAACCGCTGGCCCGACTGCGTACCCGGCGGCACGCGCACTCGTGCCCCGCCATCGGGGGTCGGCACCTCGATGCGCGCGCCAAGCGCCGCTTCGTGAATCGCCACAGGCATGGTGATGTGCAGATCGTCGCCTTCACGGCGGTACAACGGGTGTGGCGACACCTGCACCGTGATATAGAGGTCACCCGGTTCTCCGCCGCGCAGCCCTGCGTTCCCCTTGCCGGGTATGCGCACTCGGTCGGCATCCCCAACTCCAGCGGGGACTCGGATCTGCACCGCTTCGGTGCGTGTGATGTGACCGGTGCCGCCACAGGGCTCGCACACGCGCGGCCGCTGCTGGCCGGTTCCCCCGCAACCGGGACAGCCGCGCGAAAACACCATGTGGCCCCGAACGGTGCGCACCGAGCCGGCACCCTGGCACACGAGACACGCGCTCGTGGTCAGGCGCGTCACCCCGGTTCCCGCACAGGTCCGGCACGTCTCTCGCCGCGTGACGGTTACTGTCCGGTGCGCGCCGTTGAACGCCTCGTCAAACGACAGCGTCAGCGTCTGATGAAGATCGACGCCACGCTCGGGTGTGGGCCGCTGGTGGCCGCGAGCGGTGAAGACCTCAGCGAAGAGATCACCGAAGGTGGCCGCATGATCGCCCGCGAGACCCGAAAAATCGAACCCTTCGAAACCGCTCGTCGGGCGGTCGCCGCCTTGCGGTGAGCCGGAGTCGTATCGTGAACGCCGCTCCGGATCGATCAACGTCTCGTACGCCTCGAGGATTTGCCGGAAACGAGCCTCGGCCGTCCGGTCGCCTGGATTGATATCCGGGTGAAACCGCCGGGCGAGCCGCCGGTACGCGCGCTTGATTTCCGATTCGCTCGCACCGTGCTCGAGACCGAGGATGACGTAGAGGTCCATGCCCACTTGGGCCGGCTAAAGCCGGCCCCCACGTGCTCCGGAGTTACTTCTTCTCCTCATCGACAACTTCCGCGTCGATGACGTCGCCCTGCCCAGCCTGCGCACCTTGCGAACCCGAACCCGCAGAACCGGCACCTTCTGAACCCTCTGAACCTTCTGACCCCCCTGAACCCGCGGCGGCACCTGCGTTCTTATAAAGCGCCTCCGCCGCATGGTGCTGCGCCTGCGTCAACTGCTCCATCGCGCGGTTCATCGCGGCGGTATCGTTGGACGAGATCGCGCTCTTCAACTGCTCGATTGCGGTTTCGACGGCGGCCTTGTCGGTGGCCGACAGCTTCGGACCCATGTCCTGCAGCATCTTCTCGGCGGCGTACACCGCCTGGTCAGCGCGGTTGCGCGCCTCGATTTCCTCCTTCCGCCGCTTGTCGTCCTCGGCGTGCGATTCGGCATCCTTCATCATCCTGTCGACCTCTTCCTTGCTGAGGCCGCTGGATGCGGTGATCGTGATCTTCTGTTCCTTGCCCGTACCGAGATCCTTCGCCGACACGTTGACGATGCCGTTGGCATCGATGTCGAAGGTCACCTCGATCTGTGGCACGCCGCGCGGCGCCGGCGGGATGCCAATGAGCTGGAACCGACCGAGCGTGCGGTTGTCGCGTGCGAGCGGCCGCTCCCCCTGCAGGACGTGCACTTCGACGCTCGTCTGACTGTCGGCCGCGGTCGAGAACACCTCGCTCTTGCGCGTCGGAATGGTCGTATTGCGCGGAATCAGCGTGGTCATGACGCCGCCAAGCGTTTCGATCCCAAGTGACAGCGGCGTGACGTCGAGCAGCAGCAGATCCTTGACTTCGCCGGCGAGCACGCCCGCCTGGATCGCGGCGCCGACGGCGACCACTTCGTCCGGGTTGACGCCCTTGTGCGGATCCTTGCCGAACAGTTCCTTGACGATCTGTTGCACGCGCGGAATGCGCGTGGAGCCGCCAACAAGGACGACCTCGTCGATCTTCGACGAATCCAATCCCGCGTCGCTCAACGCCTGCTTGGTCGGACCAACCGTTTTCTGCAGCAGATCGTCGACCAGTTGCTCGAACTTCGCACGCGTCAACTTCATCTGCAGGTGCTTCGGACCGCTCTGATCCGCCGTGATGAACGGCAGGTTGATATCGGTTTCCATCACCGTGGACAGTTCCATCTTGGCTTTCTCCGCGGCTTCCTTCAGCCGCTGGAGCGCCATACGGTCCTTGCTGAGATCGATCCCTTCGTCCTTCTTGAACTCGGCGATGATCCATTCGATCACGCGCTGATCCAGGTTGTCGCCGCCAAGGTGCGTATCGCCGTTGGTCGCCTTCACCTCGACGACCCCTTCGCCGACCTCCAGGATCGAAATGTCGAAGGTGCCGCCGCCAAAGTCGTAGACAGCGATCGTTTCGTCCTTCTTCTTGTCGAGACCGTAGGCGAGGGCTGCCGCCGTCGGCTCGTTGACGATGCGCATCACCTCGAGACCGGCAATCTTTCCGGCTTCCTTCGTCGCCTGGCGCTGGGCGTCATTGAAATACGCCGGGACCGTAATCACCGCCCGGGTGATCGGCGTGCCGAGATACTCCTCCGCCGCCTGCTTCAGCTTCTGCAGCACCATCGCGGAAATCTGTGGTGGGGCGTACTCCTCGTTGCCGATCTTCACGCGGACGTCACCGTTGGATGCCGCGACAACGGTGTAGGGCACCATCTTCATTTCTTCAGTGACCTCGGTGAACCGACGCCCCATGAAGCGCTTGATGGAGAAGACCGTGTTTTCGGGGTTGGTCACCGCCTGACGTTTGGCAACTTGTCCGACAAGCCGCTCGCCCGTTTTCGTGAACGCCACCACGGAAGGTGTCAGCCGGCTCCCTTCCGGATTCGTGATGACGACCGGTTCGCCGCCTTCCATAACGGCAACTACGGAATTGGTGGTGCCCAGGTCGATGCCGATGATTTTGCTCATGTCTTCACGTCCTCTGTCGCGGTCGCGCGTGGGGCGGCGCGAACTGTCACGTCCGCAATGCGCCGGATGAAATGTTTAGGCTGGTCCCATTATCAAATCTGAGTGAAGCTCAGTCAACTTTTACGTGGAGGTTGCCGCTAACTTGCTGCGTTTGTTTGCTATATTGCGAGGAGTGCAAGAAGAACAGCCGCAGCCGAAGCGACGCATTGCCCTTCGGGTTGCCCAGGTCGGCATCGTCCTCCTCTTCCTGTTCGCCGCGTTGCTGGGCACCTTCAGCGGTGTCCTGGTGGCGTTTGCTGGCGACGTCCCGGAAATCAGTGCTCGGCTCGATGATTACCGTCCGAACACCATCACCCGCATCCTCGCGCGGGATGGACAGACCGTTGCCGAGTTTGCCACCGAGCGCCGCATCGTCGTCGGCTACGACCAGATATCGCCCAATCTCCGCAACGCGATTATCGCGACCGAAGATGCGGGCTTCAACGAGCATTTCGGCGTCAGCATGACGCGCGTGGCCATCACCGTGCTCAAGGACCTCCTCACCGGCAAACGGCAGGGGGCGAGCACGATCACGCAGCAGCTCGCGCGCAACGTGTTCCTGCAGCAGTATCAGTTGGCCGGTGGCAGATTCGAGATGTCACCAGAGCGGAAGATCAAGGAATGGATCGTCGCGATCCAGATCGAGAAGCGGTTCACGAAGCCCGAAATCTTCACGCTCTACGCGAATCAGATCAATCTTGGCCACGGCGCGTACGGCGTCGAGGCCGCCTCGCGACTCTACTTTGACAAGCCAGCGAAAGACCTCACCGTAGAAGAGGCGGCGGTGATCGCGGGCATCATTCAGGCGCCTGGACGGCTGAGCCCCTTCGTCAACCCGAAGGCGGCGTTGATGCGGCGCAACTATGCGCTTCAGCGGATGGCCGAGGAGGGCTTCCTTTCGGACGAGGAGTCGCGCGACGCACAGGAGCGTCCGCTGGTGCTCCAGGGCCAGCCGCGTCCCGAACCATCAGTCGCACCGTACTTCGCTGAAGAAATCAGAAAGACGCTCGAGCAGGCATACGGCGCCGATGCGCTCTATCAGAACGGCCTTCAGGTGCAGAGCACCCTCGATGCCGAACTGCAGGAAGCGGCCAATCGCGCCGTCGATCGGGGTCTGCGTGCGCTCGACAAGCGGCACAGCGGCTTCCGCAAGGTGCGGAACATCGTCGCCGAAAAACGTTCGCTCGCGACGTTCACAACCGACCGCTGGAGCCGGCCCATTCTCGAAGGCGATATCGTGCCGGCGCTGGTGACCGCCGTATCGCCGAAGAAGGGTGGAAATGGCAGCGCCAGGCTCCGCATTGGCACAAAGGAAGTCGACCTGCCCAAGAGCGCGTTCACGTGGACGCGCAAGACAGCCGCCGCTGATTTCCTGAATGTGGGCGACGTCGTGCAGGTCGAAGTCCGCACGGTGCAGGGTGGCGTACCGCAGATGGTTGCGCTCGAGCAGGATCCGGTGGTCGAAGGCGCCCTCATCGCGATCGACAATCGAACCGGACAGGTGCGCGCGATGGTGGGTGGCTTCGATTTCGCGCGAAGCAAATTCAACCGCGCCACGCAGGCGAAACGCCAGGTCGGGTCGTCGTTCAAGCCGTTTATCTATACGACCGCGATCGACCGCGGCTACACACCAATTTCCATCTTCGTAGACGAACCCGTCTCCTATGAAGCAGGGCCAAATCAGCCGCGGTACGAGCCGCTGAATTACGACCGCAAGTACGAAGGTCCCGTCACACTTCGCTGGGCGCTTGAAGACTCGCGGAATATTCCCGCCGTCAAGGCGCTGGCCGAGCTCGGACCGGCGAATGTCATCAAGGTCGCCTCGCGTTTTGGCCTGCCAGCGAACATGCCCCCGTACCTCTCGCTGGCCCTGGGGTCGGTGGAAGAGACGCTGTGGGATATGACGAGCGCGTACACGGCGTTTCCCAACCAGGGCGTCCGCATGCGTCCGTATTCGATTGTCACCGTCGCCGATCGTGAGGGGAACATCATCGAGGAGAACCGTCCGGAGCCTCACGAAGCGATCCGCGCCGACACCGCCTACGTCATGACGAACCTCATGCGCGGCGTCGTCCTGCGGGGCACCGCCGCCGCAGCCAAGACCCTGGATTGGCCGCTCGCCGGGAAGACGGGAACGATGGACGAGTACACCGATGCGTGGTTCATCGGATTCGATCCGAACATCACGGTAGGCGTGTGGGTCGGCTACGACGAGAAGAAGCCGCTCGGCGGCAACGAGACGGGCGCAGTCGCGGCGCTTCCCATCTGGATGGACTTCATGAAGGCCTACATCGACACGCGGGCTGACCGGAAGAATCCGCCGGAATTCGAGGCGCCGGGTAACATCGTGTTCGTCAAGCTCGATAACGGCATCGACGAAGCGTTCATCAACGGCACCCAGCCACAGGGTGCATCTGTACTTCCCGCCGTCGCTCCCGCATCCAACGATCAATAACCACGAAGGAATCTGGGCGTTCGTGTTTATGGAAACTGCGGTGGGGGCACACGCTTTTTCGTAGCCTGCTCGAACGCGTACGCCAACGCTATCAAACGCGGCTCGCTGCAGGCCATCCCGGTGAACGTCACGCCAAAGGGCGCAGGCTTCGGGTTGAAGCCCTGGGGAAATGTGGGCGGCCCGTTGTTCGGAACGGTCGCGAACGGGACGATGACCGACGGATATCCCGCGCGCGCCGCAATGCCGTTGCCGTTCTGCGCCGGAAACAGCAAGGCGTCGAGTTGTTTCGACTTCATGACTTCGTCGATGCCATGCTTCGCGGTAACTAGCAGGTCTTTTCGCCGGTCGGCTTCGTACCGCGCACGGTCGGTTGTGAGATCGATCTCGTCCGCGTTATCCAGATTCGACTGGCCGTATTTCAGCGTGCCCGCACTGCGGTGCGCCTCGTTCCAGGCGCGCAGCTCCGTGAGCGATTTCAGCGGCGCCGCATCGCCAAGCAGCGCGAGCCAGCGACTGAAGTCGCGCTTCATTCCGTACTTATAGGTCGTCGTGCAGTTGTCGTCCTTCCCTTTGGCGTTGTCCGGTCCCGAACACACGGGCCAGTCGAGGAAATTCCGCGCGGGGTCCCAGTCGACGATGCTCGGGATGTCGGCCGGATCGACCACCGTGGCGCCCTGCGCCTTCAACTCCGCGATCGCATCCGCCATCACCTGCTTCTGCTCCATCGTCAACCCACCGCGCGGGGTCAACGAGCTCCCAGAGGCGACCGCGTCGTAAAAAAACGCACGCGGCACGCCGAGGCGCGCGCCTTTGAGCGCATTGCGATCGAGAAAACGGGTGTAGTCGCGGCCGGATGGGGGCGAACATGCTGACGTCGCAGGATCGTTGGGATCCGGCGCGGCGCCTTCGAGCGCGCCAAACAGAATTGCGGCGTCGGTGACCGAGCGCGCCATCGGCCCGGCGGTGTCCTGGTCGGCGGTGATGGGAATGATCCCGTAGCGGCTCACGCGACCAACCGTCGGCTTGATGCCGGCCAGCATGTTCTGATTCGCGGGACTGAGGATTGAACCGGATGTCTCGGTGCCGACATTTGCGGCCCAGAAACTCACCGACGTACCGACGCCGGAACTCGAGCCGCCCGTCGTCAGCACCGGCCGTCCATCGGCAAGGCCATCGCGCGGATCGCGCCGAGGATCGTACGGGTTCATGCCGTAGCCATTCAGGCTGTTGTAATTGGCGGGCATGCCGACGGTGACCCAGTTGGCCAGCTCCGTCAGCTGCGTCTTGGCGATGATGATCGCGCCGGCCTCGCGAAGATTCTTCGCGACGGTCGCATCGTACGGCGGCATCAATCCCGCGAACGCGAGCGCGCCGCCGGTCGTCGGCATATCGCGCGTCTGAATGTTGTCTTTCAGCGCGATCGGAATGCCGTGCAGTGGACCGCGGCTGCGCCCGGCGGCCCGCTCTCGATCCCGTTCATCGGCCTCCTCGAACGCGCGCGGGTTCACGTAAACGATCGCGTTCAGCCGATCCTCGTACAGCGCGATGCGCGTGAGGTACTGCTGCACGAGGTCATGCGAGGTCACGCGACGCTGCTGCAGCGCATGCTGCAGGTCGGGGATAGAGGCCTCGACCACCGTCAACCGTGACGGTGCGGATGGTGCCGCGGCAATGGCGACCGCGGCGGCGAGCGCGAGGATCAGCCCTTTAATCTTCATCGGCCGTTGCCGGAGCGCCGAGTGTACCGCTTGCCTTCTTGAGCAGATAGGTCTTGATGAAGGGATCCAGGTCGCCGTCGAGCACACGGTTGACGTCGCCGACCTCCATCTTCGTCCGGTGGTCCTTGATCATCTGATAGGGCTGTAACACGTAGCTGCGGATCTGACTGCCAAAGCCAATCTCCTTTTTCGCGCCGGCGATCTGTTCGAGTTTCGACGCCTGTTCCTTCGTCCTCAGATCGAACAATCTCGCCTTGAGCACCTTCATCGCCTGCGAGCGGTTCTTGTGCTGCGATCGCTCGTTCTGACATGAGACGACGATGCCCGTCGGCAGGTGCGTAATCCGGACAGCCGAATCGGTGACGTTGACGTGCTGACCGCCCGCCCCGCTGGAACGATACGTGTCGATCCGCAGGTCCTTCTCCTCGATGTCGATGTCGACGTCCTCGGGCAGCTCCGGCCAGACGAAGACGGAGGCAAAGGACGTGTGGCGCCGCGCCGCCTGGTCGAATGGCGAAATGCGAACGAGACGATGGACGCCGGCTTCCGCCGACATCAGGCCGAATGCGTAATCGCCAGCGAGCATGAACGTGACGCTCTTGAGACCCGCCTCTTCACCGGGCTGGTAATCGATGACTTCCCGCTTGAAGCCTCGTCGCTCCGACCATTTCATGTACATGCGCAGCAACATCTCGGCCCAGTCCTGCGATTCGGTGCCGCCCGCCCCCGGATGGATCGTCACGATCGCGTTGGCCGTGTCGTGCTCGCCGGAGAGCATCTTGCGCGTCTCCGCGCCGTCGACTTCCTGCTGCAGCTCCTCGAGCGCGCGCGCGAGATCCGCATTGACGTCCTCACCGGCGCCGGCCCATTCGATGAGCACGCTGATGTCATCGCCGCGGCGTTTGAGCGATTGGAGGAGGGTTTTGTCTTCGTCGAGCCGTCGGCGGCGCTGCATCACCTTCTGCGCCTCCGCCTGATTGCTCCAGAAGTCGGGCGAGGAAATCCGCGACTCTACTTCGCCGAGCTGTTCATCGAGACGAGCGCCTTCAAAGATGCCTCCGCAGCTCGAGCGCGCGCTTGTTCAGGTCTTCATAGCGCCTGGTGAGATCTTCAATCGCAACAGCCACTGTCTACCTCCGAAGGGCCACAAGTCCAATCGCCACGATCGCGATCGCGACGTACGCGATGACGTCGCCAATCCGCGAATAGATCGTTCGGACGGTGAGAAAGCGCGCCTCCTCGACGAGCGCAACCTGCTCAAAGATACCCGACTGCCGCACGATGCGTCCGTACGGATCGACGATGCCGCTGATCCCGGTGTTGGCGGCGCGCGCCAGGTAGCGCCCCTGCTCGATCGCCCGCATCGACGCGAGCGCGAAATGCTGGTACGGCGCCGACGAGTAACCGTACCACGCATCGTTGGTGATCGTTGTGAGCAGCTGGCTGCCGGCCAGGACCGCCTGCCGCACGAGCGACGGATAGACAACTTCGTAACAGATAGCGGTACTGGTCAGGTGTGAGCCGACAGGCAACATCACCATCGAGGTGCCCGGCGAGAAATCGGTAAAGCTGTCCACGAGTGGCGAGACGAAAAACAGCAGGCGCTTCATCGGAATGAATTCGCCCCACGGGACAAGATGAATTTTCCGATAGACGGCCGCCGTCCGGCCGTCAGGCGCGACCATAAATGCCGCGTTGTAAAGCGCCGGCTCAGGTTGCGTCACCTCCTGGTCGCTGCCGAACAGAATCGGCACCTTCAGCTCGCGCGCGAGCGTACGGAGCGCCTCCTGGCCGACGGGGTCGCGCTCGAACATGAATGGCGTCGCCGATTCGGGCCAGATGACGAACTCGGCTCCACGCTTAGCGGCGTCGCGGGTCATCGCGATATAGGTCGTGAAGATACGGCGCGCCTCACCGGCTTTCCATTTGTCTTCCTGCGGGATGTTCGCCTGAATCATTGCGACGCGAATCGGAGTGCCCACGCGGGTCAACGTGCCGTCGGCAATGCGCAGCGTTCCCCACACTGCCGTCGCAACCAGCACAACGGCTCCCGTCGCGATTGAAGCGATCCGTCGTCTCCCGGTGGTGAGCGTGGCGTACGCAATGGTCGCGTTGATCAATGCGACGAGCCCCGAAACGCCGTAGACGCCGACGACGCTCGCGAGCTGAGCGACGGGTAAGACCGTGACCTGACTGCTGCCAAGCAGCACCCAGGGAAACCCGCCGAGCACAACGCCCCGGGAGAATTCGGTGGCGACCCACGCCGCGGGAGCGAACAGGAGTCCCCCGATACCCGCGCGCGCGATCAACCGGCTCGCGAGCAGCGCAAAGAGCGCAGGAAAAAAACCCTGATACAGCGCCAGAAGGACGACGCCGAGGGCGGCGGCCGGAAGCGGAATGCCGCCGAACGTGCGAATCACCGTTCCGGTCCAGTAGAGCGTGCCGGCGAAGTAGACGAATCCTGATGCGAGGCCGAGGAGAAAGGCCCGCAGCGGCGGTTGGCCCGACGCGCCGCGTCCTTCGCCGATGCTCGGCGTTCGACCGTTCCAGCCAGTCAGTGCGACCAGCAGCGGAACCAGCGCGATCCAGGCGAATGCCGGATGACCGTACCGTGGAAAACTCAGCGCCAGCAGCGCGCCCGAGACGAGTGCCAGCGCGTAGTCAAAAGGAATGACCACCTGAAATCGAGCGTATCAGATTGTCTGCGAGGCCACCCGCGAGTCCCGTTCGTTACTTTCGTGTGGTCTTTTTGCGCGGCGCCTTCCGGGACTTCACCGGTTCGACGACCACGAAGTCCGCGAGGTCCCATGTAAAAGGCGGTTTGCGCCGCCGGTCGGCCTGGCGGCCGTTGCCCTTGGCGCCCGTTGCGTCGTCGTCCCGGCGCTCGTCGGTGCGACGATCCCACGTGACGACCACTGGCAGCTCAGAGGTGCGGGTCTTCAGCGCGTCGAAGCGGCGGATCGCTCCGCGGCGCACCACGATCTCGATCGGCTCCCGCTTCTTGGCGGCGGCAGCGCGGCGACGTCCTGTGGATCCTTTCGGTGGCATACTTCAGTTTTTGGTATCGGCGTAATCGGTCGAATTCTTTGACGCCATTCGCCTTACACGCATGGCACCTACGCCTCAGAAATTATCGATCGACCCGATGACTCCACCCAACCGGCAACAGGCCTCATATCATCACCGACGCCCATGAAGCACGCGCTGGCGATCGTCTTCGTTACTGTGGTCTCAACGGCGCTCTCGCTCGCAGCCGCCGACATGGCGATGGAGGCGCTCGAAGCGCGCCGGTCCCTCTTCTACACGAATCTCACACCCGCTGAGCTCGCCAAGCTTCCGGTGAAAACGTCCGGAATCGTGAGTGGGCAATACGACGACGAGATCATTGACCTCCCGTTTCACGTGGCCGGCAAATCGTGGCTCTGGGCAGGACAGAACGGCAGAACGGTCGAGTTTCTTGTGAAGGGACGCTGGAACAACATCGGATGTCACGATGATCTGGATTATCCAATCTCGTCACGGCCAGCGGTCCTGTTTCTCGGCGATTCGTTCATTGAAGCGATGCAGCTGGACCTGAGAGAGACGTTCCATTCACGGCTGCGGCACGGCCGCTTCGGCGAACGTTTTGACGTGTGGGCATGCGGGGTGGCCGGCTGGAACCCGGGGAGCGTCGAACGGTATCTGAACAACGATTCGACGATGGACCTCGCCGCCCTGCGTCAGCTCTCGAAATTGCGGCCGGCGTATGTGATGTATTTCGTCTTCATCGGTAACGATTTGCGCGATCAAGCCGGGGTCGCCTTCGAAGAGATGACGGAGAGCGCGCCGCCGTGCCGGGCTCCGGTTGAGCTCACGGGTTCCATCTTCTGGTCCAAGCTTCGCCAGGTCGGTGACATGTACCTGACACGCGGCGGTTCTGAATTCCGCTGCATCGATAACCAGTTCTGGCCGTATGTCCCCGCCGTCATTCCGCCGGTGGAAGAAGGATGGACGGCGACGTTCAGAGCCCTCGATCTGATGAAGGAGACAGTCGAACAGAGGGGCGCTCGGCTGATCGTTGCGATGATCGAGCCGTATCCGTTTCCGTACGGACGGTTGGCGGTGGAGCGCGCGATTCGTGCGAACTACCCCGGAGGCAAGGCGGTGCCGCTCGATCTGGCGCTGCCGCTGAAACGGCTCAGCACCTATGCTGCCAGCCGGAGCCTTCCGTTTGTCAACGTGTCAGATGTTGTCCGTGAGTGTGGCGGGGACGACGAGTACTACCCGTACGACGAACATTTCAACGCCAAGGGACATCGCTGCGTCGCGGATTATCTCGACGCCCATCGCGACACACTGTTTCCCTAGGGGGTGCCGCCCGTCGCAACCGCGTCACGCGCGGCCGCGTACTTCTGATGGCGCTGACGCGTCGAGTTCGCAGACGCGAGATCGAGCCAATGGAGCGCCGTAACCGCGTCTCGTGCAACACCATCGCCTCTCGCGTACTGGAGGCCAAGCATGTACTGAGCTTGCGTCAGGCCCTGTTCGGCGGACTTCCGATACCAGTCCGCGGCGGCGGCGCGATCCTGTTGGACGCCAACGCCCGTGAGGAACGCGCTGCCAAGCGCATACTGCGCGTCGCGGTCGCCTTGTTCGGCGGCCTTGCGAAACCACGCGGCCGCATCGACGGAGTTCCACGCCACCCCTTGACCATCGCGGTACGCCAGCCCGAGGTTGTATTGGGCGAGCGCACTCCCCTGTTCTGCCGCTGCACGGAACCACGCAACCGACTGCTCGTAATCGACGGAGACACCAAGGCCCGTCTTGTACAACTCCCCTAGATCGCTCTCCGCCGCCGCGAGACCCTGATCGGCAGCTCTGCGGATCAATGAGGCCGCTTCGCGAAAGTCCTGCGGTACGCCATCACCTGTGAAATACCGAATCGCCAGCGTGTGTTGCGCGGTCGCGTCGCCTCGATCAGCTTCGGTTCGAAGGCGTTCGATTTCTACCGGTTGCGATCGCCCGCTGTTGTCGACTTCGCTACGCGAACACACGGATGTACTGGCGCACGCGATCGCGAGCAACACCACCGTCCGCCACGATTGCACGGTGGTAGTATGCCGCACCAGTTGAGCTCGTGTGTCTACTGGCCTACGTGATCCCGCGCAGCGCGCCGATCGGCGCGCTGCTCCTCACGGGGTATCTCGGAGGAGCGACCGCGACTCAGGTCAGGGTCGAGGATCCCTGGTTCCTGTTTCCAATCGCGGTCGGTGTGTCGATGTGGGGAGCACTCTGGCTCCGCGATCCTCGCATCGCCGCACTCTTCACGCCGCAGCTGTCTACTCTTCACGCCGCAGCTGTCTCCAGGCCCGTCGCCTCGTACATCGTCGTCGTGAGGAGTCCCCATACCGAAGCCCATGCTTCCTTCAACTCCGGCGTAAACGCCGAACCAAGCCCTTTTTCCAACGTCCACATTAGCGCCGCTCCGCCCGTGTCGTAGTGACTTTGCGTCACGCCATAGGCCGCATGGCGCCGTCCCAGATCCTGCAGGACTGGCACGAGTTGATCGAGATGATCGAGCCCTTTCACCGCAGCAGTCAGCATCTGCGACACCTTGCGGTATTGCGAAGCCATGTCTTGCGGGAAGAGACGCCTGGCGGCCGGATCGAGTTCGAATATGCGCGCGTAGAGGAGTGCTGTTACATCCCCGAGGATTGGCGCGATCGAAGCAAAACTTTCCTGCACGAGAGCTTTTTGACGCGACGTGACCATCACACACCTCCTGCCTTGTCCAGCACGCGTTACTTCAGCAACTTCAGGTAAGCGACGATGTCGGCCTGGTCGTCCTGCGTGAGAACGACGAGCGGCCCCTTGGGTCCTGGGCCGTCGAGATCAGTGGCAACTTCGAAGAACTTGTTGTAATGGGCGACGACATCCTCGAGCGTCCGCGCCGAGTTGTCGTGGAAGTACGGCGCGGTCCTGCTGACGCCCCACAGCGTGGGGATTTTGAACGCGTTCACGTTGTCAAACAGACCGGATTCCTTTCCGATGCCGGTAATCAGCGCACGCCCGGGATCCGGCGACATCAGCCGCGTCGTCGTACCGTCGGGATTGGTGAACACGTATTCGTGCATCGGATTGTGTGCGTCGTTCAGCTCCGACACACGCACGCTCTGGAAACGGGTGTGGACTGGAACTTTGCCAACAGCGAACAACAGTTCGTTGGTTTCGTTCAGCATCGGACCGCTGTGGCAGGCCGCGCACGCACCGTGTTTGAAGTCCTGGAGATCGCTCACATCCTCAAAGAACCGCCGGCCTCGCTGCTCTGCAGCGGTATGGCCTTGCGGCAGCCGCGGCGCAGCCCCGCCGTGCGCGAATTCGCGTAGCGCCGGCGAGCTGAAGAACGCGTCGTCGGTGGCTTCAAAGTCGGTGATACCCCGGATTTCGGCGTCCGTCGGAGTACGTTTCGCTTGCGCGTGTCCCGCAATCGCACTCGCCGCCTGCGACGCGAGATCGGGCTGTCGCCCGTCCATCATCAAAACGCGATCGAGAGCCGGCGTGTTGAGTGTCGAAGGAATGCCACGTCGGACAACGACCGAGCGTGCCGTCGGGTCGTCGGCCAAGCTGACGTTTGAGGGCAGAGGAATCTCGACGAGGACCGTTGCGTCCTTCAGCATCCGCGACACGCCCTTGCCGTTTCCGTCATCGCTGCCGTCATGCACGAACAACGGATCGCGCGCGTTCCCGTTGAAGCGCTTCTGCGCGTCCATTGGCGAGATCGTGCCGGTCGCGCTGGTGTGACACGTGCTGCACGTTCGTCCGTTGCCGGCGAAGGTCTCACGCTCGAACAGACGCTTGCCGTCGGGCTGGCTGACGACGCTGCTTCCATGGGCTGACATGGAGACAAACATCGCGAACGACAGAATCTTGGTGGTGCCGCCGATCACGTAGTAAATGGGCTTCATGGTCCTCTCCGCTGACAGCTAACGCGACAACGCGCGTCGAACCCCGCAACGGGAGGGACTAGGGACTAGGGACTAGGGACTAGAGGGACTAGGGGATGGAGGCTAGGACTCGAGCCTGGGACCCGGGGTCACCAGTCCCCGGTCCCAAACCCAAGTCCCTTCGGTGCTCTAGCTGTTTGTGCCGAGGGCTTTCCCGTAGAGGGCGAGCAGACGGCTCCAGGCCTTTTCCGCCTGCGGCTCGTTGTAAACCTGTGAATCCGGAGGACACCAGCCGTGCGCCGCTCCCGTGTACACCTCGATTTCGGCGGGCAGCTTCGCGTTACCGAACGTCTCCTTCAACACGTTTTTCTCGTTGGGCGACCGCATGTCGTCGTTGGCGGCGATGGCGATGAGGAACTGCGCCTTCGTCTTCGCGGCCTGCAGATGCGGGCTGTTCGGCATGTCGGTCACGAGGCCGCCACCGTGGAATGACGCAACCGCACCGACGCGACCGGGCACCGCGGCTGCGGTGCGGAAGGCGATCGGCCCGCCCATGCAGTAACCCTGCGTACCGACCTTGCGGTTCTTGGCCACGGACTGTTGCTGATCGAGCCAGCCGATGAACGCCTTCGCATCGGTCATCTGCGTGGTCTCGTTGAGCGCCTGCGCCAGCGGCATCAGCTGCGGAATGGGCGTCGCCGAGCCCTGTGCGGCCGTCGGCGCCTTCTGGACGCGATAGAACGGGTTGACCACGACCACCGAGTAGCCGGTCTCCGCGAGCCGTTTCGCCATCTGGCGGAACGCCGGCCGCAGCCCGAAGATGTCGGGCCACACCAGCACGCCTGGCGCCGTACCGGTTGCTGGATGCACGAAGTAGGCATCCGCAGTGCCGTCGGGCGTCTTGATGTTCACTTCCTGTTCGGTGACCGCGACCGCGTTGGCGACCTCCGGCAGCATCATCGTGATGCCGGCGCCCACGAGCACGCCGAACTGCCGACGCGTGATAACGAGTCCGAGAGACTC